>CAZFVP010000148.1:0-5578 GCA_964522345.1 uncultured Gammaproteobacteria bacterium | reverse complement strand
GTATCGCAAAAGGAGTCGATTAATATTTTTGACTTAGAAAGAGCGTTACGTTGAGGAGGTTTATTCGCAGATACTGCTGCTTGCCAGGCAATTGTATCTAGATCGAGATGCGCCAATTAGTATTGCTTGCATAACCGCTGAGCCAAGGTTGTTTTACCCGAGCCTGAATTTCCAAATATCAATATTCTCTTCAAACCCGGCTCTCCAAAATAAGTTTAGTATAACTCTGTACTCACCGTTTCCTAGTGTGGCTATCTTGCGATTTAATACTCGATATTAACACCACGCTTAAAACGATAAGGGGTAAATTAGTCGTAACGGGGTTAAAAGCCTCAAGCAACAAGGAAGGCATCATAACAACAACATAAGCGAGTAACCCAAGCAGGGCTAGGATATTCAACATATGTAGTGTTCTATTTCTGTAACCGACGATCAAGAATAAGCCAAATATTATTTCACTTACGCCTGCACCACGGGTAATCATATCTGAGGCTTCAGGAGTGAACCCCATCGTCGCGGTTAATTGGCGCTCGAGAGGCGCAATTGCATATAGCTTAGGGAAAAAACCTTGATATACCCATGACAACCCGAGAATGTATCTCGCAACCTGTATGGCGTGCGAGTTTACTGACATGTCACAAGTTGGCGCAGAGAAAAAATCGCCACTAAGGAACACCGAAACCATTCGATGCAACCCAAATTCGATACCATTGTTCACGGCTCAACTTAAGTTTTAAAGCGTCTACCGCAGCCTTAACTCGCTCAATATTTCCACTACCAACGATCGCCACAGGATTTGATGGTAATGCCATACACCACGCGTATAAAACTTGATCAATTGAGACTGCTCCGACCTCGTCCGCAATCTCATTTAAAGTTACGTTTAGCCGGCTCATCTGATCGCTTGTCTCAGTGAATACACGACCCCCTGCTAAACAAGACCAAGCCATAGGTCGCACTCTATGTTGGTACAATTGATCAAGGGTTCCGTCGGTTGTCGCCCCCATATTCACAGGGTTAATTTCGATCTGATTTGTAACTAATGGCACGTCTAAGCGCGACTGCAGTAGTGCGTACTGAGATACCGTAAAGTTCGACACACCAAAGTGCTGAACTTTACCTGAGCGTTTCAGTCCTGCGAACGTTTCAGCAATAGCATCGACATCCATCAACCAATCTGGACGATGAATAAGTAAGACATCAAGTGACTCAATGCCTAGACGAGACAGAGATGTGTCTACCGACTGTTCAATTGCCGCGGGTGTACTGTCGTAATGATTAACATGCGCGCCATTATCAGCGACCAATTCAATACCGCACTTAGAAACAATTTCTATTTGATTTCGAACACTTGGGTCTAGCTTTAATGCCTCACCAAAGAGTGCTTCGCAACTCGGGTTATCACCATAAACATTGGCATGATCAACAGTGCTGATACCAAGTTCAATATGTGACTTCAGAAAACTCAAATATTCTTGAGAGTTCATGTCCCAATCGCCCATGCGCCAATAACCTTGAACAATTTCCGAAAATTCAGGGCCTTGAGGAGCCATTAATACTTTTTGCACTAGAGACATTTTGCTTCCAAGTTATGAGTCAACTACCTACTGAAGTTAATATAAATAAATGAAACTCTCCGCCACAAGCGGTGGAGTATCTCTTTGCATGCAAAAATTTATTTCGTGACATCAAAGTAGACGATTTAGAATAAGTCACGGGGAATTTAACCCTCGCACGCGATTCAAAAACAGAGTTAATTGAGCTTAGTTAAACGTTAAAGCGAAAGTGTACAACATCACCATCTTGCATAATGTAGTCTTTGCCTTCTAAACGAAAGCGGCCCGCTTCTTTTGCACCTTGCTCACCACCATATTGATCGTAATCTTCATAGGCGGTTGTTTCAGAACGAATAAAGCCTCGTTCAAAATCAGTGTGTATTACACCCGCTGCTTGTGGCGCGGTATACCCTTTGCGGATGGTCCACGCGCGAACTTCAGTCTTACCTGCGGTAAAATAAGTTTGTAGGCCAAGCAGCTCGTAACCTGCGCGAATGACACGATCCAAGCCAGGTTCTTCTTGGCCGATCTCAGCTAAAAACTCAACCTTCTCTTCGTCATCTAACTCAGCAATTTCGGCTTCGATTGCAGCGCAAATCACCACAACGCCAGCGCCTTCAGATTCGGCAATACCATTGACAATGTCTAAATGAGGATTATTCTCAAAACCCTCTTCGTCCACATTGGCGATATACATAGTAGGCTTTGCAGTCATAAGACAAAGATGCTTAATTTTATCCACATCATCTTTATCTAGCCCCATGGAGCGAACAGGTTCACCTGTATCTAAATGAGCGTGGATTTTCTCCAATAGTTCTTTAAGCTTAATCTGGTCTTTATCCCCCGACTTTGAACGCTTTGCAGCACGGTCGATGGCTTTTTCGACCGTTTCCATATCGGCTAAGCCTAGCTCAGTATGAATAACATCAATATCAGATTTCGGGTCAACCTTACCCGCTACATGAATAACATTTTCATCGTTAAAACAACGCACCACATGAGCGATAGCATCCGTTTCACGAATATTTGCTAAAAATTGATTGCCTAGGCCTTCGCCCTTAGACGCACCTTCAACAAGCCCTGCGATATCGACAAACTCCATGGTCGCAGGAATTGTTTTATTAGGCTCAGCAAGTTCAGTCAAACGTTGCAATCGAGGGTCGGGGACCTCCACCATGCCAACATTTGGCTCAATGGTGCAAAATGGATAATTCTCAGCTTGAATGCCCGAATTTGTAAGTGCATTAAATAGAGTCGATTTACCCACATTTGGTAAGCCAACGATGCCGCATTTAAATCCCATAAATATGTACCTGCTTGTACTAGCTCGTCTTAGTTGGGACTTTCGCTAGATTTGTATGTAGTTCGTTCATTGCGCGAGGGTAATCTCCCTGCACAATCAAGTCGATAACACGCAGCGATTCAGCAACTGCGTGATCAATATTCTGTTGATCAGCTTTATTCGCTGACTTTAGTACGTAACCGGAGACATCTCGACCAACACCCGGATGCCCAATACCAACCCGTAAACGCGCGAAGTCTCGTGTAGCACACTTCTGAATAATATCCCGCAAGCCATTATTGCCGCCATGTCCACCACTTAACTTTAACCTTGCAATACCCGCATCTAAATCAAGCTCATCGTGAGCTACTAATACTTCTGACATATCGATTTTATAGTATTGAATAGCAGCGTTAACGGCTTTACCACTCAAGTTCATAAATGTGTTAGGAGCAAGCAGGCGGACTTCTTGGCCCGCAATCGCGGCTTTCGCGCTGTGACCAAAACAATTTTTATCTGCTTTCAGGCTAATATCAAGCTGCTTACACAACTCATCTAAAAACAAAAACCCGGCATTGTGCCGGGTTTTCGCGTACTTCTCGCCCGGATTGCCGAGACCGACAATCAGTTTAATCGGCGATTGACTCATAAGAATTACTCTTCAGATGCGCTTTCGCCTTCAGCGTCGACAGCAGCGTCGGCAGCAGCGGCTTCTTCTTCAAGAGCAGCAGCACTTGGGCCTTTCAATACTAATACTGAGGCAACAGGTTGTTCCATATCTTCATCAGAGTAACTTGCCGAAAGGTTAACGTCTTTCGGTAGAGTTACTTGCGAAAGGCTTACTGAATCACCAGTTGACAATGCAGACACATCAACCTCTACGAATTCAGGCAAGTTAACACCCAAACAAGTTACGTCAACCGATGTCATATTGTGAGTCATTACGCCACTTTCAATCTTAACGCCTGGGCACTCTTCTTCGCCTTTAAAGTGCAATGGAACCGTCATTGTGATGGTGTCTTTGCGACTTACACGTTGAAAGTCAAGATGCATTATTTGTTGCTTATAAGGGTGCATTTGCACATCGCGCAATACCGCACGTTGCAAATCACCACCTACTTGCAGTTGGACCAATGCGGAATGGAAAGCTTCAACTTCCAATTGGAGAATCATCTTATTGTGATTAACCAAAAGGTATTGCTCATCTTCTCCACCGCCATAGACTACTACCGGGACGTCACCATTGCGTCGTGCACGACGGCTGGCGGCTGTTCCAGAACCAGTTCTTACTTCAGCTTCTACTATAAAATTAGCACTCATTTTAAATATCTCTTTAAATGAATAGTTTAAGAACGCCACTACCAAACAGATAGCTAAGTTCTTGTTTCCATCACAAACTGGCCTAAGCCAACATGTGTTCTAAATCGTTTTAGAAAACCTACTTAAAGGCTATCTTCTTCAACGAATAACGAACTGATCGAATCACTTACCGTGATGCGTCGGATCGATTCTCCCAACAAGTGAGCCACCGACAATTGCCGGATTTTGCTACTTGCTGCTGCGGCATCTGACAATGGAATAGTATTGGTAACCACTACTTCATCCATTGTTGATGCGTTAATTCTGTTTACTGCTTCGCCCGATAAAACCGGGTGAATTGCGTACGCCCGTACGGCTGTTGCGCCATGTTCTTTCAAAGCGTCAGCCGCTTTACAAAGAGTGTTTGCAGTATCAACCATGTCATCAATTAACACACAGCTACGGCCTTTTACATCACCAATAATGTTCATAACCTTAGCCACATTAGCTTTCGGGCGACGCTTGTCGATAATTGCTAAATCAACGCCTAGGCGTTTAGCCAATGCTCTGGCTCTAACAACACCACCGACATCAGGCGATACAACAATCAAACTTTCTTTATCTAATTTATTCAAATCATCCAGCAATACTGGCGAACCATAAATATTATCCGTAGGTATATCAAAAAAGCCTTGAATTTGGTCTGCGTGCAGATCCATAGTCAAAACTCGGTCAGCTCCGGCAGTGCTAACCATTGAGGCAATCAACTTGGCGCTAATTGGTACTCGAGAGTTACGCGGGCGTCGATCTTGGCGTGCATAACCGTAGTACGGCATAACCGCTGTAATTCTGTGTGCTGACGAACGCTTACAAGCATCGATCATCAACAATAGTTCAATTAGGTTTTTATGACTTGGGGCGCAAGTAGGCTGGATGATAAATACATCTCGCCCGCGCACGTTCTCTTGAATTTCAACAGTAATTTCACCATCGCTGAACTGTTCTACTCGAGCTTCGCCCAATGGAAGCTTCAAATAATCAACCACCTGGGCTGATAAGTCAGGGTTTGCATTGCCAGAAAAAACAAGCAGATTCTCAATTGCCACTATTGCCTCGCGCTGTCGATTTAAATCGACATTTTCTATTTCTTTCTATTTCAAAGGTAAGTCAAAAACAGATCAACAACTACTTATAAACACACAATACAGAAATCGTATCAATGCACTACAATGCTGACCGAAAACGTATAAAGCCAAAACCTACAAATTCCTAGCGGACTTATGCCGCTTCGGATTCAAATAAAGCTGGGATGGAATGCTGCATTTAGACCAAAAATCTAGCGCTAAAACGGCAAAAAATGAATGGCTGGGGCGGAAGGATTCGAACCTTCGAATGCCGGAATCAAAATCCGGTGCGTTAGGCCACTTCGCCACGCCCCATT
>CAZFVP010000147.1:0-5723 GCA_964522345.1 uncultured Gammaproteobacteria bacterium | reverse complement strand
ATTTAAATGAAAACATATTCGATTTACGTGACTAACAGAGATTACTAACAAAATTCTCGTGAATTTGAGTGGGGTATGATCACCGATAAAATGAAAAAGATTCGTCAGAAATGGTCGATTTAATTAAACATTCTGTCAATTAGCCAGTACATCGCTACGCTTCCAATAACGTACGCTATTGCTAATTTGACTGTTCGGCTTTTGTTTGGAACGATACGCTGAATTAGAGTTAGTAGGAATAGAGCGGTTGTTACGATCATTAACTGCCCTATTTCGACACCTAAATTAAAGCTTAGGAGTGCAATGGGTATGTCGGTAGTTGGTAAGCCGATTTCGGCTAGTGCTCCAGCAAAACCAAACCCGTGAAGTAACCCGAATATAAATGCGACGATCCACGGGCTACGTTCAGAGAGCCTCAATTGATTGGGTTTAGACTTCACAATTTCGACGGCTAAAAATACAATCGATAGGGCGATGATAGCCTCTACTGGTTTTTGTGGTAACCAAAGCAATCCCAATGTAGTGCCGATCAAGCTGATGCTATGAGCGATGGTAAAGGCGGTCACCGTCCAAACTATTCGTTTAAAACCAGTCAAAAGCAGTACGAGACCCAACACGAACAGAAAATGATCATAGCCAAACAGAATATGTTCCACACCTAAACCAAAATAGGCGGCCACAACATTACTACTACCTCCTTGTTCTAAGGTCGGTATCGATGCCCTATTCAGCTCAGGTGTAAGCCTAAGTGCAATGGTATTTGAAGTTAAAGGCTTTATACGAACCAATGCATCGGTATTGGTTTTTTCCAACCCAAGCAGGCCGATTATTTGCCCTTCTAATTTGTCACTACAGCGCAAATGCGCGGTTCGTATATAATTCCCGTTGTTGATACTAGTCTTATAATCATCAACTAATTGGCAGTTTTGCGGGATTAATACACTCCCATTTCGGCCTAAATTCGATCGTGCAGACACTTTCCATAGCAAAGACCAATTCCCTTTAGAGTATTCACTTATCTCTATATATGAAGGGCGAAGCTCATCTGCCAGCGATGGCTTTAGTCCTAGAAAAAGCACAATGCAAAAGAGTGTGCGAATTACCAGCCCTACTCTCATTCGCCTTTTAAAACTTGTACCGTGTAGTTTTCTCGAAGCCTCGTATAGATACGTTCTTCTAGGGCTTTACCTTGTGCTGCTCGCCAATCGTTTTCAACTCGCTGGCGTAATTGAGGGTCATCTAGCGATGCGGCAGAGCTTACTTGAACTTGGTCTAGGCGAACGAGGTGTAGGCCAAAGCCGGAAACTATTGGCCCAAACCAGGTTGAATTGGCCTGCTCGTTAGCACTTATTGCATTTGCAAACCCTACCCCAAATTGCCTGACTATTTTACTGTTTGATACGCCGGTGAACGTGTTGGGCACACTGAGTGGTCGGCTGATATCACTGGGCTTTGCTATACCGCTATCTAAGCGTTCGATAACCTCATATATTGAGACTGATCGAAGATCATCGCCCTGCCCTAAATACACGTGCTGAAAGCTGTATCGATTTTCTGGTTTGTATTTAGCTGCATTCTGCTTAAATAAATCCTGCAAATCGGCGTATGTCGGTTCTGCCAATTCTTCACTTTGTAGAAACTGCATTTTTTGAACCATTCGATTTCGCACAATTGAATCATTCTTATCCAAGCCAAGTATCACTGCCTCTCGATAATAAACCTCTTCTTTGATCGCACTTTCAATTAAGTTATTTAGCTGCTGTTCAGTTGGTGGTCGACGCCAACTTTGAACCCATTCTTCTCGTAGCCGTTGGATTTGCTCTTGGCCAATAACAATCTCACGAAACTCTGTTTCGTTGTTATCACTGCTAGGAAAGACGGCGAAATAAGCAAAGATAAGTAGTGACAATGCCAGGAAATGGAACAATGGTTCCTTTGTCATTACCCTGCTCTCGCCGTTAATTTGGTCGATACCATATGGGGGAGGTATACGCGCGTTCTTGTTGAGTTGTTATCACATCGTCGGTTAACTTCGTACCTGTTTTTACGGAATCGAACAAAGGCCAAGTTGGCGTCGGTATTTCGAGCACTCTTGCATAATAAAATGCGTTTTCAGAGGCATCAAATTCAGGGTCTTGCCACAACGCTTGTAGTTGTGGCTCGCCGATGCTGTTTTGCCAACTCGCGTCCGCTAAATTTACCGTGTTACCGACTATTGGAAGCTTGCCGTTGTCGCTTAGCATACGACGTTCAGGTTCAGACCACGTAACATTGAATACCTTCTCATAGGTTCGGCCAGATGAATCAATCCACCCTTTAACAATTTGTATGCGGTCTAAGTTCGCGCTTTCGGGGTCCATTATCGCTCGCACTAAAAACGACGGAGGCGTTTCGCTGTCATTATTTGGCTCGGCACTCCTAGTAAATTCACCACCCATGGCGACTCCTTTATCGTAGCCGGCTTCAACTAAATTATTGGTTACATCATTCTGATTGAAGTCAAAACCACCAAAAAAACGCACCGTAATTCGAGGGCCGGTTGTCGCGTACACTTCTCGCCGTTTGAATGCATCGAAGATAGCCTCACGGGTATTTTCCGACGCCCAAGCGGCAGCATAACCGCTTGCGAGATAGTGCCAACCAAATCGTTCTTGTCGGGCCCCAAGGTTTTGAGGGCGAATCGCCCGGTCTTGCACATTTATCTCATTGCCAGTGTGTTTTCCATAAAAATTATCTTCATCTGCTGTTGCCAATGACGTATGACTATCAGTCGACCCAATCAGGCCAAAAGCATAGGGGTTCACGCCTATGTCTCTTTCGATCTGCAAGCCACGTTTTAGCGCCTCACGAGTGTAGCTACCCGCGTAGCTATTTTCATTCATGTCTTGTGTGCAACTTAGGTTGCATGTATCCCAGCCGGCTACACCATAGTCAGCAAACTCGTCGTTTGGCGATAAAAACGGATGGCTCTCACTATCTCCCTTGATTTGAGTGACTTCAACGATGGGTTCGTATTTAGCTCGCGTTTCGGCATAAGCTTTATCTATAGGTGAACCGTCTAAACGTGTCATCGCAAACATCAATCCGTTTGACACGTTACTGTTATGTGGCATCGCTAGGACCTGACCGCCAGTAGATGCTTCATATTGCTTCATCCACTCCCATAATTGCTCAGGATCAGGGTTGGTAAAACTGGGGAATGGCAATATTGTATTTGCCTTGTCACTTGAGTCTCGAAACATAACCACGCGATGCAAATTATTGCCTTGAGGCATAGGAGTGTACTCAAAGCCAATAAAAGCGCTGAATTTGCCGGGCTCGTTGTAGTCATCTACGGTTTTGTTATGCGCTCGCCATAGTTTACCAATACGTTTCGCTTGAGGTTTAGGATCTGTCAGTGATGGTGGTAAGGTGCCTTTGGCTGCACCGTCTATGATCTCGCTGGTAACTGCCAAGCTACCCTCTTCGCTTTCATGCATCATTTTCCACCAACGCTTAAGCACGGGCTCTCGCACTAAAAAACCAGGAGCTTCATAGAGGGCCCTTGTAGCGCCAAGTGCGTCGCTGTGATCGGAGATCACCAGAAAATCGAGGGGGCGAGAAAGTTGAGCCTGCATGCCTCTAGTCGAAGTGACTTGTTCTCCGCGTGCAAAGCGCAAAGCGGCTTCAGTGTCTAGCCTATTGCCAAAACCAAATGCATCAATTGAATTCGAGGTATGCAAGTGAGTATCACCCCAGAAGACCTGGCTTGGGTATGGCGAACCACTCTCGTCTGGGCGTAACGCTTCTGCACTGATTCGATTTTCGTTTGGCGGTGCATCATCATCTCTCTGGCCGCATGCAACTAAAGTGAATACGGCCAATAAAAGAACCGATTTAAGATTGCTTGTACTCATACATTCTCTCCTATTTCAATCATTCAATAGATACGATCACTTCAAGCTTGCAAACCTCAGCCACATAATCGACGATAACATCCATAGATACGCTTAAATGATAAATATTTTATTTTTTATCGAATTAAGTGACTATGACCCTGCCTCTCAAGTTTAAATATATGAGGCAAAAGGAAACACATACTAATTGTTTTTTGGAATATTAGAGTACGTTGATTATTGCCCCATCGAAAATTCAACCGTTGCGCCACCACCTAGAGGCAGACCTAACCCCGCCCATATCATGGTTAGAACAAGACCACTTATTAGCATACAGATCGAATAAGGAATCATAGTGGCGGTTAAACTGCCGAGCCCAAAATCTTTGTTCCAGCGGTTAGCGAACGTAAGAATAAGTGGAAAATACACCATCAATGGAGTGATTATATTGGTAGCACCGTCACCTACTCGATAGGCCGCAGTGGCCATTTCAGGGCTGATTCCAGAAAGCATTAGCATAGGTACTATTACCGGCGCTAGAAATGCCCATTTAGCGCTCGCTGAACCGACGAACAGATTCAAAAGCGCCGAGAACAGCACCATAACGCCCAATACTGCGAATACCGGTAAATTAGACGCCTCAATTGCTGATGCCCCTTTAATCGCAAATATTAAGCCCAAATTAGACCAATTAAACATAGCAACGAAGTGCGCTGCCGCAAACGCAAGAACAAGGTAATAACCCATGTCTTTCATCGAGTCGGCCATCATTGTCACAATATCGCGATGATTCTTTATGCTGCCAACCGCGCGGCCATAAGCCCAAGCGCAAACTAAAAATAGAATGAAAAAGCCTGCCACTAAGGAGTTGTAAAATGGTGTTAGCCTAGCCTGGTAAGAGCAATCTCCAGCAATTAGTTTGGCATCTGGACATGCGGCTTCGTTAACTAGTGGCGTATCGGGCCCGAAAACCATCGCCGCCCATAGCAATACTATACCCAATAAGGCAATGCCCGCGTGTTTCAACCCTCTACTCTCGTCGTTACTTAACTCTCTTTCAACCGTGTTTTCAGACGACTCTTTATTCAACGCAGACTGATCCCACGCACCCAACTTAGGCTCGACCAATTTATCTGTAACAAACCAGATAATAGGCACGTAAATAAACAGCATCACCGCGATGAAGTACCAATTTCCTGCAATGTTGACTGGGTAATCCGCTACCAATATCCCGGCGGCTTCTCCCGTGATACCCAGTAGCAAGGCGTCGAGCTGCCCCATCACTAAATTTGCCGAGAAACCACCTGATACGCCAGCAAACGAAGCGGCAATACCCGCAATAGGATTTCTACCCGCGGCGGCGAAAACAATGCCGGCAAGTGGAATCAGTACTACATAGGCAGCATCGGCAGCAAGGTTACCCATCATTGCAATAAAGGCTACCAGCGGAGTAAGTAAATATTTAGGCGCGTTACCAACAGCTGCGCGCATTGCGGTACCGAAAAGCCCTGCTCGCTCAGCGACACCTGCGCCGAGCATGACTGTTAGGACCAAGCCCAAGGGGTGGAAATGGGCAAAGGTATCCGGCATATCCACAAACAATCGTTGAAGATTCTCCGCAGACAATAAGCTTTTGGCAGAAACTACCCCATCTTCACCAATGCCAAATCGCGCTTTTTGGGCATCTGGCATGCCTGCAAGTATCTGTGAACTTAGAGTTTCTGAAGTGCCAAATAAGGAAGCAATTATTGAGATAACGATTAACGCTAGAATTAAGTAAAGGAATAAGAACACCGGGTCCGGAAGCGCGTTACCCGTGCGTTCAACCCAAGCAAGAAATCCTCGTCG
>CAZFVP010000146.1:2375-5775 GCA_964522345.1 uncultured Gammaproteobacteria bacterium | reverse complement strand
TGAAAATAGACATTTCAGGAGAGTTGCAGAGAAGCAACTTTCGCGCGCGATTAAATTAGCCAACTATTCGCGCGAAACTTTTAGGGCTTCTTCAATCAACATGGGTAAGCTCTCATGCAGATAGTCGCTGCTAGATTGTGCTCGTTCGCCTAGTCGAACAACGACCATATTATGTTCCGGTACATTAATGATGTATTGACCTAAGTGGCCACTAAAAGCATAGAACGCAGGAGATTGTGTATCGCTCAACCAGGTGGATAGCCCATAATAAGAAGTGCCTTCTGGCTTGATCATTTGTTCGATAAAATGTTCGGGTACCAATTGTTGGCCATTCCAGCGACCTTTATTTAGCATCAGCAAGCCTAGCTTAGCGTAGTTGCGAGCGTTAGTGTTAAGGCAGCAATAGGTCAGTTCCATACCTTGGTTATCTGTGTGCCAAAGCGCATCGTCGTTCATACCCATTGGCTTCCAAATTTTCTCGCTCAGATATTCGCTTAACGTCATGGCCGCAGCCGGCTTTTGCAACGCTCTCAATAGGAAAATTCCAAGTAATTGAGTTGATGCACTAGAGTACTCCCAGAAACTACCAGGTTCGGCAGAGAAGCTGCCGTTTAATACAAAATTCTCTACGTCACTACCATAATAAAGTTCAACCGTGGGACTGAACGGGGTGTAGTAATTTTCATCCCATTCGTAGCCAGAATTCATCAGTGATAGTTGACGTATGGTAGCGGTTTTACCAATCGGGTCATCTTTAAATTCAGGCAGAAAATCGACGATTTCTTGATCTAGGTCTCTTATGTACCCTTCTTCAATAGCGATACCAATCAATAATGTGGTCACTGTTTTTGCCATTGAAAATGAATTGGTTTTGCTGCGATTATTATAGCCAGAAAAATAATTTTCAAAAATAACTTGATCGTCTTTAACGACTAAGAATGACGCGGCTCCCAGCGCTTCAAGTTGTTTATTAAATTCTGGCGACAATGTCGCATTGTTATAGTTTGAGTGGTTTGGTATTGCTTGCACGGTGCCCGTGGCAATTACGTTGTTCTCGAACTCAGCATGATCGTTTATGTTGGCGGTAACTTCGCCGGCCAAGTAGGTACGCTTAACACTGGTAAAAATAAAACCGTTACCGGTGGAGTAGAGCACAGAGGCCGATATCAAAACTAGGATGATTAAGCCTAAGGCTATATTTTTAACTATTTTCATGATCTTTTAGAACGAAAGCTGATGCTTGTTAATCGGTTGGCGCAACACAAAGCTAGTGTGTACACCACTAACGCCGTCTAATTTGGTGAGACGTTTAAGCAGAAACTCTTCGTAGTGTCTCATATCGCGGATCAAGGCTTTGATAAGAAAGTCAGAGTCCTGCCCGGTAACGATATAGCACTCCATCACCTCAGGTAAGAGGGCGGCATGGCGCTCGAATTTATCAAATAGCTCAGCGGTATGCTTTTCCATGGTTACTGAGATCATTGCTGTTAAGTTCAGGCCTAACTTTTCACTATCAAGTAGGGTTATGTGTTGCTTAATGACGCCGGAGTCTTCCAATTGTTTAACCCTGCGAGCGCAAGGTGTTGGTGAAAGGTTAACTTTCTCTGCAAGTTCTAAGTTGCTAATTCGCGCATTTCCTTGTAATTCATGGAGAATTTGTTTATCTATTTTGTCCAAAATAAAATTATTAACCAATATTGTTTGATATATTGGTTAATATATCTAATATTAATTTCTCAGTGTACTTATTTGGTTAAAAAAACTAAAAATGAAACGTTATACTTTATCTTTATTCAACTTTGATATCAGATGTACTCATGACGCGTTTCGACCATTCAAAATACACTAAAATTGTTACCGTAAATAAGTCTGACCGACGTTGGCCAAATAGAGTGCTGGACGTTTCTCCGGCTTGGTGTAGCGTGGACCTACGAGATGGTAATCAGGCATTAATTGAACCAATGACTTCAGCGCAAAAGCTCGAGATGTTCGAGATGTTAGTAAGCGTTGGTTTTAAACAAATTGAAGTAGGTTTTCCCGCCGCGTCACAACCTGATTTTGACTTTGTGCGTAAATTGATTGTTGAAAATCGTATCCCTGATGATGTAACAATTCAAGTGTTGACCCAAGCCCGAAAAGAATTGATTGATCGCACTTATGAGTCATTAATTGGAGCTAAGAAAGCGATCGTTCATGTGTACAACTCAACATCCACCGTTCAACGAGAGCAGGTGTTTAGGTCCTCTAAAGAAGAGATTAAACAGATTGCGATAGATGGTGCGCAGTGGGTTAAAGATAATGCGGCCAAACAACCTGAGACCCAATGGCAGTTTCAATATTCGCCTGAAAGTTTTACCGGTACTGAAATCGAATATGCCGTTGAGGTCTGCGACGCGGTGGCCGATGTTTGGCAACCAAACCCAGATAACAAAATTATATTTAACCTGCCTGCGACTGTAGAGGTTGCTACTCCGAATGTTTACGCTGACCAAATAGAATGGTTTTGTGACAACATTAAGAATCGAAATTCCATTATTGTTAGTTTACATACTCACAATGACCGAGGGTGCGGAGTCGCTGCTTCAGAGTTAGGTGTGTTAGCCGGAGCAGACCGAGTAGAAGGCACATTGCTGGGGAACGGCGAGCGCACTGGGAATATGGATATCGTAACAATGGCGATGAACCTGTACAGCGCAGGCGTTGATCCAGAGTTGGATTTTTCACGCATGGATCGGGTTATCAATGTAGTCGAGAAATGCACTCAATTAAAAGTGCACCCTCGCCACCCTTATGCAGGCGAATTAGTATTCGCGGCGTTTTCTGGCAGCCACCAAGACGCGATCAATAAGTGCTTGGCTGTCTATCAAGAGGGCAGTACTTGGGAAGTTGCTTACCTACCAATTGATCCTAGAGATTTAGGTCGAAACTACCAAGAAGTTATTCGCATTAACTCTCAATCAGGCAAGGGTGGAGTTGCTTACGTATTAGAGCAAGAGCACGGCATAAAAATGCCGCGTTGGTTGCAGGTCGATTTTAGTCCGTTGGTGCAAAAAAAAGCCGAGGTGACAGAAGCCGAAGTCAGTGGTGAGCAAATAGCCGAGCTGTTTCAAAGCACGTATATAGAGCCCGATTCGTCGATGCGAATGAAGAGCTATCAGGTTAACCGTCAAGATGGCCAAGACTCGATGGACGCGGTTATCGTTGATGGCGAGCAACAGACATCGATTCATGGCGAAGGACGCGGCGTTCTAGAAGCATTCACCTCCGCGCTAAGTAAGTATATTGGTAAAGACTTAGTCATCATTGAGTACAATGAACACACCTTAGGTAACGACGATGCGTCCGATGCAATGGCGTATGTTCAATTGAGTATTAACTCACAGAGAGTGTGTGGCGCCGG
>CAZFVP010000146.1:0-2275 GCA_964522345.1 uncultured Gammaproteobacteria bacterium | reverse complement strand
GTCGCTCAGCAAAAAGTATTTTTAAAAGGAGTGTGCATTTCTCATAAATGTCGCGATACGAGTGGCGTAGTCGACAGCGAAGAATTCGTGTGAACTTAGCTGCATATTTGCAAAGCAAGTTTGCTCTTTAGGCCCCTAAAGACTGTTATATAGTGTGTTAAAACGGTTCTGGCTATGCGCATACTAAATTGCCTATATGGCCAGCCGTATTTATTGCTATTTCTAGCGACATTATTTTGGGCGGGCAATGCTATTGGAGGCAAGTTAGCTGTAGGGCACATATCGCCATTTTTTCTGACATCGCTGCGGTGGCTAATTGCGAGCATAGTAGTTGTTCCCATTGCGTATAAATATTTGCGTAATGATTGGGCGTTGATTCGCGGCCGACTGATTTTCTTATTCGCTTTAGGAACGATTGGCTTTTCGCTATTTAACAACTTGATGTACAGCGCGTTGCAGACCACAACTGCAATGAACGCAACGATTATCCAAGCGGCGTTACCGGCCTCAATATTCTTACTCAATTTTGTCTTCTATAAGATGAACGCAACGAAATATCAGTTAATTGGCTTTCCTATCACTGTTGTTGGAGTGGTAGCTATTGTTTCTCAAGGTCAATGGCAGGTGTTGAGTCAATTGAGGTTTGTCGTAGGCGATATATTGATGCTACTTGCTATCACATGTTACGGTTTATACTCGGTGATGCTTAATAATAAACCTAAGATTCATTGGCTGAGCTTGATTAGTGTTTTATCGTTGTCGGCTTTGTTAGCCTCGACCCCTTTTGCTATTGTTGAACTCTTTAACGGGCAGCTTATTGTGCCAGATCTTTTAGGCTGGCTAGTTGCTCTTTATGCTGCTTTGTTATCATCAGTGCTGGCACAGGTTTTTTGGATTAGAGGTATCGAGTTAATTGGCTCCAATGCGGCAAGTTTGTTCATTAATCTCGTCCCGGTGCTCGGCACTGTGCTTGCAGTAATATTACTTGGTGAAACGCCACACTGGTATCATCTGTTAGGTTTAGCGCTTATCGTGGGCGGAATCCTCTTGGCTCAAATCAAAGTCATGAATGTTGGCGATTAAATGGCTTAGCTTTTTGGCAAAGTGGGAAAACCTTTATTTATTAATAAGCGTGATCATTGTCGATTTTCCCCGATAAGCGTAGTTTAATCGTTTGTGAGGGCTACATTCTGGGTAGCTTGCCATGAAATAGATTTTTGCATGTAGAAAAACGCCCCTGCTGCTCGCCTAAAAACGCCTACTTTTGGTGTCGCGGGGAGTTTCATTGTTAGTCAATTAGAAAAATAGAACTAGATTTAGTGAGTTAAATTATGAGAAGTTTTACTGAAGAACAAACCATGTTTCGAGAAGCGTATCGAAAGTTTATCGAACAAGAGATTAAACCGAACATGGAAGAATGGCGAGAGGCTGGCATAGTCGATCGGTCTGCATTTAAAAAAGCAGGCGATCAAGGCTTTTTAATGATCTGGCCTGATGAAAAGTATGGCGGCTTAGGCGATAACGATTTTCGTTATGAGCAAATTATTATCGAAGAAACTTCGCGGGCGGGCTGTGGCGACTGGTTTAACAGTCTTCATAGTCGCTTAGTTGGTCCGTATTTCAAATCGTTTGGCACTGAAGAGCAGCGGGAGCGGTTTTTACCCAGCTGTGTTTCTGGTGATTCAATTTTGGCGATTGCGATGACAGAACCCGATGTGGGTAGCGATCTTTCTGGAATGCGAAGCAGTGTTCGTGACGCAGGTGACCACTTGGTTTTGAACGGCTCTAAAACCTATATATCCAACGGGATCAATGCCGACATTATCGTTGTTGCTGCTCGCCAAGAGGGTGTTGAAAACTCTCATGCCTTAACGCTCGTAATTGTTGAAGCTGATATGGAGGGCTTTGAACGAGGGCGTAACCTAAAAAAAATGGGCCTGAAAGCACAAGATACCGCTGAACTGTTTTTTAATAATGTGAAAATACCTAAAGAAAATATTTTAGGCCAAGAAGGCAAAGGATTTTATCAACTAATGCATGGCTTAGCAGAAGAGCGTTTGATTGGTGCTGTTGGCTACATCGCTGAGGCTCGGCGAGCGTTTGACGTGACTCGTGAGTTCGTAATGCAACGTAAAATGTTTGGCAAGACATTGTCAGACATGCAAAACACTCAATTTAAAATGGCCGAGATGGACACTGAAATCGACATGGCTCAAAGCTACGTAGATTACTGTGTTGGACTAATGAATGACGGAAAGTTAACCGCCATTGAAGG
>CAZFVP010000145.1:1386-5785 GCA_964522345.1 uncultured Gammaproteobacteria bacterium | reverse complement strand
GCAGTTGAACTTGTCAATGAAATTTACCAAGATGACTTTACTCTATTTGGGTACGCCTTTGGTGATATTCCGATTAAGCCTGCGTCGAAAGAGAGAGAGCTGATTCCAGATGATTTTGATTGGAAAATGTATTTACGATTAAACCCAGATTTACCGCCTGCAGGGATTAACAATGAGCGTTCAGTCGTACGGCATTACCTCGAATTTGGTCGGTTTGAAAGTACTCCACGAGCCTATAAAATTGAAGCGCCAGATGGTTTTGATTGGGAGTGTTATTTAGAATGCAATAGTGACTTGAAACCAGCGGGCATTAAAACTCAAGAAGCGGTAATTGAGCACTATATCAGTTATGGTATTCGGGAAGGCCGCCCGATTAGGTGATCTTATGTATTATTGGTGGGCTTAACGGGAGGTAAAAAAATGAGTAGCACGAACGAGAAAGTACGCTATGTCGGAATCGACAATCTTCGTGGTTGGTTAATCATGTTGGTGATGCTTGGGCATATCGTATTAGGTTCGGTTCACGATAATGTAATTCGTTACAGTATCTACGCGTTTCATATGCCAGTGTTCATTGGCTTAACTGGCTATCTTATCAATACTAAATCGTTACGAGAGAGCTCATTCTTTGCAACTATGAAACGCTACTGGTGGAGAGTCTTGCTTCCGTTTGCCTTCGCCTATTTATTCTTTACCGTTACATTGTTGTTTCATGCGTATGAAGAAAGCCGAATAACGTCGAAATTGCTACTATCATTTATTCATACACCGTATTACCACCTTTGGTTTATTCCTACAATGGTGTTGTGGGTATTCGCGTTCGCAGTTCTGTTAAAGCAGCGGGTTCCTGTATTGGTAGCATTGATATTTTTCGCTTTATTATCGTTGATTTGGGCCGCTGTTCCAAAGGTAGAGCAATGGGAGTTTCTAGTACCTCTATTGAGTAAGAAAGTAATCTACTTCTTCAGCTTCTTTTTGTTTGGTGCCTGGATCAGAACATCGAGCAGTAAAAAATTCAGATCATTTTTCACACAATTCAAAGTGCTGCCAGTGACGTTGATTGTAGCTTGTGCTGGTTTATACCTTATCGATATCGGCACTGGCAAATCACTGTCTAAAGCAATAGTGTGGAGTATTTTGAATATCGCTCTCATAACGCTATTGATTGATAGCGTAACGTCTAATGCTCGAGCAAAGCCCTCGATAATTTCGGCTATTGGTCGCAATTCGCTGCCTATTTATCTTTGGCATGTACTTCCGCTATTTATTTTGAAAGGTTTTGATATTCACCAAACACATACTCTTATCTATTATTTTGCCGCCAGCGTTAGTATGCTGTTGATTGTGTTTGTTGTACTTAAATTTGAGGGCCGCAATAAACTACTCAACCGTGGTCTGTACGGTTCTGTTTGATTAAGTTTTCCGAACTGTGTATATACACTCAATAGTTTATTAATCATTCAGGAGCCGCCTATGTCTATCTATGAATTCAGCGCGACTAATATTAAAGGTCAAGAAGTAAGTTTGTCAGACTATCAAGGCAAGGTAATTCTGATAGTAAATACAGCCAGTAAGTGTGGCTTTACTCCTCAGTTTGAAGGTTTAGAAAACCTGCACAAGGAACTCGAAGAGCAAGGCTTGGTGATTCTTGGTTTTCCCTGCAATCAGTTTGGTAGTCAAGACCCGGGCGATGATGGTCAAATTGAAGAGTTCTGCCAATTGAACTATGGAGTATCGTTTCCAATGTTCTCTAAAATAGACGTTAATGGTAGTGAGGCGCACCCGCTCTACGCATATATGAAAAAGCAAGCCAGAGGCGTATTGGGCTCTAAAACCATTAAGTGGAATTTCACTAAATTTCTAATAAATAAAGAAGGTGATGTGATACAAAGGTATGCGCCGAATGATAAGCCAGAGAATATTAAGGTTGATATTCAAGAGCTACTTTAAATTATTAACAGCTATAAATTATGACAAGTATTATTGATATTGCCGCGATTTTAATCAGTGTGTCGGCTCTGTTTGCCTATATAAATCTCCGTTTTATTGGTCTGCCTACCACGATCGGAGTAATGATAGTTGCAATGTTGGCGTCAGTATTAGTCTACATGTTAAGTCTGTTTGGTTTAGGTGATTTTCATTCTGAAGCCAAGCACATGTTAGAAAGTATCGATTTCAACAAAACCTTGTTACACGGCATGTTGAGCTTTCTGTTATTCGCTGGTGCACTACATGTCAATCTCAATGATTTGAGAAAACAAAAATGGATTATCTTGAGTCTTGCCACGGTTGGTGTTTGTATTTCGACTTTTTTGGTTGGAACGGCAACTTATTATCTGCTTGAGATACTTAGCTGTCATCTACCGTATATCTATTGTTTACTGTTTGGCGCATTAATATCGCCTACAGACCCTATCGCTGTAATGGCTACTGTAAAACGATTGGGCGTATCTAAAGAGTTAGAAACAACTATTGCCGGGGAGTCATTGTTTAACGATGGTGTTGGCGTGGTCGTGTTCATGGTGTTGCTAATGCTTTTGCAGACTCCTGATCAGATCGATGCTGTGCATATTGCAGTGTTATTTGCTGAAGAGGCCCTAGGCGGTATTGTGTTTGGTTTAGTGTTGGGTGCGCTTGGTTATTACCTGCTAAATACCATTGATAACTATAAGGTAGAGGTGCTTATTACGTTAGCTCTGGTCATGGGGGGCTATGGCTTAGCATTGTACCTTCATACCTCAGGCCCTATTGCCGTAGTTGTGGCTGGTCTGATTACAGGCAGCGTACTTCGAAAGCATGCAATGTCAGACCGTACTCGTCGCAGCGTTGATGTTTTTTGGGAACTTATCGATGAGATACTTAATGTAATTTTATTTGCTCTTATCGGCCTCGAAATGTTGATTATTCCGTTTGAAGGGCAATGGTTTATTGCAGGTTTATCATTAATTGTTGTCGTGGTATCGGTTCGAGTTATCAGCGTTGGCGTGCCTATTAGGCTTATTGGTTTGAAGAAGGCGGTTGCTCCTCACTTAGTCAAAATTCTTACTTGGGGTGGTTTGCGGGGCGGCATTTCAGTTGCGCTTGCGCTCAGCTTACCAGCTGGCGAGTTCCGTGACCTAGTGTTGTTTATCACCTACATTATCGTGGTTTTCTCTATTGTGGTTCAAGGTTTGACGATCGGGCCGCTGATTAAAAAATTAACATAGGTATTGAGTGAGCTGGTGATATAAGGTGATCTGAATTCGATCGGTTTATTTGTTAGATCGCAGTGCCGAGCCAGATTTTCAAGATCATTCCGGTTCAGCGCTATTTTACGCTGTCTAGAGTGATCGTGATGATTTAGTTAGAGTGGTAAAATTAGCAGAAACCCGCGATGACCGATAGATAAGGATGGTTATTCACTTCAGAAAATAGCTAAGATACGTGACAGTTTAAGGGGTTAGTCGGCTACTTGAATGGCAAATGATAAGGCTTGCCCCATTTCCTTGCCTAGGCAAAATACAGAGTGCCAACAACAGTTTTCTTCAGTGCTTTGAGGTAACAACAATACATCGCCGGGCATTAATTGAACGCTGTGGCCGCGGGTAATTAAAAATTGCACGAATTCTTTGGTTTCGTTTATTAGGTGAATCAAACTGCTGTTTGAGAACGAATCTAGTTGTTCTGCAAGCGCTGAACGGTCACCAATAAGCATACTCATTTCGTTTCGCATTTCTAGCGTTAGCGAATCTGGCCATGAATACGTTTTTGAGAAGCGAATGATTTCCTCGACGAGTTTTTGTTTTGGCAGTGCTAACCAAAATGTCTGACCTGTCAGCTGAGCGAAAACAACGCCAGCATGACCTCGTTCTAAGTCATGATGTAGGTATGCACCTCCATTCGGGCTGTTAAAGTAAATGATGCGCTCGACAAAATTAATGCCATCGCAGTTTAGGACTTGTTTAAGCGCGTCGTTGAGCTCGGCGTTATTAGTAATAACACTCGATTCTGGAAATACAGCATCACTAAGCTCCGCAGCCAATTTTTGTCTTAGAGGGTCTGCGGCGACGTCTTCTTCAAAATCGATGCCGAATGAAAAACGAAAGCGCAGCGACACATCATCGTCATAAAATGATAGCCATGATGCTTTAAGCCATAGATCTTCCGCGATAAGCGTATCACCCTCCATTGCGTCGAACATCACCATTTCGATTTCTTGCTCATCACCCTCGTTGAAGGCGCTGCCTAGAGAAGGAAATTTGGGCTCTAGGCGTTCTCGATATGGGGCTTCGGCTAAAATTGAATCACAGTCTTGTTGTTTTAATATCGAGTTAACTAATATCTTGGTTTGTCGAATATTCGCTTCATGCTCAACGAGTGAGTTAATACAAAAAGATTTTAATAACACTGGTAAGCCTCG
>CAZFVP010000145.1:0-1286 GCA_964522345.1 uncultured Gammaproteobacteria bacterium | reverse complement strand
ACAATGTTTTGCGTCGGGTCTTTAATATCGCAGGTTTTGCAATGAATACAGTTCTGGCCATTAATCTGTAACTCAGGCTTGCCTTCGTCTTCACCAACAATCTCATAAACACCAGCGGGGCAGTAGCGTGTTTCAGGTGCGTCGTATAGTTTATAGTTAACGTCGATAGGAACTGTTTTATCCTTTAATGTTAAGTGACAGAAGATATCTTCTTCGTGGTATGTGTTCGATAAAAACACCGACGAAGGTTTGTCGAAGCTTAAAACACCATCAGGTTTTGGGTAATTGATTTTTTCAAATTCTGAGGCTGGTTTCATATAAGCATGGTCGGGAGTTTTATCTCGTAGGGTTGGCAGGTGTCCTCGAAAGATAACTTGATCTACCCAAGTGTAGGTTCCGCCAAGCCAGTTGCCAAATTTGTGAATGGCTGGTCCGAACGAGCGCGCTTTTTTCAACTCTGCACCGGCCCATGATGCTCGAAAAGCATCGTCATACTTACTGAGTGTTTGACCTGCCTCGCCGCCGCTTGATAAATGCGCAAATAACGTTTCAGCAGCCACTATCCCTGATTTCATGGCTGTATGAGTGCCTTTGATTTTGGCTGCATTGAAAGTGCCTGCGTCGCAACCCGTTAATAGTCCGCCCGGAACACTCATTTTAACCAATGAATTCCAGCCGCCCTTGGTGATCGCTCGGGCACCATAGCCTAGTCGTTTGCCGCCTTTAAGCATGGTTGCGAATTCTGGGTGGTGTTTCATTCGTTGAAACTCATCGAACGGGCTTAAATGCGGGTTGCTATAGTCAAGATAGACAATTAGACCTAATGTTACTAAATTGTCTTCTAAGTGATAACTAAATGCGCCGCCGCTTGTTCCTTTGGACAGAGGCCACCCTGAACCATGAACTACTTTCCCTTCTTCATGTTGAGATGGGTCGATTTCCCATAGCTCTTTGAAGCCGATAGCGTAGTGCTGTGGGTCCGCGTCTTTATCGAGATCGAATTTCTCTATTAGTTCCTTACCCAATTGGCCTCGGCAACCCTCAGCGAACACCGTGTATTTAGCGTGAAGTTCCATGCCTGGCTCAAAATGAGGTTTGTGGTTCCCTTCTAAATCAACGCCGTTGTTGGGTGTTGCAACGCCCTTAATGCTGCCATCTTCATTATATAAAATTTCGGCGCCGGCAAACCCTGGGTAAATTTCAACACCTAAGGCTTCAGCTTGGTCTCCCAGCCAGCGTACTAAGTTAGACAAACTGACGATGTAATTGCCTTCGTTGTGCATCGA
>CAZFVP010000144.1:0-5794 GCA_964522345.1 uncultured Gammaproteobacteria bacterium | reverse complement strand
GCTATGGAACCGTCCTCGTGACGCCAGATTGGGTTTTTCCAATCGCAACCCTCTTTTGCCATTTCTTTTACATGGTCCTCGTCAACCTCAACACCTAAGCCAGGCTTCGCCAGCGGCTTGATGTACCCATCGGTGATATCAAAATCTTCTTTATTAACCACATAGTCTAAAAGTTCAGCACCTTGGTTATAATGAATTCCCATCGATTGTTCTTGAATTACGGCGTTATACGAAACAAAATCTACTGCTAAACACGCCGCCAATGCTATTGGACCAAGTGGGCAGTGAGGTGCTAACGCCACATCGTAAGCTTCTGCCATAGAAGCTATTTTCATACATTCGGTAATGCCTCCAGCGTGAGATAAGTCAGGTTGGACAATACCAATGCCACCAGCTTCGAACACCCTCTTAAACTCGAAACGACTGAACATGCGCTCGCCCGCAGCCAACACAATGCTGGTTCCACGGCTTAATTCAGAATACTGTTCAGCTTGCTCGGCCAATACTGGCTCTTCAACGAATAATGGCCTAAATGGCTCAAGCTCTCGCAGTAAGACCTTCGCCATAGGTACCGAGACTCGACCATGAAAATCAAGCCCAAAATCAACAGAACTGCCCAAGTCATTACGGATTGCGGCAACACGTTCAATCACTTTATCGACCGCTCTGTGGCCATCTATCATCTGCAATCGGCCACAACCATTCAATTTAAAAGTGTCCCAACCGCTTTCCATTAACGTGCGCATATGTTGGCTTTCTTCAGCGGGGTCGTCGCCGCCAACCCAAGAATAGGTCTTTACTTTATCGCGAACCAAACCACCGAGTAGTTCATAGACAGGTTGACCGAGCGCCTTGCCCTTAATGTCCCACAATGCTTGGTCAATACCCGCAATCGCAGACATCAAAATGGGGCCTCCTCGATAAAAGCCTCCTCGATACATTGTTTGCCAGTGGTCGTTAATACGGCGCGGGTCTTTGCCAATTAAATACTTGGACAACTCCTCGACTGCTGCGGCAACTGAATGCGCTCGCCCTTCTATTACGGGTTCGCCCCAGCCAGTTATTCCTTCATCAGTATCAATAGCGAGGAATAACCATCTAGGCTTAACTGAATAAAGTCGAAAATTTGTGATTTTCATATCGAATCTCCAAGGGACCAATCCCGAACTGCCCCTATAAGGCTATTTCCTGTCGACTCATGCAGCGCATTACTAAAGAATCTCTAGCAAAATCAACCGTCAAGCCCACTTTGTATATTTATATGATATATATGATGGTACAATGCAAGACTAAGTCTGTCAAAGTGAATATGGGCCTCTATCATGCGAAAACACCTAAGTTTTCGGTGCCCAAAAATAGCCAAAAAACTAAGCCAACTAAACAATGTACATTTAAATAGATCAGAGAACTTTAAAATTTTGTAAACGACCTTAGATAATAAACATTCGATAATCTAGGAGGTTTTATGTCAAACCAATATGAAGGAAATGCAGGTTGGATGCGTGTGCTATTCATAGCGTTGTTTTGGGTCGCTTTTTATCTGTCTCAATTTGTAGTAGCAGTAGTAGTTGTGGCGCAATGTGCCTTCACTCTTATAGGCGGCGCGCCTAATGCCCAATTACTAAGTTTTGGAGATAGTCTAAGTCGTTATGTTCATGAGATATTACGATTCGTCACGTTTAATAGTGATCAGCGCCCGTTCCCGTTCTCTGACTTTCCAAAGTCAGACTTAGTCATCCCGTCAGAAAGTTAAATAGCGGCCACTCCGAGCAAACAGACAAACACTCACCTTTCGCAGTAACGACCCCAAGCGAGGGTGGGTGTTTAAGTTTCTTTGTTCGACGCAAATTTATGCACGTTTAGAATGCCAATTCTCGAGTTCGCATTCACGTTGCATGTCTAGTCTATCTGTACCAAGAGAAGGTTAGACTCAACACAGTTCAGCCCTCTAAGCATTCCTTCAGGAATTAATACGAACCACTCTCATTATTCGTCACACATCTGGCGAGTGGCGCTCTCCAAGCAAATATCTCGGGCCAGCCCCAAATTCAGCGGCCAAGTCTTCTGGGTTATATAAGGAACAACTTTTCAACGACAAGCACCCGCAACCAATACATCCATCTAACTTAGACTGCAGTGTTCTTAGACTCCCAATACGTTGCTCAATCTCATCACTAAACTGGCGACTCAAACGCGTCCAATCTGCCTTTGTAGGCGTGCGTTTATCCGGCAATGCGTTCAACGCCATTTGTACTCGTTTTAGAGGGTAACCAAGGCTCTGCGCTATTAAAATGAATGATACGCGCCGAATAACGGCTCGAGCAAACACTCTATGTCCGCTGCTACTGCGAGCGACGGGTATCAAGCCCTCATCAGCGTAAAACCGAATAGCTGAAACATTAGTGCCAGTTCTTTTGGCAACCTCACCAATGCTCAATAATGAACTTAACTTAGTTTTCATAATATAACCGTTTGAAAAATCACAAAAAACACTTTACCTCAAGTTAACTTGAGATATTAAACTTATTTTCAGACTTTAAAATTTCAACTGGGACTATTATGAAAGAAGCACATTTAGAGCACGCAAACCTCACCGTTAGTAATCCAGACGCCTTGGCAGCAATCTTATGCAAAATATTCGACTGGACAATACGCTGGTCAGGTGACGCAATAGACAACGGCTACACCGTGCATGTCGGTGGAGAGAACTCTTATCTCGCTATTTACACTAATGACCAAACACGCAATTCCAAAAACAACGATTTTAACGCTATTAGAAATCTAAACCATCTTGGGATTGTCGTTAGCGACTTGAATAAGATCGAAACCAGAGTGTTGGCAACTGGGCACAAACCTCACAACCACCGCCACTATGACCCGGGCGCAAGTTTCTACTTTCACACCCTCGATGAATTAGAAATAGAGGTCATTAGTTATACCTAAACGCTAAAGTAGATATATAGCGAATATCGTTACTTTCAAATAATGATTATTCGACCGCTTTTTCTACTGCCCGCGTAAACGCTGGGCGACTCATGCAGCGTTGCATATAAGTGTGCAATTTAGGGTAGTCACCAAGCAGACCTAAACGCTCCCCCATAGAAACAACATAGCAGATGCCAAAATCAGCGCCGCTGAATTGATCACCTAAAATATAATCATTATCAGCGAGCTGGTTCGTTATATGTCCATAATGAAGCTTAATTTCGCCATCGCTAAATGGCGTTATCACAGGGTGATCGACACCACTTCGTAGCGTTAACATTTTCAATAACAATGGTGCAAACACTGAGCCTTCTGAGTAGGCTACCCACTGATTATATGTTGCCCATTGATTTAGGTCGACTTTACTTGGATGCAACTTATTATCAGTATCGTACTTTTCTAATACATAATTAGTAATCACACCAGACTCGGTCAACATCAAGTCGGAGTCTTCAATAATCGGGCTTTTTCCCAAAGGATGAATTGCCTTGAGATCGGCCTGCGAACGCATAGTCTCATCACGCAGATAGACTTTTAAGTCATAGTCGGCACCTACTTCTTCGAGCAGCCAAACCGTGAATAAGGAGCGCCCGATGCGCAAATGGTGAAGTGTAATCATTATTTAGTCCGTGAAATTTCGGTATTAGTTTTGCCTAGAACGGTATCAAATCGATATCTAGGCGTTATCAAATTTGAGTGTAAAATAGGTTAATCAAATCATCCGCTAGAAAAGCTAAACATAACTCTTATTAATTCGCTTCTGATTCGATGACTTGGTGATCGCTCTGAGCAGCGTCAGGCAGGTCTTTTTTGGGAATAAAGTTGACCTCGGCATCGCGGTAATCTCCGTTAAGCACTAGCTTTCGCATCTTCTTTAGCGTTTTATAAGGCGATTCAATTATTAGCAAGTTTGTAATCCAGGCAGGTACTTTCCCATTTGGATCAACATGAGCATAATTTTCAACTAATACAACTCCTTCTTCCGTCGGCGTAAAATGCCATTCTGAGGAAGCATGTTGAACTCGTATCAAGCCTCGTTTCTTCGGTAACCGTTCAGGAGTCGCGTCACTGCGCATTGATATCTTGCCCGTGGCACTATCATAACTCCATTCAACCAACGCAACCATATCTCGATTTCTAACAGGAAAAGGCGCATTGTTAACTGAATACACATAGTTTTGATTAGGTGAAATTTGCTCTATGACTTTTGCAGATTTGCACATCGACGCCCAGTTTGGGCAGTTTTCTAAATCCATCACCAAGGCCGCCAATTGCATTGGGTCTGCCTTTACTTCCATAACCGACATAACCGCTCTAAACCGAGAGCCTGGAACCTTACTCAGAAACACCTGAATTCCTTTGCGGTCACGCTTAAGTTTCCACTCTAAATCATCCTCTTGCCATTGCGCGTGTGCACTCGAAAGTCCATGTGAAAATAGAAATGCCGGCAAAGCAAAAATTAAACTGATTTTAAACAAACTTGGTATCATGGCGTGGTTTTTTAATTCACTACATCATACATCACACCAGTGAATAATTGCTGTGCACAATTTACCCACCCTTAAAGGTTAATATTAAGCTTATCAGAACAAAATTTCGAGAAAGGTAACTATATGCAAACTGATTTCAAAAAAATGTCCGACAGTAGCGCCGAAGATTGGCAATCGATCATGGGTGAGCAAATGACATTTTTCAAAAAACTGCCAGACCGGATACTGACTCATATGACGCTCCTAGATGGCGATTATGGCGGTTTTCCAGTTGACCGTTTACAGCATAGTCTACAAACAGCGGAGCTTGCCGCAGAGGCTGGTGAGGACACGCAATATGTAGTTTGCGCCTTGTTACACGATATTGGCGATACCTTAGGCAGCACAAATCATGCCGACGTTGCTGCTGCCATTCTTCAACCGTTTATTAGTGAAGAGAATCTATGGATGATCAAACATCATGCGATTGTCCAAGGCTATAACTTTTTCCATTATCTTGGCCTAGATCGAAACATGCGCGAGCAATTTATAGATCATCCATATTACCAACACACTCTTCGCTTTGTGGACAACTACGATGACTTAGCATTTGATAGTAGTAAACCAACCTTATCACTAGACCTGTTTGAGCCAATGGTTCGAGAAGTATTTGCAAAACCACTCAATAGCATTTACCAAACAGCCCTTGAAGACTAAACAAACCTTATATCTGTTCTGAAAGAGTTATTTTTTAGCCACGAGCAAATTTACGTTCCTCGTGGTTCGCGGCGAAATACATTTTGTTAACAACAATATACCCCGCCACTCGCCGTGGTGAGTTTTATTTTACACGGAGTATATTTCCGAAAACATATCGAGAGATAGTCAGAAAATATGTATAAAGGCGAAATTTTTAACAGCGTCAGCCATTTAGTCGGAGCTGTTTTAGCGCTAATCGGAGCGTCGGTGCTCATCACTCTCGCTGCGGTCGAAGGCAACGTACTCAAAATAGTGAGTTATAGCGTTTACAGCACTACCTTGTTTTTACTCTACCTCGCCTCAACCTTGTACCACAGCTTTCAAGGACGCGCGAAAGCCATATTTCAACGCTTCGACCATTTAGCCATATACCTACTTATTGCAGGTACCTATACCCCATTTACATTATTAGCAATTAAAGGCTCAACTGGCTGGTGGTTATTTGGCGTGGTTTGGACGCTAGCAGTAATCGGTATGATCATAGAAAACTTACCGATCAAAGGTCCACGTGTTATACCTATTGTCATTTATCTTGTAATGGGATGGGCTTGCGTGTTCACTTTAGACTCAATGATGGCGGG
>CAZFVP010000143.1:0-5794 GCA_964522345.1 uncultured Gammaproteobacteria bacterium | reverse complement strand
CTAACCGACTTGGCGGGTGCCATTACGGTGATCCATCGACACATATTTTCTAGCTGCCGTACATTGCCAGGCCAATCGTAAGCCATCATTTTTACTAATGCATCATCGGATAGAACTTTCATCTCAACTTGAAGTTCTTCAGAACTAGTACGCAAAAAACGCTTTGCTAATAATGGCACATCTTCTGCTCGCTCTCGCAACGATGGGATATCGATTCGAATAACATTCAAACGATGATAGAGGTCTTCTCGAAAATTCCCCTCCTCAACTTGTTTCTCCAAATCACGATTGGTCGCCGCTAAGACACGCACATCAACCGATACTAAGTCGCGCCCACCAACTCGATAAAACCGACGATCAGATAATACCCGTAACAAACGAGTCTGCAAGTCTGACGACATTTCGCCGATTTCATCTAAGAAAAGAGTACCTCCATCGGCTTGTTCAAATCGGCCTTTACGCTGAGCTTGAGCACCGGTAAAAGCGCCTTTTTCATGCCCGAATAGCTCCGATTCAAGAAGCTCTGCAGGAATAGCCGCGATATTAATTGCGACAAATGGCTTGCTTGCCCTTGGGCTATGCTGATGCAGTGCATTTGCAACCAATTCCTTACCCGTGCCCGATTGGCCGCAAACCATAACGTTAATATTTGATTTAGCTAAACGTCCAATCGCTCGAAACACTTCTTGCATTGCCGGTGCTTCACCGATGATTTCCACTTCATCGCCTAACTCCTCCTCATGCTTAATTTCACCACCTTTGGGTTCAACCGCACGATGCGCAAGCCGGACGGCTTCGTCAAGATCAAACGGCTTTGGCAGGTATTCAAAAGCACCACTTTCATAACTCGCTAAAGCACTGTCTAAATCAGTATGGGCCGTCATCACAATTACAGGGATGTCGGCATGCTTTTGATGCAGAACCTGAGCCAACTCTAGCCCGCTCATTCCTGGCATCCGAATGTCGGTCATCAACACCTCGGGAGAATCTTTTTCAAGTTGACTTAAGGCTGATTCAGCATCTTCAAAGTCGCGAACATCGAACCCTTCAGCACGTAACGCTCGCGCTAACACCCAACGAATTGAGGAGTCATCATCTACTATCCAAACTTTATGCATGTTCATACTTCATTAGCTCGCTGGCAACGTTTCAGTGTCGCCATTAACATAGGGTAAATAAATTGAAAAACAGGTTTTGCCGTGATGGTCCTCTAGCTGTACGACCCCTTTATGTCGCTGAACGATCTCTTGAGTGATCGACAACCCTAGGCCGGTACCTTCAGGCCTACCTGTTATTAGCGGGTCGAAAAGACTATTTTTTATCTCTTCGGGCACGCCTGGACCATTGTCCCAAATCTTTATCTTTAACACTTGGCGATGCATCTCTTGGTTCAATGTCACAAATCGCTCGAACTGAGTGACAAAACCTAATTTAGTTTTGGCTGAGCCCGCTTGAGCTTCAATGCCATTACCAACGATATTAAGCACCGCCTGAATCATCTGTTCTTTATCAACTTTAATTTCGGGCAACGCTGGGTCGTAGAAGCGCTCAACAACTATTTGCTCGCCAGATTTCACTGACACTATATGCAATACATGTTCCAGCACTTCGTGAATATTCAAATACTGAGGCTTCAATTGGTCACGCGACCCCATCACTCGATCAACCAAACGTGTTAAGCGATCAGCCTCTTTTATCAAAATGTCAGTCAACTCTTTTTGAGAAGGTTCGCTCAGCTCACGATCTAATAGCTGCGCCGCGCCACGAATACCACCCAATGGGTTCTTAATCTCATGTGCAAGGCCCCTCATCATCAACCTGAATGCTTGCTGTCTTTCAAGCTGATTCTTCTCCTTCATAAATCGCGATATGCGATTAATTACATTTAACTCTACCACTACAGATGGCTCAACACCCTCTACGTTGGTAATGCTCGACAGTGTCATATCAACCAAGGATTCGGCCCCAGCGACACTTATTGCAACCTCACGTAAGGTGTATTGAGCATTGCTCTGTAAACATTCTTCAATACACTTACCCACAGCCTCAATAGGAATCAGGTTGGCTAGTGGCTGGCCGAGTAAGTACCTACGGCTTTGGCAAAACAGGGTTTCAGCTGAAATATTCACAAGCTCGATCTTGCTTTGGCGATCGATCACGATCACTGCACATTCCAGACTTTCAGTAAGAGAGGCGTAGTTCATTCTTTGATTCAACGTAAAGCAAAATAGCTAACATGTGTCAATTTGCACCAAAATAGTGCATTCAAGTCCAAAAAAACGCCTCGATCACTCGAGGCGTTTTCTAACAACTAAATTAGCAGCTGTAAGACATTTCGAATTCGACCGGGTGCGTAGACATACGCAATGCATCAACTTCGGCTTGCTTAAGCTCAATGTAACCATCGATAGCACTATCAGTGAATACACCACCAGCTGTTAAAAATTCACGATCATTGTTCAGCGCTTCCAAAGCGTAATCAAGACCAGCCGCAACGGTTGGAATTTTCGCTTGCTCAGCCGCAGGCAATTCATACAAATCTTCATCTGCCGCATCGCCTGGATGAATCTTATTTTTGATTCCGTCAAGGCCCGCCATCAACATAGCAGAGAACGCTAAATATGGGTTAGCAGTTGAATCCGGGAAGCGAATCTCAATACGACGACCCTTAGGGTTCGTGACGTACGGAATGCGGCAAGAAGCGGAACGGTTACGTGCAGAATATGCAAGCAAAACCGGAGCTTCGAAACCAGGTACTAAGCGCTTATAACTGTTGGTAGATGCATTCGCGAACGCGTTGATTGCTTTCGCGTGCTTGAAGATACCACCAATGTAATACAAGGCTGTTTCGCTCAGACCACCATAACCATCGCCAGCAAACATGTTCTCGCCATCTTTGAAAATCGATTGGTGAACGTGCATACCCGATCCATTATCACCAACAATTGGCTTAGGCATAAAAGTAGCCGTTTTGCCAAACATATGCGCTGTATTGTGAACAGCATATTTGAAAATCTGTACTTCGTCCGCTTTTTGCACTAGCGTGTTGAAGATAGTACCAATCTCACATTGACCGCCAGTAGCAACCTCATGGTGATGCACTTCAGTGGGTACACCCATTGCTTCAGCTGATTGGCACATTGCTGAACGAAGGTCATGCAGTGAATCCACTGGCGGCACTGGAAAGTAACCACCTTTCAAACCAGGACGGTGACCCATGTTACCGCTATCGTATGCTTTATCTGCATTCCAATACGCTTCTTCAGAATCAATTTCAAAGAAAGTACCACGAGCTTCAGTTGAAAAACGAACGTCGTCAAATACGAAAAATTCATTTTCTGGACCAAAGAAAGCCGTATCGCCGATACCAGTTTCTTTTAGGTAAGCTTCCGCACGCTTAGCAATTGAACGAGGGTCACGCTCATAGCCAGCCATAGTGCTTGGCTCAATGATGTCACAACGAATGTTCAATGTTTTATCTTGAAAGAAAGGGTCAACTACTGCCGTCTCCGGCTCAGGCATTAAAATCATGTCTGATTCATTAATACCTTTCCAACCAGCGACTGAAGAGCCATCGAACATCTTGCCTTCTACAAACGTATCTTCGTCTACTACCGAAGTAGGAACCGTTACGTGTTGCTCTTTACCGCGCGTGTCGGTGAAACGAAAATCGATATACTTGATATCTTCTTCTTTTATTTGTTTTAGTACGTCTGAAGCTGACATTACTTTACCTCAAAAAATGGATTAAATTTAGTCGGACGTGTAACGCACTGCAGTTTATTACACGGCCTTATCGCGGTGAGCCTTCAAGCAATTCAGTCAAATACTCAAATATTTAACGTTTTAATATCTGAATAGGGCTAACCCACTAGACTCACCAATTGTTTATAGCTGAAATGATTCAACAACAAGATAATAGCAAACATCATGCCAACTTAGGCAAGATCAAACTCACTAATTTGGAGCATACAAGCATCATTTTAACGTCTTCATAAGAGCGAGCGCACCAAAATGAAACTTCTCAACATTAATTGCACTATTTTAGTGCAGTTAATGTTGTTCAAATATCAATTTCAAGAGTCTCTTTGACAATTTCCATCGCAGCAATGCTGGTAGACTCTTTTACCCCCGGCAAGTTCAGTAACTCGCCTTCGAGCAGATCCCTATATGCCGCCATATCTTTAATTCGGGCTTTTACTAAAAAGTCAAAACTGCCTGTCACTAAATAGCACTCTTGCACTGACGGCACTCTTTGAATAGAACGTCGAAAGTCTTCGAACGTTTTCTTGCTAGTTCGATCCAGACCGATCTGTACAAACACGACTAAGCCTTTGTCGAGTTGTTTTGCACTTAAGCGGGCGGAGTAGCCTTTTATATAACCATTTCGTTCCAATTTACGCACCCGGTCAATACAAGGTGTGGTGGTCAAACCAACTTGTTTACCAAGATCGGTATAAGAAATTCTCCCATCGTCTTGTAGCACGTTCAAAATATTACGGTCGTATTTATCTAAGTTTGCTTTTTGTTGCATACGTCAACCATCTGCCTATCTGCCTTAATGTGGATTATTTTACTGCATAAATGACATATTAAATAAAATATTTCTGACAAAATTTAAATATAAATAAATATTAGCTTAAACGGATCGAACAGCGGGCGTATCATTTTGAAAAAAATAGACCTTTCCACAAATGAGGATTAGAACCATGAAAATTGGTGTACCTAAAGAGATTAAAAACCACGAATACCGAGTAGGTTTAAGTCCAGCAAGTGCAAAAGAACTGCTGGCACACGGGCATGAAATCACGATCGAAGCAGGTGCAGCAGAAGGTATCGGCTTAAGCAATGATGTGTATTCAAAGATGGGCGTAAAAATTGCCACTTCAGCAGAAGCTGTTTTCGCTGAGAATGACATGATCATTAAAGTAAAAGAGCCTCAGGCGACTGAGTGTACTCAGCTAAATAAGGGCCAATTGCTATTTACGTATTTACACCTTGCTCCAGATCCAGCGCAAACGTCGGCGTTGCTCGAGTCTGGAGTGACCGCTGTTGCTTACGAAACAGTTACTGGTCAGGGAAACTCACTACCACTACTTGCACCAATGAGTGAAGTCGCAGGCCGTTTATCAGCGCAAGCAGGTGCGCATTGTTTAGAACGAGCACAAGGCGGTAGCGGCGTTCTAATGGGCGGCGTACCCGGCACAAAGCCAGCCAATGTGTTTGTTATTGGCGGCGGCGTAGTTGGTCAAAATGCGGCTTATATTGCCAAAGGCATGGGGGCGAATGTCACGATTGTCGACCGATCTATTCCCCGCTTGCGCCAACTAGATGTTGAGTTTGGAGGGCGAGTAACCTGCCTTTATTCAACTAAAGAAGCCATCGAAAATCATTGCTCAAGGGCTGACCTAGTCATCGGCGCGGTGTTATTACCTGGTGCCAACGCACCGAAACTAATCACCCGGGAAATCATTAAGTCAATGAAACCTGGTTCGGTGATCGTCGATGTAGCGATCGACCAAGGCGGCTGCTTAGAAACATCTAAAGCAACGACTCACCAAGACCCTACGTTTGTCGTAGATGATGTAGTTCACTATTGCGTGGCGAATATGCCGGGTGCCGTTCCCCAAACCTCAACTTATGCGCTCAATAACGCCACCCTGCCGTTCGCACTAAGCATGGCAAATCAAGGTTGGCAAAAGGCGATGCAGCAAGATTCACATTTATTAAACGGTTTAAACGTGCACGATGGCAAGATAACATACGAAGCGGTTGCGCTCGCTCAAGGCTTAGA
>CAZFVP010000142.1:0-5805 GCA_964522345.1 uncultured Gammaproteobacteria bacterium | reverse complement strand
GGATTAAATCAGAGACTCCCTTAACCAACTTCCTCCAATTCAGCTAAATAAAGTGCACTGTTTTGTGTATAGTGAGCAGCGCCCATTTTTAGCATGGCTTGTGTTTTTTCATCTAATGTCTTTATGATCTTAGCTGGTGAGCCGAGAACCATTGAGCCATCGGGTACTTCCATGCCTTCGGTGACTAAGGCGTTGGCACCGACTAAACAGTTTTTGCCAATTTTTGCGCCATTTAGTATCACCGCATTCATACCAATAAGCGTGCCTTCGCCTATTGTGCAACCGTGTAACATAACTTTATGGCCGACAGTGACGTTCGCGTCCACATTAATCGGGAAGTTTTCGTCGACATGGAGAATCGAGCCGTCTTGAATATTTGAATTTTCACCGATGACGATAGGTTCGTTGTCAGCACGTAATACACAATTGAACCAAACACTTGATTTTTCATGCATCACTACCGAACCAATCAGGTCGGCCGAAGGGGCTACAAAACAAGAGTTGGCAATTTCTGGCGATTTTTCGCCTAGTTTATAAATCATGATTTTATATTTCGAAGGCTTACATGCTTGATACGAGGTTGATCATTACCCCAGCGGCTACCGCAGAACCAATAACGCCAGCGACGTTGGGGCCCATGGCGTGCATGAGTAAAAAATTTTGTGGGTTTGCTTCCAAGCCTACCTTGTTTGCTACCCTAGCTGCCATCGGTACAGCTGATACACCTGCCGCGCCGATCAGAGGATTGACTTGATGTTTGGAGAACTTGTTCATTAGTTTAGCCATGAGTACGCCTGCGGCCGTGCCGATGCAAAAAGCGACAGCGCCTAGGCCTAGAATACCTAAGGTCTCAAAGTTCAAGAATTTTTCAGCGCTCATTTTTGAGCCAACGCCTAAGCCTAAAAAGATGGTGACGATGTTGATCAGAGCGTTCTGAGTGGTATCACTTAAACGAGATACCACACCGCATTCTTTCATTAAATTACCAAAGCAAAACATGCCTAATAAAGGAGCGGCGTCGGGTAGAAGAAACGCGACTAGCACTAATAATGTCAGTGGGAAGATGATTTTCTCGGCGCTTGAAACGGCGCGCAGTTGTTCCATTTTAATTTCACGCTCAGCCGGTGTTGTCATTGCGCGCATGATCGGTGGCTGAATGATGGGCACTAATGCCATGTAGGAGTAGGCAGCGACGGCGACGGCCCCTAAGAGCTCTGGCGATAGTTTGCTGGTGACAAAAATAGCTGTTGGGCCATCAGCACCACCGATAATTCCGATTGAGGCCGCGTCACGAATACTAAAATCGAGTATGCCAAAATGTCCAAGTGCGACCGCGCCTAACACGGTGGTGAATATGCCGACCTGAGCGGCAGCGCCTAGTAACAACGTTTTTGGGTTGGCGAGTAATGGTCCGAAATCGGTCATTGCGCCCACGCCCATAAAAATGATCAATGGGAACAAGCCGGTTTCAATACCGGCACTGTAAATGTAGTACAGCAAGCCTCCGGGACTAGTCATGTGACCGGCAGCGTCGTAGACCGGTGCGAGGTCAAAGCCTGCCCCTGGAATGTTAGCCAATAATGTACCAAAGCCAATAGGCACTAATAATAATGGCTCAAAGCCTTTGCGAATGGCGAGAAACAAAAGCCCTAGAGCCACTAGCATCATTACAATTTGGCCTGCTTGTACTTGCGCCAAGCCTGAGCTCAGCCAAAGGCTATTTAGATTGTCCATTTCTTAGCCTCCTTAAGCGATGCTTAATAACGCGTCGCCAACAGCAATGCTATCGCCTTCGCGAATATTGATACTGGTGACTTGACCATCGCTTGGAGCCGCAATATTGGTTTCCATTTTCATAGCCTCTAAAACGAGCACAGTGTCTCCGGCTTTTACTTGCTGTCCAACGCTGACTGAGAGTTTGATTACATTACCTGCCAGCGGTGCGTTAATGGGTTCTCCGGTCGGCATGACCGAGGCGGGAGCCGCTGCCGATGAATTCACTATTGCGGTTCCGCCAATAGGAGCTATACCAGAAATATCACCGCCTTCGGTAACCGTTACCGTGTAACTTTGACCTTCAACCTCAACAGTATAAATTTCATCACCCGCGTCATTAGTGGGTGCCGAGCTTTTGCTCTTACCTGTTGGAGCTGGTTCAAATGCGCTTGGGTTGTCACGGTTTTGAATGAAATTAAGGCCCACTTGTGGGAACAGCGCGTAGCTTAAGACATCATCGATAAAGTCGGTGCCAGTTTTTGTGTTTAGTGAATGTTCATCAACTAAACCTTGAAACTCTTGCGTTAGCGCATCCATTTCGTTTTCGAGTAAATCGGCAGGGCGACAGGTGATAGCGCTTTTTCCGTCTTCTAAAACTCTGGCTTGTAATTCGCTGTTAACCGGAGCTGGTGTTGCGCCGTATTCGCCGCGCAGTACACCAGCGGTTTCTTTAGCAATGTTTTTGTAACGCTCACCCATCAATACATTGATTACGGCTTGAGTACCGACGATTTGTGATGTTGGCGTTACGAGTGGGATAAAGCCAAGGTCTTCGCGAACCCTTGGTATTTCAGCCAGAACCTCGTCAATTTTGTCTTGTGCACCTTGCTGGCGTAACTGATTTTCCATATTGGTGAGCATGCCACCAGGGACTTGTGCGACTAAGATGCGTGAGTCTACGCCTCGCAAAGAGCCTTCAAAGTCAGCGTACTTTTTACGCACTTCGCGAAAGTAAGCTGAGATCTCTTCTAATTTTTTAATGTCTAAGCCAGTGTCTCGCTCGCTACCTTCAAAAATAGAGACCACAGACTCGGTTGCCGAGTGACCATAGGTCATCGACATGGATGAAATTGAGGTGTCAACGTTATCGATACCCGCTTCTACGCATTTGGTAATGGTCGCCGTGCTCAAACCGGTTGTGGCGTGTGCGTGCAATTGAATTGGTATGTCGACTGTTTTCTTTAGTTCGGTCACCAGTTCAAAACCGATATACGGTTTTAACAAGCCTGCCATATCTTTTATACAAATTGAATCTGCGCCAGCATCTTCTAATTGTTTGGCCATATCGAGCCATAGCTGTGTGTTATGTACCGGGCTGACTGTGTAAGATAATGTGCCTTGAGCATGTTTGCCGACTTTATTCACGGCCTTAAGTGCGGTCGTCATGTTGCGCATATCATTCATGGCGTCGAATACTCGAAATACGTCGATGCCATTGATGGCGCAACGCTCTACGAATTTATCCACCACATCGTCAGCGTAGTGACGGTAGCCTAAGATATTCTGGCCGCGAAACAACATTTGCTGTGGCGTTTTAGGCATCACCTTTTTTATTTCACGAATTCGGTCCCACGGATCTTCACCGAGAAAACGAATACATGAATCAAAGGTCGCGCCGCCCCAAGACTCCATTGACCAATAGCCTATGTCGTCAAGTTTTTCAGCGATTGGTAGCATGTCATCGATACGCATGCGTGTTGCCAATAGCGATTGGTGGGCGTCGCGTAGTACGACTTCGGTAATTCCTAATTTATTAGACATGGTTTTTTATCGCTAAGAATGTTCGGTATTTACGGCTAACAGCCTATCGTTTACGGTGTTCAGAGATTGCTTTTTGAATCGCATCAATGATTTGAGGGCTGACGGTTTCAGGTTTTTGTACAGTCGAGTTTGCATGAGTATCACTGGCTTGCGCTTCTGCCTGAGGAGATAGGCGATTCACCACTTTGGACATAAAGGTTGTCGCAAATACCAAAATTGTTAGGAATACAAATACAGTGCCCATGCCGAAGAGCATTAGGTTAATTCCTTGATCGATTAGCGTCTCTTGCATTTTATTTAGCCTTTAATAAGGAGGTTCTACAAATGGTCATTGGGTAAAACGAATTAATTATTGCAGATTACGTAGCACGGGAGGTGACTAATTCTGTTTAATTAGTCGTGCTGTTGCATTATATTATTATTTAATACCCCACAGGTTGCACGATATAAATATTCACAGTCAAGTGTTCCAGCGGTTTCTCTAATTGAATGCATTGCCCATTGAGGTGCTCCAATATCTAAGGTTTCAATGCCGAGTTCTGTGGCGGTAATGGGGCCGATAGTGCTGCCACACCCCATATCTGAGCGAGTTACGAAAGTCTGTACTGGAATACCCAATTTGTCGCAGATCTGTTTGAATTTAGCCGAACTAATGCTATTAGTCGCGTAGCGTTGGTTATTATTGATTTTGATAACAGGGCCAGCGTTAAGGCGTGGCCCGTGATTTTGATCGTGTTTATCGGCGTAATTCGGGTGGATGCCATGTGCGTTATCGCACGAAACCATGGTCGAGCGGGTGATTAGTTGCGTCATGCTTGACGGGCTGTCGGTCAAGCGCTGAAGCACCGATTTTAAAAATGGCCCTTGAGCGCCGCAAGCCGATGCCGAACCCACCTCTTCATGATCGGTGGAGATAAATAACGACGCTTGGTCAGATTCAGTATCTAAGATAGCGCGCGCACCGATATAGGTACTGAGTAGGTTATCAATGCGACTGGCGCATACAAACTCTTGGTTTAGACCCACCAGACTCGGCGCCTGAACGTCGTAACAAGATAATTCGAATTCCAGAACTTGTTCAGCGTCGCTACGGCCTTGCTTGGCTAATTGCTTTAACAACAACGCCTTGAAGTCAATATTTTCTTCTTGGCCGATAATAATTGGTAGATGTGTTTGTGGGTTGATTGCGCGCTTAGTGTTCGCTTCGCGATCTAAGTGAATCGCTAAATTTGGAATGATTGCAATAGGACGTTCAAAATCGACTAAATCATGAAACAATGTGCCATCTTTGGTAACGCCACTAACACGACCTGCAATGGACAGCTCTCTATCTAGCCAAGGGTGCAGAAGTACACCACCGTAGACCTCGACACCAAGTTGGGTGTAGCCATATTTGTTTATCTCGGGGTTGGGTTTAATTCGTAAGCAAGGACTGTCGGTATGTGCGCCGAGCATTTGAAAACCTTGTTGGTAGTCTTTGCCTGTGCGAAAGGCAATGATTGATGAATCGTTACGGGTTATTACGTATGAGCTATTACTTTCAATCGTCCAATCATCGGCTTCGCCTAAATGTTTGAAACCATTTCCTGTAAACAACTCGAGCAAGGTTCTAGTGGCGTGAAATGGTGTGGGAGACTTGGTGATATAGTCACAAAGGTCCTTAGCGATAGATTGATTCATTGCGGTATTGTATTGAGAGCAGCCTAAATTTTTAAGCAGCATGATTTGAATATGGTCGATTAAGCTTTATTATAACAGTAGTTCAGTTACTTATAGGTTGCATCACGTGTTCGTCTCTATTCTCGTTATTGCCGCAGTTGGAGCATTACTCTATTTTGTAAAGCGTTGGCAATCGTTGCCTGAGTCTGAGCGGGCGGGGTTCTCAAGAAAAGCGTTAATTTATGGCGGTGCGGCTGCGATTCTTGGTTTAGTGGTAGCTGGCAAAGCACATTGGCTTATGGGCGTGCTGGCCGGATTATTAGCCTTGGCTGGCAGAGTAGCGCAGTTCGCACAATATGCCCCCCTGTTTAAGAAACTAATGGGTGATGAGTCATCGTCCTCAGCGAACGATTCAATGGCTGCGGCGCAAAAAGGGATGAGCAAGCAAGAAGCGGCCGATATATTAGGTGTTGCGGTGGACGAAAGCCAAGATGGAGTTCGAGCGGCTCATAAGCGCCTGATGCAAAAAATACACCCCGACCGTGGAGGCTCAGACGCATTGGCAAAGCAGATTAATATGGCTAAAGATGTGTTGTTAGGCTAGGTGTA
>CAZFVP010000141.1:0-5824 GCA_964522345.1 uncultured Gammaproteobacteria bacterium | reverse complement strand
CGCAATCGACAACAAGAGAATCGCGACCAATGGTAATATTTCACTCACTCCTTTAAACCCCTCATCAACTAATTGACGATGGCTAAACCTAGGTTGGCTAATTAACATAAGAAATGAAACGATGAGCGCTGCAATTGTAGCGTACAAGACTGAAGATGAACCGCTGCCCGCCATCAAATCGCCCTTGCCTGTCCAAAGCATAAAACCAATCATACCGAATACGATAATGGCAAGCGGTACCAACATATCTCTTGCTCGCCCACCGCTTAGCTCTATTTCACTGTGACTGATTTCTGGCGATGTATTTGCCGTGGCAAACGATTCGGTGGTCGCTAGGGGTCCGTAGACTTTGCCCGTCCAAACGGTGTAGAACACCACTATCAGAGTAGATATGGCATAAACATTCAACGGGACGGTTGCCAACAAAATACTAACGGCAGAGTCTTCTACTGCATATGGGGCAATAATACCGAGTACAAACGCCCCCCATCCGTTGAGTAAGATCAAAATGCAAATGGGCGCAGACGTACTGTCAATAATATAAGCCAAACGCTCTCGACTCATATTGAATTTATCGAACAAACCTCGCGACACAATACCCGCAGTTAGCACACTCAAATTTGACTCAATAAACACCACAACCCCTGTGATAAAAGTCATTAAGCCCGTGCGTCGAGCGGTGCTCGTCAAGCCACTATTAACCATTTTTTGCACGGTCGCGTTTACGCCGCCTGAAAACCTCATAAATGCCAATACAGCACCAATAAGCACACTGAACATCAATATTCGAGCATTACCAGCATCAGAGAATACAGCAACAACGCGTTCAATAGCTCGAACAAAACCTTCTAGAAGTGAATAGCTCCCAGATTGAACACCAAGTAAATACTCAGAGGTAAAGACGGCTAAAACCAACGCGGCCACCACCTCTTTGCGCCAAAGCACAAATGCAATGGCCACCGTTGCAGGTAGTAAGGTTAACCACTCTGACATTACAAAGCCTCCCGTAGTCGTTCTAGGCCGCTGTTCAAATCATCAATTAGATCTTGCGTATCTTCTAAGCCAATATGAAGACGAATTAGGCTTCGCCCAAGTGCCCAAGGCGCAACCGTTCGTTTCGCTGGGGCACTGCCCACTGGCAATATCAAACTCTCGTAACCGCCCCATGAAAAACCCATTTTAAAATGGCGCATATTGTCAACCATTGCCGCAATCGCTCTAGCATTGCTTTGCTTCAATACAAATGAAAACAAGCCGTTGCCACCACTGAAGTCACGTTGAAAAAAATCATGCCCAGGGCACGATTCAAATGCCGGATGCAATAGCTGTTCAACGAGATCATGTTGCCCCAACCAGCGAGCAACTTCTAATGCATTTCGCTCGTGCTCTCGCATTCGTACGCCTAGAGTTCTCACTCCCCTAAGCGTGGTATAAATATCATCTACTGAAGCGCACTGTCCAAGCTCATAGCTGCGGTCACGAAGTCGAGGCCAATGAATTGCATTAGCACTGGCCACACCGAGCATGACATCAGAATGACCATTTAGATATTTAGTCGCGGAATGTATCGATATATCAACGCCGAAATCTAAGGGCTTAAAATTAAACGGTGATGCAAAGGTATTGTCTATCATAGTGACCACGTCATTATGTTTGGCAACCTCAACAATGGCAGGCACGTCTTGAACCTCCATTGTCAAGCTGCCGGGTGACTCTAAAAAGATAACACGTGTGTTGTCTTTAATAAGCTTAGTGATTCCAGCACCAATCATGGGATCATAGTAGCTAAGCTCTATACCGAGTCTAGCAAGGGTTCCTTGGCAAAAATCTCTGGTTGGTTCGTAAACAGAGTCAACCATCAGCAGATGATCACCGGCGTTCAAAAATGCCAATAAAGCACTGGTTATGGCCGCTGTACCACAGGAATAAACGTAACTGCCTGCCGCATTTTCTAACTCACACATTGCATCGTTAAATGCGAAGGTGGTAGAAGTGCCACGACGCCCATAGTATTCTGCAGCCTCACTGCCTTGATCAAACCAGTAAGCTTTATCTCGACCCGCTTCGGCCATTTCAGACACACTATCAAACACAATGGTCGATGCTCTTGTAATGCTCGGATTAACCGCCGAGCCAGTGTGCTTTTTACTGCGCCCTGCCGAAATTAGTATGGTGTCTTTTTTCATCAATAAACTATAACCTATCGCTCTGTACTTAACGATTTAGAAAAATATTGTTGTAGCACAAGGCCTGCAATGATTAAACAAAGGCCGATAAGTGTGCTGCTTAATATCGGTTCATTGAGGAAGGTGCTGATAAATACTAATGATAAGAATGGAGATATGAAAATTAGGTTAGCAATTTTTGCCGTGTTTTCAGCAAGCTTCATGGCTTTTAACCAAAGTACAAATGCCAAACCCATTTCAAACACTCCAACATAAACCCCTCCAGCTAAGGCATGCCAAGGTGTATCAAGCAAGGAAACCATATCTCCTGCTCCGTAGGCAATGACGGCGACGACTGGTAATGCAATACAAAAATTCAAACACAGGCCAACAATCGGATCACGACGATCTCTTTGATTTAATATCCAATAAAACGACCAGACCAAGGTACTTGCGAGCGCAAACAATACGCCTTTAAGGTTGGCAAAATTTAACCCAAATACGTCTCCTCGTGTAGCAATCACCAATACGCCTAAGTAACAGAGCCCAGCCGCTAAGACATCATATCGACTCAATCGTTGAGAAAGTAGCGGTACTGCCAACAAGGTCATAACGATGGCCCAGCTGTAATTCAATGCCTGGGCTTCCTGCGCCGGCAGAGCATCATAAGCGGAAAACAGTAATAAATAATAAAGCACAGGGTTCATACAGCCAAACACTAAGGACCAACCATAAACCGACTTGGGTTGGTTTAGTAACTCACTGACTCTGCCCTGTAACATTAACGTCGCAACTAAAAGTACCCACGAAACGAACGACGCAATCAGGATCAACTGCAATGGCGTTAAATAGTTAAGGCTCAACTTAAACGCAGTAGCGACCGTCGACCAGCAAAGCACGGCGGCTAGTCCATATAAAGTAGCTTGCTTCTGGGATTTACTTACGTCGCTCAATGTAATGGGCTCTATTTTCTGAATTTTTCCAACATTACCACGACGTGGCAATTTGGTGCAGCGACTTTACAGCAGGGCGAGGCCAAGGTAAGTTGAGCGATTGATTGAAAATAGAACCATTAAAAATATGAAATCACATCATCTTATCATGGCATTTTGCCTTAGCTTAAGTGCTTGCGATAAACCGGCTGAAAAAACCAGCAGCACTAGCAATACAGCAAACACGAGTACGGTATCAGAAGTACAACCCAGCAATAGTGAAGAATTTGAATGGTCACCTGAACGTTTTGCTGATATTAAAATTATTCGCTATCAAATCCCCGGGTTTGACGAGCTGCAAGTAAAACAGAAGGAATTGGTTTACTATCTTGTCCAAGCAGGTCTTGCTGGGCGAGATATTATGTGGGATCAAAATTATCGACATAATTTAAGTATTCGTCGAGCACTTGAGGCTATTTTGTCTGGTACTCAAGGCAGCGGACCTGAATGGGATGCATTGAACACCTATGCGCGGCGAGTATTCTTCTCAAATGGAATTCACCATCATTACGCTGGCGATAAATTCACCCCGGCCTTCACAAAAGCCTACTTTCTAGACAAGTTAAAAAGCGTTGATGGCGAAATCAATCGTGACGCATTGCAAGCGATGTTCGACCCGTCAATCGATAATAAAAAAGTCAGCCAAGACTCAACTGGCGATTTAGTAAAAGACTCAGCAATTAATTTCTACGACCCTGATATAACCGATGCCGAGGTCACTGCTTTCTATCAAGCGATGGCACAAAAGCAAAACGACGCCAACAGGCCAACTTTATTGGGTCTAAACAGTAAGGTAGTTCGCCTTGAAGACGGCAGCATGGCAGAAAAGCGTTGGAAGGTAGGCGGAATGTACGGCGAGGCAATCGATAACATCATCACTTGGCTCGAGCGTGCGGTTACTGTAGCTGAAAATAAGGCGCAGGGCGATGCTCTAAAACTGCTTATAGATTATTACAAAACGGGCAGCCTGAAAACTTGGGACGACTATAATATCGCTTGGGTTTCGGCAACTGAGGGCGATGTTGACTACATCCACTCATTTATTGAAGTCTATCAAGACCCTAAAGGATATAAAGGTGCCTTTGAGAATATAGTTCAAATCAAAGATTTTGATGCATCGCGTCGCATGCAAAAAGTTGCCAATGATGCGCAATGGTTTGAAGATAATTCCAGCACCGACCCGGCTCATAAGAAAGAGAAAGTGGTCGGTGTCAGCTATAACGTTGTTAGCGTTGCAGGTGAAGCAGGAGACGCTTCTCCATCCACTCCAGTTGGTGTAAACCTGCCTAACTCAAATTGGATTCGTGCTGAGCACGGCTCTAAGTCAATTAGCTTAGGCAATATCGTTAACGCCTATAGTCAATCAAGCGACCCAGGCTTATTAGCAGAATTTGCCCATGACAAAGAAGAAATAGCCCTTAATAAAAAACATCGAGAACTAGCCGGAAAAATGCGTACGGCGTTACACGAAGTAATCGGTCATGCATCAGGCAAACTTGAACCCGGAGTAGGCACTCCAAAAGAAACGCTTAAGAATTACTCTTCACCTCTCGAAGAAGCAAGGGCCGACTTAGTCGCTCTTTATTTCCTTATGGACCCTAAGCTGGTAGAGCTCGGTCTTATTGAATCACTCGATGTTGGCAAGGCTGCATACGACTCGTTCATCTTGAATGGTTTGATGCTGCAGTTAAGACGAATAGAACCAGGTAAAAAAATCGAACAAGCGCATATGCGAAATCGCCAGATGGCTGCCGCTTGGGTGTTCGAGCAAGGTAGCAAAAAAGACGTTATCAGCAAAGTAATACGTGATGGTAAAATCTACTATGAAATCAACGATTACCTCGAACTTCGCAAGCTATTTGGTGCATTACTCAAAGAAGTTCAGCGAATAAAATCTCAAGGCGATTACCAAGCGGGGCGAGACTTAATCGAAAACTATGGAGTGCAGGTTGACCAAGAAATACACAGCCAAGTACTTGCTCGTTCCGAGTCTTTAAATATACCGCCGTACCGCGGATTTATTAACCCCAAGCTCACCCCAGTAAAAAACGAGTCGGGGCAAGTTGTCGATATAACTGTCTCATACCCAACAGACTTTGTGGAACAAATGCTTGAATACGGACGTAATTATTCCTACTTACCCGACTACAATTAGAGTCAAATGCACTTACTGTTATCTCTTTAGGGTTTCTTAAGCAATCATATTGTTGCAATTCACTTGGACTGTTCAGCGAGTGGTCTAAGTGAATATTGATGTAAAACCCTATTTGCCCGTCTTATTTGGGTGTTTGCAATGCAGTTTTTTTGAACCGTTAATTTCTCGTCTATATCTGAGAAGTTCGACAAGGTTGGTGATATTAATTTTAAATCAAGACTTACGTCGGATCCATTGATAAAAAGGTGGCTATAAACAGGAATCGCTATCCCTTTATCTCTAAAACTAGATTCGAAGCACCGCTTTATTTTTGCTAAATTTTTATCATCATCGGAGATAAGACAAGAATTGGATATATGAAACAAAACGCAACCATGGTGTTTTGAGACTATACATAGTTCCACAGTCAGTGGATGAGAGTCATCATACTGAGGAACAATGAGTCCCTTATAAACCACACTTTCGTCTAGTGATAAGGTCTCAACGTTAGACTCAATATGTTGTAACAATTG
>CAZFVP010000140.1:4703-5861 GCA_964522345.1 uncultured Gammaproteobacteria bacterium | reverse complement strand
GAGACCTCAAATGGAAGAAAAACGTAAAGACCTTACTGCTACTAAACAACGAGAATTGCTCAATGCGATCGTTACTAAGTTGAATGAATCGAACCCTTCTTTTTATTATTCGTCGACCAGTGAGATTGCCTACGAGATCGAACAATACATTCAACGTGGGGAAGGCTTGAATCGTGAGCAAGTTGATGTATTAGGCGGGCTAAGTCGTAGTGATATTCAAATGGTTCTGAGTTTGCATAGCGATTAACAACGATATCAAGCTAGCAATCATGTTAGAGCTTGCTAATTAGCTTGCTACAAATACTTGATTCGGCGGGCAATTGAGGTATTTGGCAAGTTCATTTTTATATAATGTTTCACAGCGTTTTATGAGACTTGGTAGATCTGCTTCGGTCATACCGGTTGTACTAATAGATTTAAGGATTTTGATCTCGTGTAAACCACCTTTGGCTATCTTGTTAGGCACATCTAAAACGGCCTTCAAAGGTTTGGATATCATCGGGATAATAGGTACTTGTGCTCGGATGGCCATTTTGAAAGCACCAGATTTAAATGGAGTCATTCTCCCGCCTTGGCTGCGAGTTCCTTCAGGAAAAATCCAGATATAGCACTCATCGTTTTGTAGGCGTTCAACCGATAGATCAATGCTAGAGCTATTTTTGCCCTTGGCTTGTCGGTCGACCATGATGTTATTGCTGGCATGAAACAAACGGCCCCAAAGTGGAATTTTTAGGAGTTCTTTTTTGCCGATAATGATTGCGTTCTTAGGGTAAACCGGGCCTTGTAATAGAGGATCAAAATTAGATTGATGATTCATAATAACCACAGCTGGGCCGGCGATCATATTGTCTCGACCAACTACATTAACACGAATTCGCAACGCTAAACGCACACCAAAATTTAATGACTGAGCATAGGCCCAAGCAAGCCACTTCCGATGTTTGAATGGAAATGACAATAAATAAAATACAATTGTCACGAGTGAACACCAGATCGCCACCAGCCCCATTTTAATATTATATTGAATACGTCGGAGTGTACTAATCATGTGTTATTAACTGTGCGTAGTAATTGCCTTGATCAACGAATTGTACGCATACCGAGTTTTATGTCTAGTTCATTTGGCCCAGATAAAGTTGCGTTAGATATCTATGTTGC
>CAZFVP010000140.1:3315-4603 GCA_964522345.1 uncultured Gammaproteobacteria bacterium | reverse complement strand
GGGTATTTAACTAAACACCGAAACTTTTACTGTTTAGCAGATTACAAATCGGCGGCAGCGACATTCTCGATTTTAGTCCACTGCTTATCACCGGTTGTGATGTTTTCGGCTTTGTCTTCGAGCCAAACTTCATAGACGTCAGCGTTTTTGTTGACATACAACTTACCATCAACAACTTCAAACGCTTTACCGTCGATATCAAATTTCTTACCTAAGGCTGCACCGTACGCGCAAAAGCCGCCGTATTGCGGCGCGTACTTAGTAGGGTTGGCTGAGAATATGTCACGGTTTGCCGCAGTAGCAAAGCGATAGATCGCGTCGTTATGTACAACAGTGTAATCAGACGCACCAAGAACAGCTGCGTTTTCGGTGAAGTAAGCAACAGCATCATGGCCTGCTAAAATAACACCGTTTTCATCTACTTCGCTGTCATTGCCAGCAAAACTAAGTGTGCTAAAAAGGATTGATGAAGCTGCAATTAAACTAGCAACTAGGTTAGATTTTCTCATTTCGTTTCTCCGAAGATGTTAATGTTATGGTTGGTAGTCGGGAAGGAGAGTATACCATTTCGTTCCGAACTGTGAAAATTCTACCGATTTATAGATTAACCAATATGCTCGGTTTGCCGAGACTTATGTCCAATCGTTTTATGAGTGCAGTAGATCAATTATTTTCCCCCTTAAAGCTTGAAGCGAATGTGTTTCACAATGGCCAATATTGTGGTGCTTGGGCGGTGGATGTCTCTGGTGCTCACAAAATGACCTTTCATGTAGTGGCCAAGGGGAGTTGTTATTTAAAGGTTGATGATCAGCTTACGTATTTGAATGAAGGAGATGCTGTCTTTTTCCCTAATGATTCAAAGCATATAGTGACAAATTTGCCGGATGAAGACATACATGTAAATTTAGCTAAGTCTTTACCTATGCCAGCTGTGCTGACCGAGCCCTCCACGGGGCTCGTATGTGGAAATTTCGGGCATCAGCACCCTATGTTTGAGCGGATAGTCAAGCAGCTCCCCGAAGTAATTATTGTGCGTCACACACCAAAGTCAGCGACGACTCGAGTGATCGATTTATTGCTTGAAGAATCGGCGGCTTCAGGTGATGAAACAGGAGTGTTACTAAATAGACTTTCTGATTGTTTATTTTTGTTGATGGTACGTGATCATGTGGATGTAAAAAGTGGGGTGTTCGCTGCGATGTCACACCCAAAATTGATGCACGCGATGGCGTTGATGCACGGCCCTCCAGATAAAAAAATTGGTTTAGAGCAGCTTGCTAGCGAAGCA
>CAZFVP010000140.1:0-3215 GCA_964522345.1 uncultured Gammaproteobacteria bacterium | reverse complement strand
GCATGCCTACTAATTCTTCGGGCTTGACTCTAGAATCGGCAATGATTACATCTTGATAGTCGCGGATGAAGTTATCCAATAACGGAATGTTGTCTTGATCATAGAAGACATCGGCGATAAGGAGCAAGGCGTTTGATAACTCGACATCCAGCGTGTCTAAATTAGAGCTTAGCTCGATTGCAGTCTGGTTTAAGCCAGCGTTGTATCCAGTCGCTAATAAGGCGTTTTCATCGAGATCTAATGCGATGCTGCGTGCGGCCCCAGCCATCGCTGCAGCAATAGCAACTATGCCAGAGCCAGATCCAAAATCTACGATAGTTTTACCGCTAATTTCTTCAGGGTTATCTAATAAGTATCGGGCCAGCACTTGTCCGCTAGCCCAGCAGAATGCCCAATAAGGAGGGTCATCCATTAAATACTCTATCTGTGTTTGAGTGAGTTTGGCCTGTGGGTAGGCATTATCGATCAGGGCCAGCTTGACTTCTGGAACCATTGGCAGTGGCTGAACGATAATTTTTGATCTAGGCACTTTGCGGCGCATTGCCCGTTCGAGTAGCTCAAGCGAAGGTGTCTGCGACATAAAAGCTATGAGAGTGTTTGTACAGCTTAACTGAGCGACACCGAAACGCGTCTGCAATGAAAGTCAATCAATATTACGCGAGGCTCTATTTATTGATTTCTTCTTCGAACATCTTGAATAACGCTTCCTTATCGAGACTATAAGGCTGGTCTTGATTTAGTTGCACTGTCTTTTTCAACATGGCACGAATTATTGCCTCAGACTGGTCTGCGTTCGGGGTAACCATATAGCGCATTTTCGGCGTTTCATTGGTCATAAAGTCTAAGGCTGCATTTGCGACTTCTTGAGGATCTTTGCCTTTGGTCACATTTGCCAAACCAGTTAATAGACCTTCACGACCCTGAGAGTATTGAGAGTCGGTTGGCCAATAGTTACTGTCTAAAATACGTTTTCGGGCGGTATTACCGATCTGTGACGCGTAATTACCTGGTTCGATGACGCCTACAGTGACGTCGAAACGCGCCATCTCAGCCGAAAGTGCTTCAGTAAAAGCCTCAATGGAGTGTTTACTCATCGCGTATTGACCAAAAAAACTATTAGCGCGAATGCCCGCTATAGAGCCTGTTGTGGCTATTCGACCTTTGCTTTTAATAATAAGCGGAGCAAACGCTTGGGTTACCCTATAGGGGCCATAGACGTTAACGTTCATTTGGTACTCAAGTTCAGCCACATCAACTTCAATAATAGGTCCGAAGATTGCAACCCCAGCATTGTTGATCAAACCGTATAGACCGCGCCCTTTTGATTCAATGGTTTTTACGGCGGCGTCAATCTGGCTTTGGATAGTGACATCAATTTTAATAGCTTCAACGTTGTCCATTGCTTCTAAACGTTTCATATCGGCGTCTTTGCGCGCGCCTGCGTAAACAAGAAAGCCATTTTTAGCCAAGGTCTGAGTCATCTTCAAACCGAGTCCAGAGGTAGCGCCAGTCACTAAAACGGCCTTTTTACTATCACTTTCGCCGTGGTGAGCTGCAAAACTTGGTATCGAAATGATGGCTAAAGAAAGTACTAGTAATGCGCGGAAGAATTTCATGGAGGAGCCCATTGTGTGTTTATGAATAATTTAAGCAACGTTTGCGCTTAAGACTAGCGAAATTATCGCTTAGGCAATGTGATAGAAAGGTCGCGCCCAATATAAGGCTGTTGGGGCGCGACCTTTTGTGGTGGATTACTTTGATGACTTGCCCTTACAACGGTAAACTTGAGAATACTAATGCTTGTAATTCAGAAAAACTCATCGTTTTGTCGTTGAGTTTGATCTTCTTACCTAGTTTTAGGTCTAAAGTGTAATCATCTTTGCCCGCTGCTACCAGTGGACTTTGTGCAATAAACGCCGCGGCAACCGGTTGAGAGTCGACTAACGCTTTATTTAATGATGCATCAAGGGAAACATCAAGCTTTTTGAGAGCGTCATCAGGGTTGGTCATAAATAACGACATTTGGGCCAAGGTAAGTGAATCAAGAAGTTTCAGATCTAAGGCTACCTTATTCGGTTCGCCATTTAACTTCGCGCTTACTTTTGAATTTACTTCTAAGCCTTGCTTAAGCATGCCTTCTAAAATAGGCAACATTTGTGCCATATCGGCAGGGTTTGCTTCAGGCTCTGTACCGTTTTCTAATGAACTTAGAATATCGCGTTGCATTTTCTGAGTGAAGTCTTGGTAATCGATTACTGATTGCTTGTCTAGTCCTAAAAGGTCTAGTCCTAGGTTTAGATCTTCTAGCGATTCAAATGGTGAAGCCGCAGCGACAACTTCTTTAACTGAGAACAGTGCTTTACTCGAAATAGTATCTCCTCGTTCATTCGTACTTGAATTGATGGAAATACCTTTGATTGATGTGTTACCTAACGCCCCTTGCATATCGACATGATCGAGCTCCAACAACATATCACCGGAAAACAAAGAGCCGACAATTTTTTGAATATCACCGTCGATGGTCATTTTACCTAACGATAATTTTTGCCCTTCGCCTTCTATGCTAAAAGAGTCGCTACTACCGCTAATGTTAAATTCTGAGGTATTTGCGTTGGTAGCAACCGAGATTTTAGCGTTTGGAATGTTGAGAGTAGAACCCTCAATATCTAAGTTTTTTACTTCGTCTAGCGCAATCGTTTGAGTGATGCTGCCAAATGCGGAGATGGAACCATATACAGAGAATGGGTCTTTGCCGTCGAGCTTATCGTTAACAAATTTACTATATGCCGACTCGCCTTCTAAAGCACAGGTGTAATCAATACCCATCACTCCGTGGCTGCTGTCGCAAACATAGACAATTTCACCAAACTCCTTGGAAAATGCGGCCAGAAATGTAGGTGGGGTATATTTGTAACGGGCAGTTGTGCTGCGTATTCCTCGGTCGTAGCTAAGTACTTCGGTAGCACCGTATTCTAATGAGGATTCATTGATTTTATCAACGAGTTTTAAGGTTTCAGTTTCTGCGACTTTACCAGTGAAATACGGGGCGCCAATAAACAACATGAGAACGACTACTACGAGAACGATAACTAATTTTTTCAAGATGAACTCCTTTTCAATAATTTGGGAGGTGGTGGTAGAGGCTGCTATAGTACAAAAAATCGTTAGAAGAATAGGGTAATTATATGCGTTTTATACTGTTTTTTTTAATATTT
>CAZFVP010000139.1:0-5931 GCA_964522345.1 uncultured Gammaproteobacteria bacterium | reverse complement strand
TATCCAATTAATAGACTATTCCTTAGCTAATAAAAAAGGCGCCTAAGGCGCCTTTGTTTCTCATTTCTGAGAAAAGAATCTCCTTTGAAGAGAATCTTATTTTTTGCCGTAACGATTTTTGAAGCGACCAACACGGCCTTCAGTGTCCATTACTTTTTGCTTGCCAGTGTAAAAAGGGTGGCAAGAAGAACAAATTTCGACGTGTAAATCTTTACCTAATGTCGAACCTGTTTTAAATGTGTTTCCGCATGCACAGGTTACTTGGATTTCACCGTAGGCTGGATGGATGTCTACTTTCATGATTTTCTCCTAATATTAGAGATCGAATTCGTGATTTGGCGCGAATTCATTACTCAGGGCGAGCGAATATAGGTCAAAGCCTAAGGCAATTCAAGCTTATTTAACTCGGTTATGCTCAATTTCTAAGCGTTTTTTACTCGGCTGAGCTACTTAAGCTAAAAATGTTACTCAGGGCCGCGAAATCCGCCACTTTAAGGGTTTCGGCTCGAGCGGCAGGGTCTATACCTAAAGACTCGATCTGCTCGGTGTTCAACAGCCCTTTGAGTGTATTGCGAAGCGTTTTGCGTCGCATACTGAATGCTTGTTTAACCACTTTCTCAAAATCGTCTTGGTTATTAACTGGGTGCTTTACATTCTGCAACGGCGTTAAACGTGCGATTGCTGAATCCACCTTCGGCGCAGGGAAAAAAGCGGTCGGTGGGACCTTAAATAGGTTTTCTATTTGGTATCGCTGTTGCAACATCACCGACAAACGACCGTACTGCTTATTACCCGAACCTGATGCCATACGCTCGACAACTTCTTTTTGTAACATAAGGACTTGATGCTCAATATCGCTGGCGTAGTGCATCAAGTGAAATAACACCGGGCTCGAAATGTTGTAAGGTAAGTTGCCAATGACTTTAACTTTCTTGTCGCTGGTTTTAATGATTTCGGTCAAATCGAATTGCATCACATCAACGCCATGTACCGTTAAGTTGTCTACCGAATCAGCGCGCTGTTGCCAATGTTTAACAAGGTCCCGGTCAAATTCTATTAAATGGGTATGCCCCGCTTGCGGAATAATTAAGTCCGTTAACGCCCCACGACCGGGGCCAATTTCAATGACTACATCGGTACTATTGATACCCAGGCCAGCAACAATTTTGTTGATGATATTGGGGTCTTGTAAAAAGTTTTGACCGAGAGATTTCCGCGGTGCTGCAAATTTACTCATGAATATGTCCTTAAGTTTGCATCGCCATTTGGCGGGCTACGTCGATTGCGGTGGCTAGGCTGCCCGGGTCAGCGCTTCCGGTGCCGGCTAAATCAAAGGCGGTGCCATGATCGACCGAGGTTCTAATAATGGGTAGGCCAAGTGTTATATTGGCAGCGCTTCCAAAGCCTTGAGACTTTAGTACGGGTAAACCTTGATCGTGGTACATCGCGATTGCAACGTCCGCACCTTCGAGGTATTTAGGTGTGAACAAAGTGTCTGCGGGCAGTGGCCCCACAACATCTACCCCTTGTGTTCTAAGTGTGTTGAGAGCAGGAACAATAATTTCGATTTCTTCCATGCCTAAATGGCCGCCTTCGCCCGCGTGGGGGTTTAGCCCGCAAACCAACAATCGAGGGTTTTGTATTCCGTACTTTGTGCGCAGGTCGCGGTCAACAATCTGGCAAATTTCGATTACAAGTTCTTGGGTGATTGCTGCGCTTACATCTTTGAGCGGTAAGTGTGTGGTTACTAACGCAACTCGTAAGCTTTGAGTCGCTAGCAGCATCACGGGTTTTGAACCGCCCGTTCGTTCAGCTAAATACTCAGTATGACCGGAAAACATAATACCGGCATCGTTTATGATGCCCTTATGCAACGGGCCAGTAACCATCGCTGCAAATTCACCTTTTATACAGCCATCAATTGCTGCGTTTAACATATTAATTACTCCGCTTACGTTAGCGGAGTCTGGATTGCCACCACAGTCTATGTTGTGTATCGGAGTGTCTAAGATTGCGAGCCGCTTAGGCACCTCGAGCCCTATTTCTTTTGCGCGTTTGTCTAAAAGAGCAGCGTCCCCAATAACCACGATATCGTCGAGGGAACGCATCTGGGCAAGCTGAAGAATGAGTTCAGGGCCGATCCCGGCGGGCTCGCCCACGGTATAGGCGATTTTTTTCGTCGATTTCATTACGCGATTATAACGCGCTGTCGTCTCCTGCAGGCTTTATTTGTCTCGTTACTCTTGACATGGTTTGGTAGAATCAGGGCATAAGAAACTAAGGTTTTAGTGTTTTGAGCCCAAACCGTGACTCTAAACTCCAATACAAACCAAATTACCGTTACTAAAAACATGAACCAAAGACCTTTGCACATTGTTATTCTAGCCGCTGGTAAAGGTAGTCGCATGCGTTCTAATTTACCAAAGGTATTGCATAAAGTGGCGGGCAAGAGCTTATTGGGTCATGTTATCGATAGTGCGTTGGAACTCAAGCCTGAACAGATTCATGTGGTTGTCGGTCATGGCAAAGACGAGGTTATCTCGTCGTTTTCAAGTCATAAAGACGCGGAGCTGTTTAATTGGGTAGAGCAAATCGAGCAGTTGGGCACGGGCCACGCCGTCTCACAAGCACTACCATCGATTAGCGACGATGCTAACGTGTTGATGCTTACCGCAGATGTGCCGCTTATTAAACCAAGCACATTGCAAGCAATGGTAGGAGCAATGAGTTCTTCGCCTTTGGCCTTATTGACGGCGATTGTTGATGACCCATTTGGCCTTGGTCGAATTACACGCGATGATACAAATGCGGTTACCGGAATTGTCGAACAAAAAGATGCCGACGCGGCTCAACAAAGAATCAATGAGATTAATTCAGGCATTATTTGCGCACATCGAGAGCAACTAGGCACGTGGCTAGAACAAGTTGGAAATAATAATGCTCAAAATGAGTTCTATTTAACCGACGTCGTAGCACTAGCTTATGAATCGGGAAACCCAATTTCAACGTTACATCCTGAACAAAATTCGGAAGTTACTGGTATTAATAGTCGAGTTCAATTAGCCGAAGTTGAGCGCTTGTACCAACATGCTCAAGCCGAGCGTTTAATGAATGCGGGTGTTACCATTCTAGACCCTCATCGAATTGATATTCGTGGTGATGTCGAGATTGCGCAAGACGCTATTATCGATGTTAATGTTGTTATTCAAGGCCCGAGCAAAATAGGCTCTGGTGCTTACATCGCTCCAAATTGTGTGATCACAGAGAGTGTATTAGCCGATAATGTGACAGTACACCCGAACACAGTGATTGAGAAGTCCGTGCTTGCTGACGGTGTTAATGTCGGGCCGTTTGCTCGATTGCGTCCGGGTACAAAATTAAGTGAAGATGTTAAAATAGGCAACTTTGTTGAAACAAAGAATGCGCAGCTTGATGTAGGTGCGAAGGTTAACCATCTAAGCTATGTAGGTGACGCTACAGTTGGCCGTAATACAAATATTGGCGCTGGCGTAATTACCTGTAATTACGACGGTGCAAACAAACATAAAACAACCATCGGTAACGATGTGTTCGTTGGTTCTGACAGTCAATTAGTCGCCCCCGTCGAAATTAAAGATGGCGCAACTATTGGCGCAGGCTCAACGATCACTGCAACGGTCGAGGCGAATAAGCTTGCGATCAGCCGGGGTAAACAAAGACAAATTGATGGCTGGAAGCGACCGACTAAGGCGCGCTAGTTAGGCAATTTTTAGTATTTAGGAAACACTATGTGTGGAATTGTAGGCGCGGCAGCTAGTCGTGATGTAACCCCAACTTTAATCGACGGGCTTAAACGACTTGAATATAGAGGCTACGATTCGGCTGGCCTTGCGGTCGTAGACTCCCAAAATGAGCTAGATTTGCGTCGTAGCGTAGGTCGAGTGGCCAGCCTCGAGGGGATCTGTGACGACATATCAGGCATGACCGGTGTTGCACATACTCGCTGGGCAACTCATGGACGCCCAGCTGAGAATAATGCTCATCCTCATACCAGTTCGTCGCAAGTAGCGGTGGTACATAACGGAATTATTGAAAATCATAATCAGCTAAGAGCTTTACAAAAAGAACAAGGCTTTCCTTTTAGCTCTGAAACCGACACTGAAGTTATCGTACATCAGATTGATTGGCACATGCAGCAGGGCAAAGACTTACTAAATGCAGTTCAATCAACGGTTAAAGAGTTAGACGGCGCGTATGGCTTAGGTGTGGTGTCAAAACATGAGCCTGGTGTGTTGATCGCAGCGCGAAGTGGTTCACCGTTGCTAATCGGTTTAGGCGATGGTGAAAATTTTATCGCTTCTGATATGTCAGCCTTGATTCCGGTATCGCAAAGATACATGGTATTAGAAGACGGTGATATCGCTAAGATAACAAGCACAACAATTGATATTTTTGATGCGAGTGGCGCTGCGGCTGAGCGTGAAATTCTTATTAGCACCTTGAGTGATGAGGAAACTGCATTAGGTGGTTTTGCGCATTACATGAAAAAAGAAATTCATGAGCAAACCCGCGCTATAACAGAAACCCTGGAGGGTCGTTTAGGTTCGGATAGTGTTCTGGAATTGCCTTTTGGCGATAATGCGAGAGAGATTTTTGATAAAACCAAAGAGATCAAAATCATTGCCTGTGGTACTAGCTACAATGCAGCCAGTGTAGCTCGCTACTGGTTTGAAGAGTTTGGCATCAAATGCGATGTAGAGATTGCTAGCGAGTATCGTTATCGCAAACACGTGGTCAACGAAGGGACTCTTTTTGTGACTATTTCTCAGTCTGGTGAAACATTAGACACCATGGCCGCGCTTGAGATGGCCAAAACACTGGGTTACACCAATACGTTGTGTATTTGCAATGTGCCAGAAAGTTCGCTGGTACGTGCCAGTGACCTTACTATATTTACCCACGCAGGCCGAGAAATTGGCGTTGCCTCGACTAAGGCCTTTACTACTCAACTTGTTACTCTATTAATGCTGGCAATTTGTTTACGTCGCCGCAGAATTGGTGATGGTCGCAGCATCGATGTAACTGAGGCGGAGATAGTGAAAGAATTGCGTAGCCTGCCTCAGCAAATTGAAAATGCTTTGGGTCTAGAAGAAGACATTATTGCAATGTCGAAACATTTCGCTAACAAGAACCACACTCTTTTCTTAGGTCGTGGTGCGCATTACCCGATTGCCATTGAAGGAGCCTTAAAGTTAAAAGAGATTTCGTATATCCATGCAGAAGCGTATGCAGCTGGAGAACTGAAACATGGTCCTCTTGCATTGATTGACGAAAATATGCCAGTGGTCGCGGTTGCGCCAAATGATGAACTGCTTGAAAAATTAAAATCAAACTTAGAAGAAGTGCGCGCACGAGGCGGTAAGTTATTTGTCTTTGCCGATGCCAACTCTGGATTGGAGTCTGATCATGAAACTATGGTGCTAAAAGTTGCGCCGGTGAACAATTACATTGCGCCCGTAGTTTACACCATTCCGTTGCAGCTATTGTCTTATCACGTGGCACTAATTAAAGGAACAGACATTGATAAACCGCGAAACCTAGCCAAGTCTGTGACAGTTGAATAAACTTAGTTTTTTGATGGAATCGATTGTTAGAGAGTAATAAAGTTGTCAGAGTAATTTGGGCGTCGATTTTGAAGCCTTAAACCTACACTTCGCGACGATACTGGAGCGGCGTTTAACCTAGCGGGCAGCCACTCTTGTTTAGCCTACATCGATTAATCGATTGCTTAATCTAGCGCTGTAAGGTCTTTTCATTAATATAGTGTCGCCGTCGTCGTTGACTGCTCAAATCGAAGGACAAGATACTGCCAGAGAATAGAGCCGTAAGGCTCAGTTCACTTAGGATTTTTCGGTAAACAGCGATAACTTTCTCTGACGTATGAAAGTCCTT
>CAZFVP010000138.1:0-5941 GCA_964522345.1 uncultured Gammaproteobacteria bacterium | reverse complement strand
AGCTTTAAAGGGGTGAACTCGGCACCAGCATGGTCACCTGATGGGTCTAAAATTGCTTACTCAACGTCTCAGCATGGTAGCCCAGATATCTATATTTATGATGTGCAAACGCGTCAACATACGCGAGTAAGCACACATTACGGTATCGACACAGAACCATCTTGGTCGCCAAGAGGTGATAGTTTTTTATACACGTCAAGCCGCACTGGCAAACCACAGATTTATAGTTACAGTGTTAATGATCAATCGGTGTCTCGCATGACCTTTGAGGGTGATGAGAGTGCCAATGCGTCTTATGATTTAACCGGCAGTCAAATTGTGATGGTTCATGAGGGCGGAAAAATTGCCATAATGGACGAAGAAACCAGTAGAATAACGATGTTGAGCAATGCTAAATTTGATGAAAGTCCTAGTTTTTCTCCGAATGGAGACATGGTATTGTATAAAACAGAACAGCAGTATGAGCCTACATTTATGGTGGCCTCGTCTGATGGCCGAGTGAGAACTCGATTAGAGCTTGTAAGTGGTGATATTCGTGAGCCGGCGTGGTCACCACTTAGAAAATAAAATTTTAACGGCAAACAAAATAACAATCATTCTTGGAGTGAAATATGAATCGTAAGCTAGGTCTAATGATGACCGTATTAATGGGTTTGATGCTAACTGCATGTGCGTCTACAAAAAAGCCTGGGGACGTAGTGGCTAAAGAAGCTACCACTACTGGTACTGGTACTGGAGTAGATACAACAAGTTCACAACCTGCTTTTGGCACGCCTTATACGGCAGACGAGTTGTCATCACGTTTCGGTATCGACGGTGACCCATTGAACTACAAAGTGCTGTTTTTCAGATACAATAGCTCAGCAATTGATGAACGTTCACGCATTATTGCAACTCGCCACGCTCAGCATCTTGGTAGTAATGGTGGCGCACGCGTTAACTTAGAAGGTCATGCTGATGAGCGCGGCACTCGTGACTTCAACTTAGCGCTAGGTGAGCGCCGTGCACAAACGGTTGCTCAGTTGATGAGCACGGCAGGCGCGAGAAGCACAATTGAAACAATTTCATACGGTGAAGAACGCCCAGTTGATGCAGCTCATACTGAAGCAGCATGGCAGTCTAATCGCCGCGTAGAAATTAAGTACTAATCAAAGTTCCCCTCATACTTATGTGTGAGGGTTTCGTTGCGAGAGTTAATGTTTTGCTACGTAGCGTTAGCTCTTAAAACGACGATAGGTTAATTATGCGACGAATCAAAACATATGTAATGACTGTCGGGGTTGCACTGAGTGTTGCCCCGATTTTTAATTACGCTCTTGCTCAGCAAGGTGGTAGTTCAACTGAGCTTTTGCTTCAAGTTCAAACCATGAGGCAAGAAATAGCCGAACTACGAGATATGGTTGAACGGCAACAGTTTCAGTTGAAACGCTTGCAGAAGCAGGTTGACACTCAATCAAAACAGTTGGCTAACCCGCAAAGCCTTAATCAGTATGGGCCTACTAATGTTGCTCCATCGAATCAAGACGGGTTTATTCTGCAACCCGATGGTAGTGTCCTGCAGACGAGAGATACTTTTCCTCAGGCTTATAATTCGACCTCTCAAACAGGGGTAGATAATACAGCGCCAAATACGGTTATTTCAAATAACGATACGGACTCTATAATTGGTACTGGAGAACAAACTAATTGGGACTTAGCTCGAGCGCAAGGTGCTAATGACATTAATCAAACTAACGGTGTTGCTCAAGCAGGTTCGCAAGAGGTCGCCACGGGGGCGCAAGGTGTATACGCTAACCCCAACTCCGTCACTACCCAGCCAAGCAATCAAAGCAATAGCTATCCTCCGGTAGTGGATCGCAGTTTTGAGGCGGTAACCTCAGCAGTACCGGTTACGGGTGCTGGCACGATTCAAGGCGTTGCTAATACTCCGCGGTCTTTGCCCAACCAGGCATCGAACCCTCTTAGCCAACAACCCTTAAGCCAAAGCGAGTTTGGCCAGCGTACACTTGAGCAAACGTCAAGGGTGCAAGACTATCGGGCTCAAGCGGGCGTAGGTGCTTCATCTAGCAATGGTGTTATCGCCGTCCCAACCGGGCCGTCAGTTGGAGCTAGCGGCGGAGTACCTATCGATGCTTCGCAGATTCCCTCTCAGGTGCCTGTAAATAGAGCGCCTCAAGTAGTAGATCAAGTCGCTATCTCGAACTCACAATCTGTTGCTTCTCAAAGACCTCAACCTCAAGAACTCGCGCCGTTAGAGCCAGCCCCCTTAGTGGTGTCTGAAGATGACTATTATGGTCAAGGTTTTGAACTACTTAAGCAGTCTAAGTATGAAGAGGCAGCTGAAATATTTAAGCAACAACTGCAAGCGCACCCTAAAGGTGACTTAGCTGATGATGCGCATTATTGGATTGCTGAAGCGATGCATGTAAGCCGTAAATTAGACGTCGCTAAGGTTCATTTGAAAGCCATTATTAATGACTATCCTCAGAGCCGCCGCTTACCAGATGCGATGTTAAAAACTGCCTATATTGAACAAAGCCAAGGCAATCAAATTGAGGCTCGTATTTTATTCCAAGAGATTGTTAACTCGCACCCGCAGTCGGATGCCGCAATCGCCGCTAAGAATCAGTTAGCTACGACAAATTAGTCGGGTTTTTTTGTTAGTCAAACCATGAGGTGGGCCACTTACATCGGCCCCTAATATTTGTGTCGTTAAAAATTACTGAAATATTCTTCTCCATTCAAGGAGAGTCGAACACCGTTGGTTACCCCACGGTGTTTGTTCGTTTAACCGGTTGCCCAATGCGCTGTAGCTATTGTGATACGGCGTATGCATTTCATGGGGGTAAGAAACACAGTCTTGAGCAAATTCTCGTGCAAGTTGGCCAATATAAATCTAAGCATGTGACGGTGACTGGCGGCGAGCCGTTGGCTCAGCCTGAGTGCCACGATCTTATGACGGCTCTTTGTGATGCTGGTTACTCCGTGTCATTAGAGACAGGTGGCGCTATGGATATATCAGGTGTGGATAAGCGTGTTTATGTAGTGCTGGACATCAAAACACCTGCGTCGAATGAAGAGCACAACAATACCTACGCAAACCTAGATCATATTAAACCATCTGATTGCTTTAAATTTGTGATCTGCAATGAGCATGACTATCAATGGTCTAAAGAATTTGTTGCTGAGCGTAATTTAGATCAGGTGTGTGATGTGTTTTTTTCACCATCCGCTGACGAATTGCCAGCCAGTGATCTAGCTGACTGGATCGTCAGAGACCAATTAGCAGTTAGGATGCAAATACAACTACATAAAGTTCTATGGGACAATGAAGCGGGTCGATAAATCACCCCGTTCGGCTCGACTAACCTTCAAAGTTAACCTCATTTGCCCACCGGTCCATATTATAATTGCGATAAGCTATATGGGGTGACAATCTCGTTCCAATAAACCTTCGTATAAAAAGCGCAAACCTCGAACCGAAACTATGAGTAAAAAAGCAGTCATTTTAGTGTCTGGCGGTCTAGATTCCGCCACGGTCTTAGCCATGGCGATAGATCAAGGTTATGAATGCTATACCCTGAGTATGGACTATGGGCAGCGGCATAGAATCGAACTTGATCGTGCCAAAAAAATATCAACAAGTACCGGCGCTCAAGAACATAGAGTAGTGCGTATTGATATCGGTAGCTTTGGTGGTTCGGCACTAACTGATCGCGACATCAATGTGCCTACGCAAGAGAGTAACGAAATCCCTATTACTTATGTCCCAGCGCGTAATACTGTATTTTTATCCGTTGCGCTTGGTTGGGCTGAGGTTCTAGAGGCCAGGGCGATTTTTATCGGTGCCAACGCTGTTGACTATTCGGGCTATCCTGACTGTAGGCCCGAGTATATTGAGGCTTTTCAAAACCTCGCAAACCTCGCAACTAAGGCAGGCGTAGAAGGTGAGAGAATCAAAGTAGAAGCCCCAATTATTCATATGACCAAGGGAGATATTATTAAGCGAGGTCTTGAACTAGGGATTGACTATTCGCAAACGATTTCCTGTTATAACCCACGAACAGATGGCAAGATTTGCGGAGAATGCGATTCATGTCGTATTAGAGAGGCGGGTTTTCAGGCCGCTGGAATTAAGGACCCCGCAACTAGCTAAGGCAATGCTCACTATTTCAAATTTAGAGTTTGCTTATGGTTCTAGGCAAATATTCGATGGCTTAGACTTACAGGTTAACCTAGGTGAACATGTCGTTATCGTTGGTGATAGCGGTGGTGGTAAGTCAACGTTATTAACATTAATAGCCGATGGCAATCGAAACTCTATTAGCTTGTCACCGCAAGCGAGCTCAACCATGGTGTTGCAAGAAGGGGCTCTATTAGACCACCTTAATGTGATCGACAACCTGCGTTTAGTTGCGCGCTATTCAAATTCGCCGATTAGTGAACAAAAAATCACTCGAACGCTAGATCAACTGAATATCGATAGTGGCTTATACAGCGCACAAATTAGCCAATTAAGCGGCGGACAAATGCGGCGAGTTGCGATTGCACGTGCCTTGTTAACCAATCCTGACCTAGTGTTATTTGATGAACCCGACGCAGGCCTTGATATCGTTAATTTATCAAAGCTTGCGAAAACGGTTAATGTGCTCTCAAAAGAACAGAATAAAGCGTGTATGACGGTTTCGCATAACCCTTTTTATATCGCGCAAATTGCCAATAAAGTGTACCGCCTTCAAGGCGGTAAATTGGCATTAATTGCCGATTGGCCCACGTTGCCCGAGAATAAGCCTGAACTCCAACGTCGCCAAATAGATCTGCAACAACAATTAGGCACAGTTATCGCCCCCGTTGTTGGACGCATAGTAAAATCTAAACGAGAGTGGCCAGTATTGAGCTGGCTTAACGGGTCAGCTAAAACCCTATTTAACTTATTGCACATACCTCGATCAATTAAAGATGAAGCCCAGATAGCAGCATATACGATTTATTTAAGCTTTATTACGGGCATTTTATTCTTTGCCTTAGTGGGCTTAATGCTCGGCTCAACAACCATCGCGGTGGTACGCATGTTGGCTGACCATTCTTTAACCGGCTTGGTGAGTATGTTTGTGAAACCCGAAACACTCATTAATCTAATGGGTGGTCGTTATGTGCTGTACTTAGCCCCCGCAATCGGAGGAATGTTATTCGCTGCGCGCTCAGGCAGCATCATGAGCAACTGGTTAGGCGAGATGGTACGTGGTAAGCAGGTCAGAGCATTAAGCTTATTAAATGTGTTTCCAGCTCAGTATTTGCGCACTCCGAGTGCAATAGCGCTTTTTATATCAATGTTTGCGACTGTTGTCTGGTTTACTTTCTGCGTCTGGCTAGGTGGCGTTATAGCAACCACGCAGCTATTCGATATACCCAATGCCATTGAAGTGATGAGTCTGAGTAAATATGAGGTGCAGCGTAGTCTATTTTGGTGGAAAGCCACAATTTATAGCGCACTCGTGTCGCTTACGGTTGTCGGCTTAGGCTTATCAGTTAAGAAAACCGCGCATCAGGTGAATATACACACCACTAAAACCATAATTTACTCAACTTTGTGCATAGCATTTGCGGAGTTAGTGATTATTTTGGGCTAAGGACTTCACGGGTAAAAAAGCGTAAAATTTAAGCAAATAAACTGCGAAAAAAGGTTGACCAAAGGCGTTTAAGTAAAGATAATCACGCCTCGTTTGAGTTGGGGCGTTAGCTCAGTTGGTAGAGCATCTGACTTTTAATCAGGTGGTCGGGCGTTCGAGCCGCCCACGCCCCACCACTCAAATGAAATATGTAAATCAATGGCTTATAAGGACAGTAAGCCAACATAGTTTCATCTCTCTTTGCTGCTATTAATTATAATTGGTATACAGCGGGGTGATATAGATTGAGCGAATCAACGCAGACAACTTTA
>CAZFVP010000137.1:0-6012 GCA_964522345.1 uncultured Gammaproteobacteria bacterium | reverse complement strand
CTAGACACAACTTCCCATGGCCAACCGGGAACATAATAATTCGCTCCTTCTTTGTCTATAGCCTTAAGAATTGCTTTACAACCAACTTCGGCATCAACAATAAATGGAACCGTTTTAACCTTTTCATTGATCTCGCTGCGAATAAACCCTGGGTGAATTGTCGTCGCTTTGATAGGCGTACCAAGCAGGTCAACACGGATTCCTTCGGTCAGATTAGACAGAGCAGCCTTAGTAGCCGCATAAACCGTCATAGCTCGACGGAAACCTCTTACCCCACTCACGGACGAAATAGTCACTAAATGCCCGTGATTCTGAGCACGAAATAACTCTAGCGCGGCTTCACATTGAGCAATAGCCGAGACAAAGTTGGTTATTGCGGTTTGCTTGTTTGCTTCAAAATAGCCGGTACCTAAAGAGGCACCCTTACCCATACCTGCATTAACAATAACGCGATCTAGATGACCTAGATCATCAGCAAAAGCTTTGAACACTTCAAACACTCGGTCATGCTCATTCACATCTAATGAACGCACAAATACTTTCACATGTGGATTCGTTTTTGCAATTTCATCACGCAGCTCCTCTAGTTGTTCCACACGACGAGCGCATAGAGCCAAATTTTTGCCTTGCTCGGCGTACATCTTCGCCATAGTGTAACCAAGGCCCGAACTGGCTCCGGTGATTAAGATATTTTGTCTGCTCATAATTTTTTATTTCTTAGGTATAAGTTATAAAGTGCTTATTTTCAACGCCGTCAAAGTGTGCGTGTTCATTCAGCGATGCAACAAATAAACGGGAGCCTGTAGACACAAGCTTTGTCACACCGCAATTTAACAGTGTCCAGTTCATCTGCATGATTCGCTCTTGAGGTACGCCAAGTAAATGTTGGCTCACTAATGAGATAGGACCGCCTGAGGTAAATACCGCAATACGCTTTTTATCAGGGTTATTTGCAATCGTGTTCTTTAATGCATTGTGAACTCGACTTGTAAATGTGTTCCATGACTCAATATAGTCTTGGTCATTATCACCCGCTATCCAACGGTCTATTGCGCCATTGAAGTCGGCTTCAAACGCTTTTTTCGGGTTATCTTGCTGACGAATATAGTTCATCATACTTTTCGACGTTATAAATTCAGGACGAAACTGTCGCAAGATATCTTGATAATCATATTCATTCCAACACTCATCGAAGGTCGGGTCTACTTGATCAAACGTCTGACCGAAACCTGTTAAGCAATTAGTCGCAGTCTGTTTATGGCGCTTCATAGTACCTAGACATATCGCATCAAACTTAGGCAAACGCTCGCCTAATACTTGCCCTAACCTGGTAGCCTGTTGTTGTCCCAGGTCAGATAACTCATCGTAATTGTCTTTACCAAACGATGCTTGACCATGGCGAATTAAGTAAATAGTAGCCATTTAATTAACTCGCTTTGTTGATCGCTTTACGGCAACGATGCATAAGATAGTGCACAAATACCCAAAGTATTTTAAACGCAGGGTTTCGAGTTTGCTTATGGTGATAACGGTAATAAATTTGCTGCACAATGCCCGCTAAGCGAAACAAACCGTAAACTTCATAGAAGGTGAAATTCTTAACTTCGCTATTGGTTTTCTCAAGATAGTAATCTATCACTTCTTGGCGCGTTAACATGCCTTCTAAATGCGTTGGTTGGCGCCGAGTTTTCTGTGCAAAAAAGTCATCATCCGCCTCAACCCAATAGGCTAGCGAATTCCCTAGGTCCATTAGCGGGTCGCCAAGTGTTGCCAGCTCCCAATCTAATACGCCAATAATCTCGGTTGGTTGATCGGCATTTAATACCAAATTATCTAAACGAAAATCATTGTGTGTCAAGCAAATTGTTTCTTGCTCCGGCATGTTATCAGCCAACCATTTGATCACTCCTTTTCCGCCAGGCACATTCCAGGTTTTGGCCTTTTGGTAACGATGTGTCCAGCCGCTAATTTGCCGTTCGGTATAGCCCTCTCCTTTGGCTATATTATCCAAACCAGCGGCTAAATAATCCACTTGATGCAGTTCAATGAGGCTGTCCAAAGCGTTAATACAAAGCTCTCGACATTGTTCTTTAGTCAAGTTCAAGCCTCGTGGCATATTGGTGCGCGGAATTAAACCATTAAATTTTTCCATGACATAGAACTCCGCACCAACAAGAGACTCATCATCGCTGTGTGCCAACATTTCAGGCACGTAGGAATAAACGGGTTTCAAGGCCGCTTGCAAACGATATTCACGCCCCATGTCGTGCGCGCCTTTAGCCTTAGTACCTTCAGGTGCCCGACGAAGTACAACTTCTTTTTCAGGGTAAGTTAAGCAATAAGTCCAATTCGAAGCACCACCGGAGTATTGAGTTACACCAGGGGTGCCACTGATGCCTACGACTTGTTCTAACAGCCAAGGGTTTAGGCGCGTTAAATCTAACTCTTCACCTGAACGAACCTTCCCGGCCGTATCCATCTTCTTGTTATTCGAATCAACCATTTTTCTTTTTCACAAATTTTTCAGTTCGTTTTTTCACAATATTAAGATAGCGTTCCATGGAGAGAAAACGCTTCAAACGGTAAGCCGTCCGACCGTCTTTATGCGTAACAACCATGAACTTCTTCGCGCCTACAGCATCGAATACTTTAGTCGCAATTTCATCAGCACTGACACCCGACTTCTTAATCAACTTGGTCACAACCGCTTGCATCTTAGCATCGCTACTGCGAAGTGACTGATTTAGATTAGTATCAAAAAAGGCAGGACAAACAACGCTGACATGAATACCTTCGGTCGAGAGCTCTAAATGCAAGGTTTCAGACAAGCTCACCATAGCCGCCTTAGTGACGCAATAGCTGGTCATACCAGGAGCCGCTGTTAAACCAGCTTGAGAAGCAATATTAATGATCGTTTTGTCAGCAGCTTCACTATTACGCAGCAACGGCAAGCAAGCCTTGGTCATGCGCACATGACCCAGTAAATTGATATCAACCACCCATTGCCATTGCTCCAAGGTCTCAGATTCAAACTTACCTGCAGTAGCCACGCCGGCATTATTAATCAACACATCAATTGAGCGCCAACGTTCAGCAACCGTTTTCACTAACTTGTCGACATCCCATTGTTGAGTAATATCACATTTTACGAAAAACGCCTCACCGCCCATGCTTTGAATCTGTTTAACAACCGCATCACCACCCTCCTCATTGAGGTCGGCAATGCAAATTTCGGCGCCTTCAGCAGCGTACTTTTTTGCCAATGCTTCACCAAGACCAGATCCTGCGCCAGTGATTAAAATTTTTCTCATTATTACCTCTTAATATTTAACGTTCGTTTCGTCTAAGCGTTGCGAGACATATACTTCTTAAGCTCCAAACGCGTTACCATGCCCATATGTACTTCGTCTGGGCCATCGGCCAATCGTAATGCTCTAGCACCTGCAGCAAAGTGTGCGAGTGGAAAGTCGCCACTCATACCGGCGCCACCGTGCAATTGTACCGCCATATCAACCACGTTTTGTGCCATGGTTGGTACCGCTACTTTGATCGCAGAAATTTCAGTCATTGCATTTTTCACACCGACTGAGTCAATTTTCCACGCCGCATGTAACGTCATCAAACGTGCTTGATGAATCGCGATACGCGCCTGTGCAATACGCTCGCCGTTGCCACCCAGCTTTAAAACAGGCTTGCCAAAAGCTTCGCGCTCTAAACCACGCCCAATGGCTAACTCTAACGCTTTTTCGGCCATACCGATAGTTCGCATGCAGTGATGAATACGCCCTGGACCTAAACGGCCTTGCGCGATAGCAAAGCCTTTACCCATACCCATGATTAAGTTCTCTTTCGGTACCCGCACGTTTGTAAAGTGCATTTCACCATGACCATAAGGAGCATCATAATCACCATAAGCCGTTAACATACGCTTAATTTCAACACCTGGAGTATCCAAAGGCACAATAACCATAGCATGTTGACTATGCCGATCATTCTCAGGGTTCGATAATCCCATGAAGATCGTGAACTTCGCATTCGGATGGCCTAAGCCTGTGCTCCACCACTTCTTGCCATTAACGACGACTTCATCGCCGTCCATCACAATAGTGGCTTCCATATTAGTGGCATCGGACGACGCCACATCAGGTTCAGTCATACCAAAAACAGAGCGAATGTCACCCTCTAACAAAGGGGTAAGCCATTTGGCTTTTTGTGCTTCGTTACCAAAGTGATACAGCACTTCCATATTGCCGGTATCGGGTGCATTACAGTTGAATATCTCTGGCGTAAACAACATACGTCCCATTTCTTCCGCCAGCGGCGCATACTCTAACGTCGTTAGACCTTTGCCAAGCTCATCATCAGGTAAAAACAGATTCCAAAGACCCTGTTGTTTAGCCATTCCTTTAAATTTTTCTACTAAGGGGTGCAGTTTCCAATTTTTCCAATCGCCACCTGGGTTCAACTCATGTAGCTCTTTATAGATTTGACGCTCTACCGGCTCTACATTGTCACTAATAAACGCTCTCACTCGAGCAATATATTCCTGAGTTTTAGCGCTATGTTCAAAATTCATGATTTGGTCCTCTTTTTCTAAGAAATGTTTATAGGAAGAATTCTCATAGTTTAAGAATACGTTATATAAAAGTGAATAAAATGAAATATACTTATTTACTACTATGAATATAATTCACTATAAAAATGGCTGACTCTACTCGAATTCAACGATTAGACCTTAATTTGTTAAAGGTTTTTCAAACTCTGTACGTGGAACAAAATATGACTCGTACTGCAGAGTCACTCGGTCTTACACCTTCTGCAGTAAGCCACGCGATTAAACGCCTAAGAGACGCCCTAGGCGACCCTCTATTTCAGCGCTCTCAGAATAAAATGGTGCCAACAACTGCGTGCCAACGTATGGCGCCATTGATCATAGATAACCTAACTCGACTTCAGCAAATACTCCAACAATGGGGAGAGTTTGAGCCTCTGAAGAGTAACTATACGTTCAGAATAGGAATGCACGATGCCTTAGAGCCGGCTATTTTACCGAAACTCTCCGAAATACTTTCGCGTCGCGCTCCGAACGTAGGCATTGCAAGTATCAAAACTAATCGAGCCAATTTATCTCGTGAACTCAGCTCTGGGCATATTGATATCGCATTAGATATAAGCATGTCAGTGAAGTCGCCTGTTCGCCAACATAAGTTGTGGTCAAGTGACTTTAGTGTGTTGATGCGTAAACAACACCCTCTTCGCACAAAACTAACTAAGTCGAGTTATATGGGCAGCCAACATATTAGCGTCTCAAACCGACCTTTTGGCATGACAATAGAAGATACATTTTTCCAGCAACAGAGCCTCGAACGACTTACATCGATACGTTGTCAGAACTATTTCGCCGCAGCTAAGGTGCTTAAATCATCAAACCAACTGCTAACCGTGACCAAACTTATGGCTGAGCAGCTAGTAGACCCCGACTTATGCATGGTTGACGTACCCTTCGCACTACCAAGTTTTGGAACCAGTGTATATTGGCATGAGCACACAGAACAAGACGCCGCGCTTGCATGGCTACGCTCGCTATTAATCGAAATCAACCCTATGCCTCATTAGCGCATCACTCCTGATTTTCACTAAGCCGTCACGTTTGTGTATGCCCCCTGAATTTAAAGAACCTCGACGATTACTCGGTTCACCATTTCTTTCGCTGTGGTTATTCCAGCAAGATCGGTATACAAGTCGCCGTTTTTGCCAGAATGGTGACCACGCCCAATTAGCGTCATAAAATAATATCGCTCATCATCATTTAGATTCACAGTCGCTGCATAGATTAGCGACGGTTGTGCCGATGACCCGCTGCCGCTGTACACTGCGTCATTTGGAAATGCCTCTGAATGATAAAACTCATTGAAATCGAAAGAACGATTTACTTCGAGCTTCACAATGACTTCGTCATGTTCTACGTTAGTAACCGAACGTAAATCAAAACTCGATACCGGAGTCGCACCC
>CAZFVP010000136.1:3290-6098 GCA_964522345.1 uncultured Gammaproteobacteria bacterium | reverse complement strand
CCAGCACCACAAACGACCACAGCGTCACAAGATAGTTCAATTAGTACGAGCGCGCCGAGTGTTATCGCGATTACTTTAGCCGGCAATAACGAATGGGGTGAACTGGTAGAGCAGACTACTTTGATGGGGCTTCCTAAAGAATTAGCAATGAATTGTGCTTGTGAGAAGCTCGGTGATGATAAAATTATCTTGACTCTTTCTCCGAGTAAAAAACATCTACTGCGCCCAGAACGCTTAGAGAGTATCGAAGAGGCTATTCGTCAAATTAGTAATAAACCTATATCGGTGACTTTAGAGGTTGAAGAGTCGGACCGAGAGACCCCAGCCGACTGCTTGTCTCGTTTAGGACATGAGCAGTTTGAGCATACGAAAGAAAACTTTAAGAGTGACCCTGGCGTAAAGGCACTTATTAAAGAATTCGGCGCTACGCTCAATGAAGAATCAATAAAGCCGCTCTAACTTACGTGAGCGTCTCATAAATAAATTTAAGTACCACGATTAAAGAGAAAACGCATGATGAAAGGCGGATTAGGAAACATAATGAAGCAGGCGCAAGCCATGCAAGAGAATATGCAAAAAGCTCAAGAAGAGCTTGCCAACATAGAAGTTACCGGGGAGTCTGGTGGTGGTATGGTTCAATTGGTTATGACTTGTCGTCATGATGTTAAAACGGTCAAGATTGCCCCAGAGTTGATTGGCGACCCGGATGATAAGGAAATATTGGAAGACCTAATTGCAGCGGCGGTAAACGACGCTGTTCGTAAAGTTGAAAAAACGTCTCAGGAAAAAATGGCTGGTTTAACCGGTGGCTTAGATATTCCTGGTATGAAAATGCCGTTCTAGCTGAATTTATTAATGGCTACCTCATCTGCAATAGAAACACTTAAAGATGCTTTAAAAGCGCTACCTGGAGTTGGGCCTAAAAACGCTCAACGTATGGCGTTTCATTTAATGGAGCGAAACCGAGAAGGGGCAAAAGCCATCGCTGATGCATTGAACAATGCCCTTGAGCGAGTGACGACTTGTCAACGGTGTAATACTTTCTGTGAAGCCGATATTTGTGATATCTGCCGTTCTGATAAACGTAATAAGACACTATTGTGTGTTGTTGAAACGCCTGCCGATTTGCAAGCGTTAGAACAAGTAGGTGCGTACCAAGGCTTATATTTTGTGTTAATGGGAAAACTGTCCCCACTTGAAGGTATTGGCCCAGAGAAGCTAGCCTTTGGACGCCTTAACAGTTTGGTAGCCGAAAATGATATCCGCGAGGTAGTTATCGCTACAAATATCACGGCTGAAGGCGAGACAACGGCTGATTACACCCAGCAAATGCTGGCACCTTACGACATTAAGATAACGCGCCTGGCCCGTGGCGTGCCGGTCGGTGGTGAACTTGAGTATATGGATCAACGAACTCTGGCTGCGGCTTTCAAAGATCGGCGAACTGCTAGTGAGTAACTTTTTACAGCTGTATTTCCGCTTGACTGGCCGAACTTGAGCCCGCGATTGGGGTGGTGGAGCCTCCATGGTAAGTAAATACCATGGAGTATTTAGGTTCGCGTGTTGTGTTTTTGCCAGCAGCATGAAAACAGTGTGCGCTAAATAGCAATACATCACCCTTGTTGAGCGTTACTAGGCGCTGTGTGGCTAGTCGATATTGATTATCAGGGTGATCTAATTTAAGAAATTGGGCCGCGTCCAGTGTATGCTCTTGAACTTCCCACCGATGTGACCCGGGCAAAATTTTCATTGCCCCGTTTATTTGCTGTTCATCGCCAAGTGCAAACCATGCGTTCACTAAGTATTTATCGCTGAAGTTCCAATAACGCGTATCTCTATGCCACAAAGTCTCCGAGCTATAACTCGGTTGTTTTGTCATGATGCAGTTATGGTGATTCGGGTTGAGAAACAGCTCCTCAGAATTGAGAATTTGCCTTATCCCGGAGGTGATTTCTACTCTGCGAGCCTGTTCAGCGAAGCTAGCATGGCGTTGAAAGGCCATGCGCAGGCGGCGGATGGTGTCGCCGCCTTTGGCGTTTGTACTAGCTGGCGCACCAGGGTAATTGACCTCTGCTTCAAGTTCATAGGGTTTGGTTCGATTACTTAAACTCTTTTTAGTGAGTGATCGAAGGTGGTCGACCTCGCTACTCTTTAAAAGAGAGGGTAATACAAGGTAACCGTCAATCTTAAATTGTTGTATTTGTGCAAAACTTAACGTCATCGTACTGGGTATTTTCTGGACAGTCGGTCTATTGAATGAGCATATCGAGTATTGCGAGGTAATGGCTACAAAGTTTACATCGAAAAAAGTCGAATTGCTCAAATCAGTTGTTTTCTCTGAGGCAATTTTAACTTAATCTTAGGGATTAAATTTATTAAAACAAAAAGCACTTTTTCTCGAACTCATCATCGCACAATTTATATTGTGTTGAGGTGATTGGATGCACGACTACCTAATTACTGCTGTGTCATAAATGTCAGTCAGTCGTGCTCTTTAAGGTAGCTTTACAATCAATGGCTTACGAGCTAAACCGGGAATGGTTAAGGACCATTAATGCGCTTAAAACACATTAAATTATCTGGCTTTAAGTCATTTGTCGATACTACGAAAGTTTCAGTACCAAACAATCTTATCGGTATTGTGGGGCCAAATGGCTGTGGTAAATCGAATGTGATCGATGCGATTCGCTGGGTCATGGGCGAGTCGTCGGCAAAAACTCTTCGTGGCGATAGCATGGAAGATGTTATTTTCAATGGCTCGGCCGCGCGTAAGCCGGTTAATCGCGCTTATGTAGAGCTGGTATTCGA
>CAZFVP010000136.1:0-3190 GCA_964522345.1 uncultured Gammaproteobacteria bacterium | reverse complement strand
CATACACGCGATAATCTGAGTCGGGTTGAAGATATTGTTGGTGAACTAGAAACTCAACTGCGTCGTCTAAAGCGTCAAGCCAATGAAGCCGAACGTTACAAAAAGCTCAAAGGCGAACAGCGTGAATTAGATGGTCAACTTAAAACCATGCGATGGTCCGGTCTGCATGAGCAGGTAAAATCGAAAGATATAGAACTCGAACGCTTGCAGACAGAATTTGAAGGTCAAGTGTCCGAACAGCGCGACGTGGAGTCTCAGATAGAGGCGATGCGCCAAGAGCAAGTTGAGCTTACCGAAATCCTTAATAAAGTACAGGCGGACTATTATGGCATCGGTGGAGAGATTGCCGCTTTAGAGCAGTCGATTGAGCATACTCGAACTACTCGCCAGCAACAGCAAGAAGAGTTCGATCGCCTAGTGGAGTCGGAGCGAGAAGCGTCTCAGCACTTAGAAATTGATCAAACACGCCTTAGTCAAGCTCAGAGTCTTCAAATCGACTTGGAGCCAATGGTAGAAGCCTTGGCTGAAACCTACGAAATGGCAAATAGTAAGTTTCAAGTTGCTAATGAAGAATTTCAGGCGTGGCAGCAAGAGTGGGAACAACTTAACCGAGATGCCGCTGACCCAGAAAAAGAACGTGAAGTGCAATCCGCTCGTATTGAGCAGCAAGATAGACAAATTCATCACTTTACAGCTCGCAGTGAACAAGTAGCGGGGAATCTCGCAGAAATTGATGCGAAGTTGAATATTGAAGAAATCAATCAATTAAAAGAATCGGTTTCGATGATCGATGAAGAGTGTTCTCAGCTTGAGGTTTCTTTACAGGAGCGTGATCAGAAAATTGTTGATTTACGAACCGAACTTGAAGAGCGACGTGAGCGTTATAATTTAGTTCGTCACAAGCTACAAGATGATTCGGCGCAACTGAATTCACTAAGAGCATTACAAGCTGCGGCCTTAGGCGAGGATAATAAGGAAGTCAATAAGTGGCTGCAGATGCGTGGCATTAAAGACAACGTTAGAATTGCTTCAAAATTGAATGTGAAGAGTGGCTGGGAACTTGCGGTGGATACCGTGCTTAGTCGGCAGCTAAATGCTATCTCTGTGCAAAAACTCGAACAGTTTTCGGCTGATTTGAGCGATTTTAAAGATGGCCGTGTTTGGTTGGTCGACGAGAGTTCTGCACCGGTAGATCAAGAGTCCAACAAGCTTGATCGTTTAGCTGACAAAGTTACTGCCTCTAAAGTACAAATCGACGGCTGGTTTCAAGCGGTGTATGCGGTTGACACCGTTTCAGATGCCTTAGCGAATCGACACAAGCTATCAGCACATGAATCGATTGTCACTCGAGAGGGTTGCTGGATTGGCACCAATTGGGCGTCATTTGGTATAGATCAAGCCGAGGGCGGAATATTGCAGCGCGAAGCACAAATAGAAAAGCTGAGCGGTAGTGTCGACCTTGCTAGTCATGATTTGCAGAAAATTCAGTCTCAAGCTGAAAACGATCAAGCAGCAATCAAGTCACTTGAATCCGGTCGTGAGCAAGCGCGTAGCGATTTTCGAAATAAGTCCCATCAACGTACTGATCTGCATAATCAGCTTGGTGCAATCGAAGCGAGGAGTGTTGAGTTATTAGCTCAACGAGACTCATTATTGCTAGAACAGCAAGAACTAAGTGACCAGTTAGCTAGTGCTAAAGACGAGGTCAATGTTGCTCATAAGTTGATGGAAGATGCGAAGGAATTAGCCGTTAATTTCGACCAACGTAGGCAAACTCTGACGGGACAGCGTGCATCGCTAACCCAAGATCTAGAGCAAGCTCGAATGCAAGAGCGTCATGCTCGAGATGAGCGTCAAGCTAAACAAATTGAGCTAGAAAGGTCACAATCAAGTTTAGCAGGGCTGCTTGAAAGTATTGCTCGGCTAGGACAGCAATTAGAGGGTCAAGCTACCCGCAGGGCTGAATTGTCGGCAATCCTTGAAAATGATGATGATCCAACCGAAAGCTTGAGAGAACAATTACAAATATTGCTGGAAAGCCGTTTGAATGTTGAACGTGATTTGTCTAAGGCTCGTAACGATTTAAGTAGCTTTGAAAATCAAATGCAAAACGCTGATCAAGCGAGGTTGAGTTTTGACCGAAAGTCTAGAACCGTACGGGACAGCCTCGAACAAGTTCGGATGGGTCGCCAAGAAGTGTTGGTTCGTAGAAATACCATTGCCGAAGAAATGCAAAAGAACGAAGAGGAAATGTTACTGGCTCAACAGGCGCTTCCTGAGGACTTTGAATTAGCTCAAGTAGAACAAATGCTTGCAGATGTGGTACGCAAAGTTGACCGTATAGGCGCGGTTAATTTGATGGCGATAGATGAGTACGAAGAATGCTCAGAACGTAAGGTATACCTCGATAAGCAACATGCCGATTTAACGGAAGCGATGGCAACCCTAGAGTCTGCGATCGCCAAAATAGACAAAGAAACCCGTAGTCGATTTAAAGAAACATTCGATGCCTTAAACGAAGGTTTTAAAGATTTTTTCCCCAAGCTATTTGGTGGAGGTAGCGCATATTTAGAGTTAACTGGCAAAGATATGCTTGATACCGGCGTTGGTGTAATGGCTCGTCCGCCGGGCAAGCGTAATAGTACTATCGCACTACTATCCGGGGGTGAAAAAGCGCTAACAGCAGTGTCATTATTGTTCGCATTTTTTGAACTTAATCCTGCACCGTTTTGCGTACTGGACGAGGTTGATGCGCCAATGGATGATGCTAACGTAGAGCGTTATGCTGGTGTTTTGAAGCAATTAGGTGAGAAGACACAACTGTTATTTATTACTCATAATAAAATCACAATGGAAGTGGCTGATGTGCTGGTCGGCGTTACTATGGCCGAGCCGGGTGTATCACGTTTGGTAGCAGTGGATGTGGCCGAGGCTGCCAAGCTGGCAGCAATGTAGCATGGCTGATTTGTATTTGATATTTTTCCTTGTTGGGCTTGCCATTTTTGGTGGTATCGTAGCGTACTCTATTTTGCAAAAACGCCGATTTAAATCTACTGAAAAAGAAGATTATGTTGATCCGCTGTTTGCGGAGTTAGAAGAGAGTAAAGATAATATAACTCGGCCATCAAATGAAAAGGCCTCGAACAAAAGTACGCCTCTTAAAGCAAAATTGGAAAAAGTTGCTAGTTCG
>CAZFVP010000135.1:0-6123 GCA_964522345.1 uncultured Gammaproteobacteria bacterium | reverse complement strand
AGTCTTTACAGTTTTTTTACTTTGAATGAATACTTCCCCAGTTGCCGCTTTGACATTTTTAGCATCAACGACAACCTGATTCTTTGAATATGCCGACAATAATGCATGATCGGCCAGCACATTAATTCTACGAGGTATCCCATCAGTTGAACGATGCAATTGCCCTAGAGCTTGCTTAGTAAATAGAGGCTTACGACAACCTGCAACGCTGAGTCTAAAATTGACATAATCTTCAATTTCAGAACCTTCTAGCGCGCCTAAGTGATATCGAGCTGTGACTCTCTGGGCAAGTTGTCGTAGGTCGTTACGACTAAGTAAATCATTCAACTCGGGCTGACCGACGAGAATAATCTGTAGCAACTTCGACTTAGTAGTTTCAAGATTGGTTAATAATCGAACTTGTTCTAGCACATCACGACTTAGTAATTGTGCTTCATCGATGATTAAAACCGTTTGTCGATTTTCTGAAAAGCCCGACAATAAATAAGCATTAATCTTATCCAGTAACTGCTTTTGAGAATCAGCATCTTGATAAGCAATCTTAAGCTCATCGCACACTGTTTGCAGTAATTCTTGTTCATTAATATTAGCGTTTAATATTAATGCGACTTCAACATCGTCAGGCAGATCACTTAATAGATTTCGACATAGGGTGGTTTTACCTGTGCCGACCTCACCCGTTAACACAATAAAACAGCCACCTTGCGATAAACCATAGGTGAGATGTGCCATCGCCTCTTTATGGCGCGCACTCATATACAAATAATGAGGATCAGGTGCGATTGAAAACGGTCGCTCCGCTAATCCAAAATATTCTAGGTACACACTAAGCCTCAGCTATCTATTGATAAGTTGTTAAAATGAATCGCGAAATAATTGCAGAAGCGTATCGCATAAGCAAGCGTATTAAACAAAGCGTAAACATCGATACTCCCAAATCTAGCAAACAACATAAAGGAGTTGAATCGCTAAATAACCCTCAAGAAACAAATAAACTGTTGTCTAAACTTGCTCCACGAGATTTGACGATTGAGCTAAACGCTCGAATAAGCCATCGCCACGCCCTCCCATAATTTGGCCAATTTCACGCAACAGACTAACTTCTGCCGACTGACGTCGTAATTTGACCGCATCCGTCACTATAGGAGCATCATATGCAACCGTCGCTAACTGCTTAGACAAAAATGCTTTTTCTCTGTGCTCAGCTAACTTGGCACCTAAGGTTTTTGCTCCGCGCAGCTTTAACGATGCAATCGCGCCAAGGTTATCGTATACACCTTCTACCGTTGTATATTCTTGAAGCAAAGCCGTAGCCGTTTTAGGACCAATGCCTGGCACTCCAGGAATATTATCAACCGCATCGCCACACAAACCTAAAAAGTCCTGAATTGCTTCGGGTGGCACGCCAAACTTCTCAATCACTTGCGGCGCTTTTAATTGTCGGTCGCGCGCATAATCCCACCAAAAATCATCGCCTCGTATTAACTGAGCCAAATCTTTATCACCGCTCACTATCACATTTCGAAAACCTTGCTCACGCATCGAAAGCGACAACGTCGCTATTAAGTCATCCGCTTCATAGCGGTCATGACCAACGCAATAAAAACCGGCAGCTTCGGCTAATCGACGACAATATTTGAATTGGTTTTTAAGGTCTTCAGGCGGCAACTCCCGATTCATTTTGTATTCAGGATAAATATCATTGCGAAACGACTGCGTCAGATTTTCATCAAACGCTATGCCTACATGATTCGCGCCAGTTCGCTCGGCAAACTCGGTTAAAAAGCGACAAAAACCGTACATCGCATTTACCGGCATGCCATTCTCACCGCGCATAGAGTCCGGTACGGAGAACCAGGCTCTAAAAATATAAATGCTGGCGTCGATCAAATAGACCGTAGGTTGAGCTGAATAATTCACAATAAAATTCTTAATTAGGTCTGTTTATAATTCACGTTTCAAGCTAGGGTGACGTTAATTCTATCGCTAGCTAGTCGGTAACCTCAGAAACCGACATTTTAACCACTCGAACCAGATGAACACGACGGGAGTCTGCGTGTACTATTTCGAATTTAAATTGATCTATCAACACACTTTCATCGCGTTGCGGTACATGACCTAAGGTTTGCGATATAAGCCCACCAATAGTGTCACTCCCGCTTTCATTTAAGTAACTTTGAAAGTGTTCATTAAATTCGTCCATTGGCAATACGGCCTTAACAATGACTTCGCCATCGTCAAGTTCTCGAATCATGCTTTCGTCGTCTTCGACATCATGTTCGTCTTCGATATCACCGACAATTTGTTCAAGCACATCCTCAATGGTAACCAAACCTGCAATAGCACCGAACTCGTCAACTACCACGGCCATATGATTACGGTTTTCACGAAATTCGGCAAGCAACACATTAAGGCGCTTAGTTTCGGGAACAAACACGACAGGGCGCATCAAGTCTCGTAAATTAAAGCGTTGCTTATTATCGTCATCGAAATAACGTAAAAGATCTTTCGCTAACAAGATGCCGGTAATTTGGTCTTTCTCATTGTCAACCACGGGGAATCGCGAGTGCGCGCTCTCAACCATTATATCTAGGCACTTATCTAAATCATCATCGCGCTCAACAAAAATCATATTACTGCGCGGAATCATGATATCTCGAACCCTTAGATCTGACACGAACATCACTCTTTGCATCATGTCGTAAGCATCACGAGCAACAATACCGTCTTGCTCCGCTAAGCGGAGGTTTTCAAGAACGTCCTCCCGACTGGCCGCCCGTTGGTGCGGTAGTAATGCAGCTAATGCTGAGATAAATTTTGTTTTAATAACGTCGAAAAACGATGACGGAGGTTGATCTGGAGTATTCATTAACTTAATTATAGGGGGTTTCAATGCCACTGATTGACAAAATATTAGCCTCGAGGGCCTCCATCTCTTGAGCAGACTCATCGTCTAAGTGATCGTATCCGTGAAGGTGTAACAGGCCATGCGTCACCATGTGTGCATAGTGATTTAGCGTCGTTTTGTTTTGCTCATATGCTTCACGGACGATTACATTATGACAAATAACAATATCACCTAGTAAACAAGGACCGTCTTGTGCCGTAAAATCAAACTCATTATCTACGGAAAAAGACAGAACATTAGTTGAACCAGTTTTGCCACGATAATCTTGGTTTAACGCCATCATTTCCGACTCACCAACCAATCGAATCGTAACCTCACTCTCCTCGCCATTAAGCGCTTGGTGTGCCGTTAGAGCCCACTGCTTAAGCAGCGATGAGTTCGGAGGTTTGCCTCCCTCACTAGCACCTGATTCAAGAGCGTCTTGCACATCAACTAATAAACTAGAGCGATTAGTCATTACGATCATGCTTTTCGTATGCTTCGACAATACGTTGTACTAGAGGGTGCCTGACAATGTCTTTACCAGTAAATTTATTTACATCGATGCCTTTCACCCCTTTTAGGATGGTTAAAGCATGCTTGAGACCAGAATAAGTCCCTTTTGGCAGGTCAACTTGTGACAGATCGCCGGTTAGCACAACCTTCGAACCAAAGCCTGTTCGTGTGAGCAACATTTTCATTTGAGCAACAGTAGTGTTCTGTGCTTCATCCATTATGACGAACGCATCAGAAAGAGTTCGACCTCGCATATAGGCTAAAGGAGCAAGTTCTATGGTTTTAGCTTCAATTAATTTCTCCACTCGTTCAACCCCCAGTAGCTCGTACAAAGCATCATACAAGGGCCTTAAATAGGGGTCGATCTTCTGACCAATATCGCCAGGCAAAAAACCTAAACTCTCACCCGCTTCGACTACAGGGCGCACTAAAACAATTCGTGTAACGTCGTCATTAAGCAATGCGTCAACCGCTTTGGCAACCGCTAAATACGTTTTACCAGTACCTGCCGGGCCAATGCCAAACACCACATCGTGCTTATCAATTGACTTCATGTAGGCACTTTGAGCCTTCGACTTTGCAACGACTTGTTTGAATGGCGCTTGTACACGCTCAAACGGGCTATCTTCAGGCTTAGCTTCGGACACGTTGTTGATCACTTGATACACCTTTGATTCTTCCAAACCAGACCTCTCGGCGGTAAGTTTATAGAGTTGAATTAACACGCGTTTAGCAGTTTCCACTTCGCTGGCTTTGCCTTGCACCACAAAATCAGAGCCTTGCTGGTAACATTTGACCAACAATTCTTCTTCGATAATTTTGATGTTACGATGGCACTCACCGCAGAGGATGGATAATCGCGCATTTTCGACGGGTGACTCCTTACTTCCGAGCGAGAGAGTCTTAGCGGGTAAGGCTTGATTCAATGAGACTTTCCTTTCATGAATTAAACCGACCTCGCATTATGTACGTTTATAGTGTTAAACACTGAGGACTTTATTTGCATACTTCATTTATAGAACAAGCTAAATCAGAAAACAAGGTCAATTTTATTAAGAATTGAAGACATAGAACGCTATCGCGAAACATAATACAAAAGCATCCATCAGCAAACATTAGACTTAATCATCACACCTCGAAGCGAGTTCGGCAGAGCTTCGGTAATCTCCACATCGACAAAGTGGCCAATAAGATCGTGTGAACCATTAAAGTTCACAACACGATTATTTTCTGTCCGACCTGAAATTTGCTGCTGATCTTTACGCGCAGGGCGATCGACCAATACCGTTTGCACTGTCCCTACCATGCTCTCACTAATGGCGAAGGCCATTTCAGTGATGCGTTTTTGCAAGCGAGATAATCGCGCTTTTTTAATCTCCATTGGCACATCGTCTGCCAAATCTGATGCCGGCGTTCCTGGGCGAGCACTATAAATAAAGCTAAACGAAAGATCGTAACCAATAGTTTCGATCAAGTTCATGGTGTCTTCGAAATCTTGATCAGTCTCTCCCGGGAAGCCAATAATGAAATCAGAGGACATGCTTATATTGGGGCGAATTTTACGAATTTTCTCAATAATTTTGACATAGTCATCAGCCTTATAACGACGTTTCATCGCGGCCAAAATAGAATCAGACCCCGACTGTACCGGCAGATGCAAATGATTCACAAGCTTAGGCACGTCGGCGTACACATTAATTAAGCTGTCGGTAAACTCTAAAGGGTGCGAGGTGGTATAGCGAATACGCTCTATACCTTCGATTTCAGCCACATAACGAATTAACAGCGCAAAGTCAGCAACCGAACCATCATGCATCTTCCCCCAATAAGCGTTGACATTCTGACCAAGCAAAGTGACCTCCCGAATACCCTGCTCAGCCAAGGAGTAGACTTCAGCCAGCACGTCGTCAAACGGACGTGAAAACTCTTCCCCGCGAGTGTAAGGCACAACACAGAACGAACAATATTTACTGCACCCCTCCATGATTGAAACGAATGCGGTTACACCCTCAACTTTGGGCGCAGGTAAGTTGTCAAATTTTTCCATTTCAGGGAACGAAATATCCACTGACGAACTGTGATTTTTACGCACCTCATCATACATTTGTGGCAACTTATGCAACGTTTGTGGCCCAAAAACCATATCAACAAAAGGGGCGCGCTTCATAATCGCATCACCTTCTTGCGACGCAACGCAACCACCGACGCCAATGACAAGCTCTGGATTATCGGTTTTAAGATGCTTCCAACGGCCTAGCTGGTGGAACACCTTTTCTTGTGCTTTTTCGCGCACAGAGCAAGTGTTAAGCAAAATAATATCAGCATCGGCTTCAACTTCAGTAAGTTCTGCGCCATGTGAATCATTCAGTGAATCAAGCATACGATTAGAATCGTACTCATTCATCTGGCACCCAAACGTCTTAATGAACACTTTCTTAGGGCTAGTGCCTTCAGGCACAGATGCTTTGGGCGCGCCGGAGATAGGTGTTGCAGACTCAGACGAACCCCGTTTAGGCGCACCGCTGGTTTCAATTCTGATTTTAGAAATAGATGATTCAGTCATGACAATACTCAATTGTGCTAAGCACACATATTCTAGCAACACTCATATAAGATAAGCGTTTGGGGCGCGTATTTTACCGATAATCCAACAATTTCCAAATTTCTGTGGCCGAAAACACGAGTATTTCTGATATACGAAGGTATTCAATTCAATATAC
>CAZFVP010000134.1:0-6125 GCA_964522345.1 uncultured Gammaproteobacteria bacterium | reverse complement strand
CCTTCCGTGGTTGCGGCAATGAATGTCGGCCTGCAAACGGCCGACTCAGACTATGTATTATTTCTCGATGACGATATTAAACCTATCGAAGGGTTGTTAAATAATTACACAAAGAGATTGATCGACAAAGAATATGGCATTGTCGCTGGTCGTGTTATTGAGTCGTGGGATGACCCTGAAGGTGATAAGTCAACTGATTCGTTTTCATTTAATTCTCTCGAAGACGGACAAGCACCCTTCTTTATGGGCGGAAATGTGTTAGTTAATAGAGCAATTGCTTTGGAGCTGGGCGGATTCGATCAAAATTTTAAGGGTACCGCGCATGACTACGAACGCGAATTTTCTGACCGAGTATTAGATGCTCAACATGAGATTGCTTACTGTGGCTCAGCGGCTATATTTCACTTAAAAGAAGAATCCGGCGGTATTCGAACTTACGGGCATTTTTTAAAAACGATGAAACCTCATCATGCCGTTGGTGCCTATTATTATATTTTTACAAGTAAGCGCATAAAAAATAAATTTGTGAGAATAGTTCAGCGCCTACGTCAAAGAGTTATAACGCGAACGCATCTAAAACAACCGTGGTGGATCCCCTTAACCTTAGTAGGGGACCTGCTTGGTATCGCTTGGGCGGGCTACCTATGGGCATCGGGTCCCGATTTAATTACTATCGAGAGTTAATCAACATAACCTGCTAACTTTAGTGCCTTATCAGCCTTTGAAGTAAATTTTCCAATAACCTTGGAGTACTCTTTCTCCTGCCATTGTTGCGACCTTCCGCCTCGATAGAACGACGCATTATTATCATCAATTGCACCCTGCCTTTGTTGCTCAATTTTTCTTGCGTTAACCAAACTAGCGTCATTCACAGCCTGATGTATACGATCACTGCCTACATTAAGGCCAAGAAATGTAATCACATTTTTAAGTTGCTTATCCGTATCGCGCTTAAGTTCTTCAAACTTTACCACTAACAAGTCGGTGTTCGACACACTGCTTTGGCGTATGAACCAAGACTCAACATGTTGTTCCCATGTGTGTCCGTAATATTTATTATGATACCGCTGCAAATAATCCTCTAAACTGAGTTCTGAACCACCACGCGTTACATGATAATGGTACGAAGATATGAACGCATCTCTACCATCGCGAACAAGATAGATCGCTTTTTTAATTGAAGGTCGGTACACACTGTGTGTCATGATCAGCCGCGGCGAGGCCAAGGCGTTAATCAATTTTGCATTACGAACTGACACGGCAGGTATCTTGGCATTAAATACATCAGGGTTACTTCTTGCATCTATCTCTAGTGCATTCACCAGCATCGTTCGTAACCAAGTGCTTCCAGAACGTGGAAATGCGGCAATGTAGGCGTCATCCTCCCTTTTCGAAATTAGAGCATGACCAATAGGTGTGCTTAACAAATTCTTCCATTTCTGAATCATTTTAATACCACAATATTAACTGCTACTCACTACGAGTTCCGAGTAGAGCCTGTCAAGTTTTTGAGCAATTACTGGGGCACGAAATTGCTCTACCCATTGCGCACTCTCACACACTATGTTCTCACGATGTTGCTTGTCCTGAATGCAAATCATGACAGCTTCCGCTAGCGCTTCGACACTCTCAGGCGCGGCGCGTAAAGCCAAATGGCCACCGGCTTCGGGTAACGACGCTTGATCAGATGATACAACTGGAGTACCGCAAGCAAGTGCTTCAGCTATAGGCATTCCAAAGCCCTCATAAAGTGAGGGAAACAAGAGACAGTCAACAAAACTATAAAGTAAAGTTAATTCATCTGCATCCTCCAAAAATAATTGAGTCACCTTATCTCCTATATCGTAGCGACCAACGAGCTCGTTAAATTCACTCGATTCCAAACCTGTTTTAATAAGGCGAATATTGTAATCACTAACATCACACAAATGCTTCAGAACTTTTAGACTCGTATCATGGTTTTTATAGAACTCTCGTCCACTAACCATGAGCCAGATACACTTGGGGTTGAGCTTATGCTTTGCTGCAAATTCGCTTACTAAGGTGCTATCGTTTAATTTAAAACGAGCTGAGATAATCGGGGGAATGACCTCAATATTTTTCTGATCAAGGTTTAGATACTGAACCAAATCAGCCTTAGTATTTTGACTCACGGCAATGATCTTATCAAAATATTTTAGATAAGAAAGAGATCGTAAATTAAGCAAAGGTTTACGAGACGAATTATTCTCATCGACCTGATTAAGCGCTCCTTTCCATCTTAATAAAGGGATCAAATCATGCACCGTTACACAGCTCTTACCTACACCTAATCTCGGATGCAGGTGGGCATAACCATGGTCTAACACATGATGTATATCCGCCTTTGCCGTAGCAACTGAATTTGGGTACTGCCAATAGCGCAAAAATCTCATGACATATCGATTTTTAGCGTACCGTTCGAAATAAGAAGTTGGCTGAAATGAACTGACTTTAGTCGCACTTTCACGCAGTGCTAGTTCAAGTGAGTCAGCATAAATATCCATGCTCATACGAGCGTCAGAGGCGAAACATCGATAATGCAATACGTTTGGTTGAGGCATTAGTAAAAGTACACCACGGCGAATCGCTAAGCCATCGCAGGCGCTATCATACGACTACTTGTTTAAAGTAATCAATTGTCTTAACCAAACCTTGTTCTAGCTCAACGCTCGGTGACCAAGCGAGATGTTTAGCTGCCATTTCAATATTAGGTTGACGCTGTTTGGGGTCATCGCTTGGTAGGTCTTCAAAAATTATGTCTGAGTTTGATCCAACAATACTTTTAACCGCCTTGGCCAGTTCTAAAATAGTGAATTCATTTGGGTTACCTACATTAATGGGGCCGGTAACATTATCCGCCGTATTCATTAGTGAAACCATACCTCGCACAAGATCATCCACGTAACAAAAAGAACGAGTCTGGCTACCGTCGCCATAAATAGTAATATTCTCACCTTTGAGTGCTTGGACGATAAAATTTGAAACAACCCGACCGTCATCAGGGTGCATTCTCGGGCCATAAGTATTAAAGATACGCATAACCTTTATACGTAACTTGTGTTGTCGATGGTAGTCAAAAAACAAGGTCTCAGCGCAACGCTTACCTTCGTCATAGCACGAGCGAATACCAATAGGATTAACATTGCCCCAATAGCTCTCAGTCTGCGGGTGAACAGTCGGGTCACCATAAACTTCACTGGTTGATGCTTGTAAAATAGTAGCTCCTACTCGCTTAGCCAAACCCAGCATATTAATCGCACCGTGCACGCTGGTCTTAGTTGTTTGAACCGGATCATGTTGATAATGTATTGGTGACGCTGGACAAGCAAGGTTATAAATTTGGTCTACCTCAACGTAAAGCGGAAAGGTAACATCGTGCCTCATTAGTTCAAATCGCGGATTATCCAGCAAATGCAAAATGTTCGACTTATTACCGGTAAAATAATTATCGACACATAGCACTTCGTGACCATCGATCATAAGTGTTTCGCAGAGATGCGACCCTAAAAAGCCCGCCCCACCCGTTACCAGTATTTTTTTAGCCATGTTTGCCTATCACAATAGTCATAAAATTTAACCCTCGCAGCGATTAAACAAGAAGTGGTTTTGTCGGTGTCCCTTTTCGTTGCCGAATCGCAGGCACCGAGTACGCTAGCGATATTATTACAAAGAAGTAGTAGCGGATGTTAAGAATTTGAAGGTTAAAGTCTACGGCAGACTGGAGCAGCGCTGCCAATACAACAATAATCGTGCAAATAAGAGTAGCACTTACCAGGGAACTAGTTGTATTAACAACACCTTGATGGGCTGCGCGTAATAGTACTACTAAAAAACCAAGCCAAAGCATTAGGCCAAGTAAACCTTGCTCTAGCCATATGTGCAAATAATCGTTGTGAGACTGATTGAAAAGCACTTGTCTAAAATCCTCATAGCCTCTAAAAACTTGAAATACATCAGCATAACTGTTTCCGCCATAGCCAAGCAACCAAGCGTGTTTTATCGCTTCCCATGTAATTGACCATTGAGCAATTCGCTCGCCCAATAACGCATCTGAGGAAAATCGAAGCGCCAATTCTGAACCGAAATATGCGATAACCACAATAGCGACGACCGCAACTGGAGCCAGCAACCTACGACGGTTAAAGCCCAACCCCAAAGCAAAACCATTTCGGCCAAAGTAGAAGACCGTTAACGCCAACATTGATAAGAACGCCAAGAAGCCAGCACGTGACTGAGACAATACCAACGCGACCATCCCCAAACCAAGGGCCAACGGGTAAATAAACCTATACGAGGTAATTTGATCGGCCGCGATCGACAAAAATGAAGCTTTACTTTGAGTAATCAGTATCTTCATTTGAAAAGCTAATGGCCCCAGCAGACACAAGCTTACAAATGCTGCGTAGTGATTTCGATTAATAAACCACGCTCGCGCGGCGCTAAAATGACCATCAAGTTGTTGTAAATCAACCAAGGCAAGGCCGCTATATTTTGCTCCTATGCCAACCAAGGAATGAAAAAAACCGACAAGCAGCATGACCAATAACAACTGTCGTAAACGCCGCCGACTAACCAGTAACGCGATAGAAAGAGCGAATATCGTAAATATGAGCGCTTCACTATTAAACAACCAACGTGTCTTTCTTGGAACTACGCTCCACAATCCATCAGAGTTAAACCAACTTGGTTGAACTCCGTTATATAGAGAATTGTCAAATAGCAAAACTTCAGTATGCTTCTCGACAGGAATATATGTTTGCAAAATCAGTAATACCAAGATTGCGACTAGAATCATGAGCGCAAATTTTGCTTGACCTAGGCCGTACCAATTACAACGCCCCCCATTAATGGCACTTAACACACACAGTCCACTGAGTGTGTACGCACACGCCGACACTAATAACCAAACCTGACTGCTGTAATAGTTATTAACAAACGATACAGCGAATAATAAGACTAGGTAGGCATACCAAATAAGCGCATCTAAAATTGAAATGACATTCAGGCGTAGTGACGAAGTCGAACTCATTGTTCACTCCCACGGTCTTGTTTTACCTGTTCTAATTTCATTGCAAAACGCAAGTCAGCTAGTTGCACATTTGCTTTTTTTGCTCTCACTGCATCGCTCCATTTCGCTGGAAGATTAGTGATTAAGGATGAACAAAGCTCAGGGCTGACTCGCTGAAATTCAAGATATTCCGCAATACAATAGTGGCTCATTTTACCACGTTCTTCAAAATTCCATTTAAGCAGTCGTGCACTTCTCTCGATCGACCACGCTCGCTCAGCAAGACTCACTCCCGCGTCTCTTTGTAAATAACTCATCTGTGACCAAAGAGTACCATTAGTAGGAGACAAATTAATTCTATGCTTAAGCATTTCAATTAATTGCCGACTCAATTGTGCACGCTCATGGGTCCACACCATGAACTCAAGCCCTTTTGCTTCTTCTTTAATATCGGAGGCTAGCTTTAGATCCTGTAATACTACTGGGTCTAAATATAAATTTAGATCAGAGTATTCATACAATTTGCGATCTACATATTGTGAGGCAATATATGCATTAGTCGCGAGCCAGAAGAAAACAAACATTAATACGCAACCAAGAAAAAATACTACGCCTCCCCGTCTTTTCCAGTTACTATAGGTCATATCTTCACCCATTCTCCCTCCCAATCAGTATTCGGTGCCACAACCTCAATTGTGTTTAACCAATTGCCGCATAATTGATAATAAACCTACTATTTAGGCTTTTTATTATCCTCAACATAAGCATATGCACCATAACCGTAATACCCACCGTATTGATATGGGTTACCTTTCTTGATATTAGCCTGAGTTAAAATTAACCCAGAAACCGACACATTACTTGCATTCAAACGCTTGATTGCGTCACGCGCCATATGGTGTGTTGTTCGATCAGATTGAATCGCCATCAATAAGGAATCGCAAAGACGGCCTAAGACAACCGCATCACTAGCGGGTAAGACCGGTGCCGTATCGATAATAATATGAGTGAATTGTTGCTTGAGACTATCTAATACCCGAGAAAATTTTTCACTTGCAAGCAACTCTAGCGGATTCGGTGGAGTAGTCCCTGAATT
>CAZFVP010000133.1:0-6151 GCA_964522345.1 uncultured Gammaproteobacteria bacterium | reverse complement strand
TCTGAAATAATCCCCATCTTTGGTACCGCAGCCTTGACCGCACGCATAGCACGTTGAGCAAGGCCTTCTGGGTTGTATGCTTGCTCAGCAAGCAATGATTTTTTATCGTCGCCAACCACGGGGAATATAGCGATCGCAGGTACACCCAAAGCCTCTAAACGTTTGGCTTTTTCAACCAATAGATCAATACTCATACGCTCTACGCTAGGCATAGATTCAATGACTTGGGTAACATTCTCTCCTTCGATCACGAATACAGGCAGTATTAAATCACTTGCTGATAGTGAGTTTTCACGGACGAGTCGTCTTGAAAATTCGTTCGCTCGGGTGCGGCGTAATCGGCTACTTGGGAATTGTCTATTCATAACTTAAGTGTCGCATTTATTGTGAGTAAATTCGAGTGCGTATTGCTTGACCTAAACCAGTGTTAGTTACAATTCGCGTACCATGCGCCGACCACCCACTCGGGGCATTTGATCCATAATATACGCTGCTCGCTCTTTTAAGTACTTGCTTGGTTTTGCCGGGTTTGATCTTGAGGGTGTTGGTAGGCTCGCTACGATCAATGCTGACTGTTCTGGGTTAAGATTTTTGGCGTCTACACCGAAGTAGTGTTGACTAGCAGCACCGACACCAAACACTGATTTGCCAAATTGAGCATAGTTAACATAGATCTCTAGAATCCGCTTCTTGGGAACAATTAATTCCATCCATACGACCAACCACGCTTCTATGCCTTTGCGTACAAAGCTGCGCCCAGGCCATAAAAAAAGATTTTTTACCGTCTGTTGAGAGATAGTACTCGCACCGCGTGACTGCCCGTGTTTGCGTTCCTCTAATACCAGCTTTATTTGTTTTATATCGAAACCAAAATGATTAGGGAACTGCTGATCTTCTGATGCAATAACCGCATTAGAGAAGTAGAGCGACACATCCTCAATCGGAACCCATTGGTGTTTGATATTACTGTTATTATTTCGCTTGTTAAGTTCAATAAAGTTACTGGTTGGCGGGTCGTAATATCGAAGCGCTACCATTGGTAATGCTGACACTAAGCAAATAAACAACAGCAGTCTAAAACTCCATTTAAACAGAGTGCGAAAAAAGCCCCCACGCTTTTTCTTTGCGAACCGTCTAGGTGCAGGTTGGTGCCGAGATCGACGCCTTGATGGACGCATAAGATCACGCATGGAGTTACATCACAAAAGGAGTCACACGCAGCACCTCTTCCATCGTCGTCAACCCTTGTGCCACTTTCTTCGCACCGCTATGACGTAAGGTAAGCAAGCCATCCTCTTTAGCCTGCGCTCGCAGTTCTTGTAAATCACCACCGGGTTTGACTAGCGGTTTTATTGCGTTAGTCATTTCCAACATTTCGTATAAGCCTACCCGACCAAGAAAACCGGTTTGGCGACACTCTAAACAACCCTTTGGTTTATATGGTGTGCCAATTTCGATGTCGTCTCCAAAGACGAATTCAGACCACCTCTCGGGTTCAATCGTATCAGGCTCTTTGCAATGAGGGCAGAGGGTTCTAACCAAACGTTGGGCCATCACCCCGAGAACTGTGGCATTTATTAGATAGGCGGGCACACCTAACTCTTGCATACGGGTGATCGCCGACGGTGAATCATTGGTATGTAGAGTAGATAGCACAAGGTGCCCAGTGAGCGCCGCTTGAATCGCCATTTCGGCGGTTTCTAAATCCCGAATCTCGCCAATCATAATAATATCAGGGTCTTGTCTTAATAATGATTTAACGCCTGCTGAGAACGTTAGGTCAATTGCGCTATGAACCTGAATCTGATTGAACGCTGGTTCAACCATTTCAATCGGATCTTCAATGGTGCATACATTGACTTCGCTGGTCGCTAGGTTTTTTAGTGTTGAATAAAGCGTTGTGGTTTTGCCCGAGCCAGTTGGCCCGGTAACTAATATGATGCCGTTGGTATGGCGTGTTTGGCGATTCCAGATATCCAATTCGCGATCTGTGAGGCCTAAGTCATTGAATGATCTTTGCAATACTTCCGGGTCAAAGATTCGCATCACCATCTTCTCGCCCAGCGCCGTGGGTACCGTCGATAAGCGTAATTCGATTTCTTTGTTATCTGGCGAACGGGTCTTCAAGCGACCGTCGAGTGGACGACGCTTTTCAGAGATATCCATGCGCGATAAAGTTTTCAATCGACCTACAATCGCGAGCAATACATTAGGCGGCACTTGGTAAGCATGATGCAAAATACCGTCAATACGAAAGCGAACTTCGCCACGTTCTTTTCGTGGTTCTAAGTGAATATCACTCGCACGTTGCTCAAACGCGTACTGAAGTAACCAATCCACGAGTTGAACAATATGGTGATCTTCGGCATCAAGCTGACCGGTTCGGCCTAAATCTACTAGCTGCTCAAGGTTTTGTTGCGCGTTCGAACTGCTACGATCTTCAGTAATACTCGATTTGCTGATTGATTTCGCCAATGTATAGAACTCACTGACATATCGATCAATCTCCAGTGGATTGGCAAAAACAATGTCTATTTCTTTGCGCAGCAGGTTCTCGAGATTATCTTTCCACGATAAATTCAGTGGATTTTTTACCGCCAAGGTCACGCGGTCATGATTAACCTTAACCGCGAGAAAGCCATGCCGCTTTGCATAATCAGAGGCAATTACCTTAGTGACCGACGCAATATCAATATTGAGAGGGTCAATATAAAAGTAGTCAACGCCGACCTTCTCTGCAAACCATTCACAAAGAGGCTCTAATGTAATACTTTTTCCAGTTTCTACATGTGACGGTAGGCTGCGCGCGATTCCGATTAGTGGATGACTTGGGGCGGGGTTTGCATTGAGTAAGTTTGCATCAATACGCTTGGCTTCATCTACTGAAATCAAGCGATCTTTAAACATCGCTTTTAAAATTGATTTATGGTTTAGTTTTTCAATGCTCATCGTTCTTGTCATCTATTCATTAGAGTCTATTGACAGTTTATATTTCAAGTTAGGGACACGTCTATTTTTTCGCTAAGCTGTTGTCTATCGAGTATTCCCTTGGGGCGGCTGATATTTTATAACTGAAAATAATTCTTTAATGTGCCTAAGCAAAGATGATGCTTAATTTTTCGGTGCTGTGACGATGGTATGACAGTAAGTGATATCATGCCAGTGAATTTGACGTTTGACTGAAGGAGGTCGTCGATGATCCGAGTGATCATATTGTTTGTTTTCCTATTTATTGTTTGGGTGTTATACGCCTCTGGGTTCGAAAAACCACGAAAGATACGTATTTGCGTGATCGCGTTAATTTTGTGCGCTATTGGGCTGTGGTTCGATGGTTATGATAAACGTGAGGTTAGTAACTTAGTTAACATCAGCGATGTTGAAAGTTGCGGGCTTACCGCTAAATATAGTTACCGTACTAATTTTGACATGACAATTTGCGTTAAAAATGACGCTGATAAGGGCACTCTTAGCCGGCTAGATTTTGCGGTTGTGGCGTCATATTGTGAAAAACAAGCCTGCACCGAGCTCCAACGCGTTGTGCGTAGCGTGCCAGTAAAAATAGCACCAGCCTCGCAAACGACCTTCGAGCAGAACCTGAGTTTTGATAAGATTAGCGCTTCACAACGCGACTTACACAACAACTCAGGTAACAAATTACTATGGTCGATTGAGATATTAGACACCAAAGCGCTTAGGTAAACACGACTGATCTCTTATGGATAAACGTTTCATACTCGGGCGCATCATTCGGTTTATGCTGACGCTGTTACTATTGGCGTTTTTGTTTATCTTATTCCGAAGTTTGAGTGGGCCGTCGTTGACGTCAACTTCTAATAATGCGCTTGATAATGTTGTTATTGGCCAAACCGCCTTACGGCGCCTGGCTAGTCAACGTGTATGGGCTACTCGCTTAAGTGCATTGCAACTACGCCAAGTCAATGAAATAAGCCCCTTTGTAATGGATTCACAAGTTGGCTGTAAAATTACAAATGCCGTATGTGTTGTTAAAGCACAGTCATCGCGTAGAGGCATTGACTTAGTCTTTGTAAATGACGCGCCGAAACAACTCCCCAAAGGAATAGCTTGGTATGGTGGCTTTATCGACCCTGCAAGTGGCCATGTCTTTGATTTTATGGGCCGGGCGTATAAGAATGTTGGTTCGAATGATATCCGCCCTAGCTTAGATATAGTCGAGTATTAACCGAGTTGAATTTTACACAGGTTAACTTCCAATAGACTAAATTTTCGCTAGGCCAGTTATTAGCCAAACCAGCTAAGCGGCTCTTCATGTAGTAGGGCTGCTTGCTCTCGTAAGCTTAAAATATGCTCTTCCCAACATCGCTGGGTGTTAAACCACGGAAACGCAATTTTAAATGCTGGGTCACTCCACCGCTTAGCCAACCAACCGTAATAATGGATTAACCGAAGCGTGCGCAGAGCTTCAATGATATGAAGCTCTCTAGCGTCGAAATCACAAAACTCCGTGTAACCAGCCAACACCGCATCTAAACCAGCGGTGCGGTCTGCCCGGTCGCCAGCAAGAAACATCCAAATATCTTGTACCGCAGGTGCCATACGTGCATCGTCGAAATCAACAATATGCGGCCCTATATCAGTCCAAAGTATATTACTCGGGTGACAATCTCCGTGACTGCGAATCATCGCTATATCACCAGCGCGTTCATAACATTGAGCGGCCTCTAATAGCAGTTGTTCAGTCAAAGACGTATAGGCTTCGACCAATTCGGGCGGTATAAAGTTATTGTTGAGCACGAAGTCACGAGCATCATAACCAAACGTCTGAATAGTTAGGCTCGGCCTATGTTCAAATGCTTGTGCTTGGCCAACTCGATGTATGCGCCCCATAAAACGCCCCATTTGCTCAAGCTGGTCAAAGTCTTCTAAATCCGGTGCTCTGCCACCACGGTTTTCAAATAGCGCTATTCGAAAATGTTTGGTATGCAATAAGGTTTGACCATCGAGCGCAATAGGCGCTACGACCGGTATCTCTAGTTCAGCTAAGTCTTGCGTGAATTTATGCTCCTCTAAAATCGCCTCGTCGGTCCAGCGCGCAGGGCGATAGAATTTTGCGACCACACTAGAGCCATCGTCGAGCCCCACTCTATAAACACGATTTTCGTAACTATTAAGTGCTAACAGTCGACCGTCGCATTGGTAAGCAAATTTCTCGATACTATTAAGTACTTCATCTGGCGATAGGTTAGCGTAGGCTTTGTCTAGAGTTTTTTCTATTTGTTCCAATGCGTTGAAGAGCTAGCTGCGGTGATAGGGTTAATGATATGGTGAGGATAACATGTGCACCTGGAATCAAAGAGCTATACTGTATAAAGAGTGAAGGTCATTTTGGGAATTGGTTGATATGACAAAACAAAGCGAGTTAAAAACTGTACCACCAGTGCTAATAGCGCATCGAGGCTATTCAGGCCGCTATCCTGAGAATACTCTATTATCTTATGAGGCGGCTTATCAACACGGCGCCAGATACATGGAGTTAGATCTTCAGCTTACCGCTGACCGAGTGCCTGTATTGCATCATGACACCAGTCTTAAACGCATGGCAGGTATCGATGCCGATATTAGAGATACTAAAGCTAAACACGTTAAAGCCATGCACGCTTCCTACCCGCAACGTTTTGAAAATGAGTTTTTAGATAACCGATTTACTACATTCAAACGGTTTTGCAAATGGATGGCAAAAAACGAAGACGTTACAACATTTGTTGAAATCAAACAGGAGTCGATCGACCGCTTTGGTATACCCGTATTTATGGACGAAGTACACAAGCGTATTCTGAGTACTGATACAGAGTCACAATGTGTAGTTATTTCGTTTAACCACGAGGTTATCGAGTACACGCGTAATATCTCATCTATGCGAACCGGTTGGGTATTGCCAGTATGGAATAATGAGTGCCGACAAATTTTGGAACAGTTAAAGCCCGACTTTATGTTTTGCGATGTTGAGAGTTTACCTCGTAATGATGATGAAATATGGCGCGGCAGTTGGCAATGGGCAATCTACAATCTCGATGACGTTAGCTCCGCAATTGATATGGCAAACCGGGGTATGCATTTTTTGGAAACCAATCAAATAGGTACTTTAATGAGTAACGACGACTTAGCTAATCGA
>CAZFVP010000132.1:0-6175 GCA_964522345.1 uncultured Gammaproteobacteria bacterium | reverse complement strand
AAATATAAGCTGGCCAGTAGATTAGCGAATAAGCTACAGCGAATGCAGCAAGGCTGTTTGATCGTCACCGATGACCAAGCAGCCACGGCTGAACTCGATAGAGTCATGTGGTCGTTTAGTGATAGCAGTTTTCTTGCGCACGACTCTATCAGCGATGGTGCACCTGAGTCCCGAGTGCAGATCGGAGATCACAACTCGGTGACACCACTAGCCTTAGAACAAAAACACGAAGTATTAATTAACCTCTCATCTGACATTCCAATTTTTAATCACCATTTTTCACGCATCGCCGAGATCGTCGAAGCCGACGAAAGTTCTAAAGCGGCTGCTCGGACGCGTTATAAAAGTTATCAAGGCGAGGGGTTTGAACTAAAAATGCACAATATAGAGCTTTAAACATAAAGAGCCCTATGGCTTATCAACCATGAATTTCGGCCACGGCAATGCCTCTTCCCCTGTTTCAATCAAAGTTAATCCAAAAACCATAGGCCTCAATCTTTTTAATACACTCTCCGGCGATTTACTGCTGCACTCCTTTCATACAAAGCCGTATAATCAGTAATTTATCGAATACCAATCCAACGCCCATACAGAACGCATCATGAGCAACGCGCTAAACAATCAATATCAGCCTTCAAAAATTGAACAGGCGATCTATCAACGCTGGGAAGCCAATAACGCTTTTGCGGCACGTGAATCAGAAACTGCGTATTGCATTGCCATTCCACCTCCGAATGTCACTGGCAGCCTGCATATGGGGCATGCGTTTCAAGACACGATCATGGATTTGCTAACGCGTTATCACCGCATGAAAGGAGATCAGACGCTTTGGCAAGTCGGCACCGACCATGCAGGTATTGCCACACAAATGGTCGTTGAACGCCGCTTGGCCGTTGATGACATTAGTCGACATGACCTTGGTCGTGAAAAGTTCATAGAGAAAATTTGGGAATGGAAAGCCGAATCAGGCGGCACCATCACACGCCAGCTGCGACGCATGGGCGCGGCAATTGATTGGTCACGCGAGCGTTTTACCATGGACGACGGGCTCTCAGACGCCGTTCAAACGGTATTTGTAAAACTGCATGAAGAAGGCCTGATTTACCGAGGCAAACGTTTGGTAAATTGGGATCCAGTGCTGCACACCGCTGTTTCTGATTTAGAAGTAGAGTCAGCCGAAGAAAACGGTCATATGTGGAGCCTGCGCTATCCGTTGAGCGATAACCCAGACGAATTTTTGGTTGTCGCGACAACTCGACCAGAAACCATGCTTGGCGACAGCGCCGTCGCGGTTCATCCAGAAGACGAGCGCTTTAAGCACTTGCATGGTAAAACCGTGAACTTACCGTTAACTGGCCGTAAAATTCCCATCATTGCTGACGACTATGTAGACCCAGAGTTTGGATCGGGTTGCGTGAAAATCACACCCGCTCACGATTTCAATGATTACGAGGTTGGTAAACGTCACAATTTAGACAAGATAAATATTCTCGACAATAACGCCGCGATAGACCTTGATGGTTCAGCCTATCATGGTCAAGATCGCTATGTTGCTCGTAAGAACATCATTGCCGATTTTGAATCCGCGGGCTTACTCGAAAAAATCGAAGATCACAAATTGATGGTCCCTCGCGGAGACCGAACAGGCGCGGTCATCGAGCCTTACCTTACTGATCAGTGGTATGTAAAGGTAGAACCTCTGGCTAAAGAAGCAATTAAAGTTGTTGAAGACGGTGACATAAAGTTCGTTCCAGAAAACTGGAGCAACACATACTTCGAGTGGATGCGCAATATCGAAGATTGGTGCATCTCACGCCAGATATGGTGGGGTCATCGTATTCCCGCTTGGTATGACCAAGAAGGTAATGTGTTTGTTGCCAAGTCGCTCGAAGAAGCGCAAACCAAGGCCGGGCCTGACGCGGTACTCACTCAAGACAACGATGTGTTAGACACGTGGTTTTCATCGGCTCTATGGCCGTTCTCAACCTTAGGCTGGCCTGAGAAAACTCCGGAAATGGCAAAATATTACCCAACCAATGTCTTAGTAACGGGTTTTGATATTATTTTCTTCTGGGTCGCCCGAATGATTATGTTTGGTCTAAAGTTTACTGACCAAGTACCGTTTAAGGAAGTCTATATTCATGGATTGGTGCGTGACCAAGAAGGCCAGAAGATGTCAAAATCAAAAGGGAATGTGTTGGACCCGATCGATTTAATCGACGGCATCTCGCTTGAAGACCTTGTGGCCAAACGCACGACCGGATTGATGCAACCGAAGATGGCAGCCAAGATTGAGAAGTCTACCCGCAAACAATTTCCCGACGGCATCGAATCCTACGGCACCGACGCCTTGAGGTTCACCTTTGCAAGCCAAGCCACACTTGGTCGTGACATTCGTTTTGACCTCGCCCGAGTAGAAGGCTATAGAAACTTCTGCAATAAGCTTTGGAATGCATCGCGCTACGTATTAATGAACACCGAAGGCCACGATTGCGGTCAGCAAAACGATGAAGTCGAACTTAGTTTGGCAGATAAGTGGATTATCTCACGCTTACAGCAAGTGGAGGCCGCCGTTGCTGATCAAATCGAAAGTTATCGCTTTGATCAGATGGCGCAAACGCTTTACAGCTTTGTGTGGGACGAGTATTGCAGTTGGTACGTTGAACTCACTAAGGTCGTGCTTAACGACGATAAGGCAACACCAGAACAACTTCGTGGCACGCGCCGAACTCTTGTGCGCGTACTCGAGACAACGCTGCGCTTACTCCATCCATCCATGCCGTTCATCAGTGAAGAGCTTTGGCAAAACGTTAAACCGTTGACCAACGCCACAGAAGACACGGTAATGAATTGCCAATTCCCTATTGCTGATCTCGACAAAGTCGATCAAGCCTCCATCGACGAAATGAAATGGGTTCAAGCGGTCATAACGGGAGTGCGAAACATTCGCGGAGAAATGAACATTAGCCCAGCCAAAGCGTTGCCTATTTTGCTCGACGGTGTTGACGACAAGACACTCTCATGGATGAACGACAACCAAGCGTATTTAATTAAATTTGGTCGCTTTGAATCAATGCAGGTGGTTCAAGCTGGCGACGAGATTCCAGAATCCGCAACCGCGTTGGTTGGCGATATGCGTGTGCTTATCCCATTAGGGTCATTCATTGATGCGTCGGCAGAGATTCAACGCTTAAACAAAGAATTAGAAAAAGCCGAAAAGGCCATTGCCGGTGTCTGCGGGCGACTGAGTAATTCGGCATTTGTTGACAAAGCGCCTGAGACTGTTTTGAATAAAGCCAAACAACAACTGGCTGATGCTGAAAAAACTAAAGCATTACTGCTTGAACAAGTAGACCGCATGCAACAGTTTTTAGAGTCCTAAAAAAACCATGATTCAGTTCGAGAATTTATCGATTCGCCGCGGTGAGAACATGTTATTTGACGGCGCCAGTTGTCAAATTCACCCCGGTCAAAAAGTCGGTTTAACTGGGTCGAATGGTTGTGGAAAGTCGAGCCTTTTCGCGGTATTACGCAACGAGCTTGTCATCGACAAGGGTGATGTTAAAATTCCGCGAGATTGGGTAATGGCGCACGTAGCACAAGAAGCGCCAGCGAATGAGCGTCCCGCTATTGAACACGTGCTAGACGGAGATGCGGAGTGGCGCGAACTCGATAGCAAAGTTCAAAACCCAGACCATCCACGCTACTTAAAATTCCAATCTCGGTACGAAGAGATCGACGGCTATTCGGCGCGCAGTCGCGCGGCCCAATTAATGAACGGTCTTGGTTTTAAAAACGCCGATATCGAAAAACCAGCAAAAGAATTTTCAGGGGGATGGCGCGTTCGCTTGAATGTAGCGAAGGCATTGATGTGTCGCTCAGACCTACTGTTACTTGACGAACCAACAAACCACTTAGACCTCGACGCCGTTCTTTGGTTAGAGCGTTGGCTAAAACACTACACTGGCACGCTTATATTAATTGCGCATGATCGTGACTTCTTAGACCAACTCACCACCCACACCCTGCATATAGAACATCAAAAAGCACAGCTTTACAAAGGAAACTATTCGGCCTTCGAGCTTATTCGCTCTGAACAATTAGCCAATTTAAAATCGCAATTTGATAAGCAACAACGTGAAGTTGCTCACATGCAGGATTTTGTGCGCCGTTTTCGTGCCAAGGCAACCAAGGCCACCCAAGCTCAAAGCCGTTTAAAAGCTCTGGAAAAGATGGAGATGATCGCGCCGGCTCATGTCGACTCACCGTTCACGTTTAGTATTCCCAAACCCGAGAAAAACCCCAGCCCATTACTTAGTTTGCATTCAGCGGCCGTAGGCTATAACAACATTAATATCGTAGAAGACATTGAGTTTTCCATGGCACCGGGAGACCGTGTTGGGCTGATTGGCCCAAATGGCGCTGGTAAATCAACCATGATTAAACTACTCGCGGGTGAGCTTAAACTCAACGGCGGTAACTACCATTCGTCTAAAGAAATAAATATAGGCTATTTCGCGCAACATCAAATTGAGCAACTGCAAATGGAGCATTCGCCAATGGAACATATGCACATCTTAGATAAAGAGTGCAACAATGGCCAAGCCACCGAAAATCAATTACGTCGTTATATCGGCAGCTTTGGTTTTAGTGGTACCAAGGCAACCAGCAAAGTAGCACCCTTTTCCGGCGGTGAAAAATCTCGCCTTGCGCTCGCATTAATCTGCTACCAACGCCCGAACCTTTTGTTACTTGACGAGCCAACGAATCATTTAGATTTAGAGATGCGGCAAGCTCTCGCGGTTGCACTTCAAGAGTATGAAGGCGCTGTCGTATTGGTTTCACATGACCGGCACTTGCTAAAGGTCAACTCCGACAAACTGATTCTCGTGGCCAATGGTCGAGCAACAGAATTTAAAGGCAGCGTTGACGATTACCCAAAATGGTTGGCCGAGCACAACAAGGGAGCGGTCATTACCGATTTTGACAACAAACAAGAGGGAAAGCAGCAACAAAACACAGCAAGCGCAAAAAAAGAACAAAAGAGACTCGACGCACAAAGGCGAAAACAGTTACAACCACTCACGAGTAAAATTAGACGCTCAGAGCAAGTAATGGAAAAATTAGGCGCCGAGAAAGTGGATATTGAAACACAGTTAGCCGACACCAATCTCTACTCAGATGACAACAAAGACAAACTAAAAAAGCTGCTCACCGATCAAGCCTATTTACAGAAAGAACTCGACCAAGCCGAAGCTGAGTGGCTCGAAGCTACTGAAGCGCATGAAGAGCTTTCGGCGGAGTTAAAGGCAAACTGATGACTACATCTAGGCTTGATAGTTCTCGCTCATTAAACATCGCTATTATTGGCAGGGGCAAGGTTGGCCAAAGTCTAACTCAGTTGTTTAAGCAGCTTGAACGCTCCGACGCCAATATTGAGTCGGTAAGCAATATTGGCCGCTCTAAAGCAGAGCAAATGTTAGCCGCAGCTCAAGCCGATATCGTGTTCCTATGCGTAGACGACGCGTCTATACGACCGTTATGCCTGGCGCTCGCGCCGAGTTTCCATGAAGCTTGTATTGTCTCCCATTGTTCTGGTGCGCTCGACAGTTCAATCCTGTCGGCCGCTCGGCAAAAGGGCTGCTACATTGCCTCGACACACCCTCTCAACACCTTCCCTAATTTAGAAAATTCTCTCTCACGTTTTTCGTCAAAAGATCATGGCAGTTACCTATACGCCGAAGGCGATCATGAGGCACTGGAAACGCTACTACCCTTATTCAATAAGGCCGGTTTCGTTAGTTTAGGCATCGATAGAGAAGCCAAGCCGCTCTACCACGCGGCCTGCGTTTTCGCGTGCAACTATCTCGTCTCTTTAATGGACATGAGTTTAGAGTCAGCCGCTGCCGCGGGTTTAGACCAAGATCAATTCTGGATCTCCCTCCAACCTCTGATTCAGGCTACATTAAGCAATATTTCTAATAAAGGAATTACCCAATCGCTGAGTGGACCCATCGCCAGAGGTGATCACCGAACAGTCGAATCTCATGTTCATATCCTCGGTGAAAAATCGGATCAACTACAACACAATTATATTGATCTTGGATTACATGCATTAGAAATAGCAGTGAAGAAAAATGAACTAAACAAAGAACAACTCGACTCGTTACGAGTG
>CAZFVP010000131.1:0-6211 GCA_964522345.1 uncultured Gammaproteobacteria bacterium | reverse complement strand
ATTGGCTCCGTTGATAACCATAAATTAGGAGAGTACCAATAATACAAAAGCTAGGTATATATGTTGCGTAATACTAGCCAGTCTATCCACGCTATTTAACCGCCTCATCTCCAGAAGCTTCCGCTCCGCGCTCGGCGGCATCGTTCAATTTTTCGATAGTTTCAATTAGGCTATCTATTAGCTGTTGACCTGATTGTTGTTCGTCGGCGGTCGCGTTTTCTAACCCTTGAGTGAATTTTTCCAGCTCCGCCATAAGATCGGTGCCACTTTTAGCCATTTCTTCAGCAAGTGGAGAGAGTTCGTCTCCGAGCTCTTTAATCGCGGTTGCAAGTTCTTCTTCAGAGACGTCGATTTCTGACATCGCTTCAGCTAGATCTTGCTCGACAGATTTCATCGCTTCACTTGCTACCTTTGCCATTTCTTTAACGCCTTGTTCTACTCGTGCACGGTCTTCTTGAAATTTTTCGCCTTGTAAGTAATCTTGAAACGAGTCGACGTAACCGGTGAGTTCGCCGGTGCTGACCTGTAGAGCATCTCCTACCGACCAAGCAACTAATTCAATCATTGAATTTAGCGCTCTAATTTGTTGGCCCTCTTGCAAACCCAATGTGTCCGGCGACGCACTGGCGTAGATTTCGAGTGGTGCTCCGAGTTTAATTCTATTTACTACTACAGCCGCTTGAGAATCAATGGTTAGTGCAGCCTCCTCATCAATGACCATAGTAACTAACGACCCCGAGTCTCGTTCAGCAATATCAATTACTTCACCTACGCCACGCTCTTCAAAGTATATTTTTGTACCTTCTTTTAGACCTTGGGCACTTCGAAATTCAGTGCTTATTTCAACGCCATTATTACCACAGGCACTGAGGGTTATTAGCAATAACAATACGACTACAGATTTTAATTGTGTTATCGAAGAAAATTGAAAATTTTTCATTATAGTTCCCTTAATAGAGAGGGCCTTTTACTAGTTAAAAAAATGCCCAGATTTGATCAAACGATGAACCTGCTCTGGTGTATCGATAAATTGATTACGGTTGCCTTGGAGTTTTTCGATTACGTTATTGCGCCGCCGCTCTTCAGAACTCGGCGGGTCCGCTTTATGCCACTTCTCAAGCAGTAGCGCTTGCTTCTTAAACAAAACTAACCCTTGTGCTTTATACCGGTCAGCCATGTAAAACATGGCTCGAGCAACCTCACCTCGTTTTGTGTCGGTAGGCTCGGCGACTCGAGCACGCTCGCTAACCTCAAAGTCGCATTGTTTCCCATATCGCCTAGCCTCGCCTTTGACTTCCCCAAATCGGAAACTTGAACGATCTTGATTTACATCAGAACGCGACGGAAATAAATTATGTAAGTCCGCCTCGATTTGATTAAAAGCATCGCTACGAGCGCGACACTGTTTACGTTTACCACAATTTAGGCCATTCGTCGCCCACGACATTGGGAAGACGTGTTCAACGTTATAGCCTTTACGACGATCACTATCAAACGTTTCCCCGCAATAAAGAGTTTTTCCGCCGTTAGGGTAAACCGATCGCCACAGCATTGGCCGGGCAGTATCGTAGTCTTTGATCGCAAGACTATTGGCTTGATTCGATACGGCGCTACCTTTCAACTTACTCGAGATATTGTCAGCCTGGTTTTCATTTTCACATGCTGCGAATAGACAAGCGAAAAACAAAACCATTGCCATTCGTGTCATGACTTATGCACTCCGTGGCCCACATAAAGTTGTTCGATGGCCTCGTGGTAATGCGCGATTACTTTAGGGCGTTTCACCTTCAAGGTTGGAGTAAGCAAGCCGGACTCAACGGTCCACTCTTGATCACAGATATGCGCCTTTCTTATTTTTGCATAACCTGGAAAGTCATCCATTTGTTCGGCAATACACTTAATGAGATAAGCCTGAAAATCATCACCGTTTTGCTTACGAGCCTGTTTCTCAAGTGCTTTGTTTAACACGACTAATACGGATAAAAATGATTTTCCTTCACCAACCACCATCACTTGTTCAAACAGGGGGTTGCGTACAATCGCGGCTTCAATATCCGGCGGCGGCACTTTCTCTCCATTTGCTAACACTAAAATGTCTTTGATTCGGCCAATGATTCTCAAGTAACCTTGTTCATCAATAGCCGCTCTATCGCCTGTGCGTAACCAACGTTCTTCTCCGTCTACAACTATTGCCTTGGCGGTGGCTTCGGGTCGCTCCCAGTAACCCATCATTACGTTCTCACCTTTGACCCACAATTCATCGTTGTCAACAATTTTAACGTTAACGCCTCTTAACAACATGCCAATAGAGTTGACTCTGTTTTTCGCTTTCGTATTGGTACTGACTATCGGGCTAGATTCAGTTAAACCATAGCCTTGAAGTAGTGGAATGCCAAGCGACACAAACGTCTTAAATACCTCTTGCGTCAATGGAGCGCCACCGACAATGACGAAATCGAGCGCGCCGCCCAATTTAGCTCTGACTTTGCTTGCGACTAACGCATCAAAAAGGCCGGAGAAAAGTAGTTTAGGGTGCCACGATCGTAGCCCTTGTTGATACTCAAATCGTCGCCAACCGATATTAATAGCGGTGCTGAACATCCACCGCTCAAGGCCGCTTGCCTCCACTAAGCCGGTGTAAATTTGATTGTGCACCCGTTCAAAAATACGCGGCACCGAAATCATTACCGTTGGCTTTACCACGGCCATATCATCAGTAAGCTGTTTAATCGACCGATTAAACGTGACCATACTGCCGCTAATCAAAGACGCATAGTATCCCACCGTACGCTCTAAGGTATGCGACAGAGGTAAAAAAGATAATAATCGATCTTCCGGGGTTAAAGGAACACTGCGCATACCGCTATAGGCATTGGCCAACATATTCCGGTGAGACAGCATCACTCCTTTAGGTCGCCCGGTGGTGCCAGAGGTATACACTATTGAGGCTAAATCATCGGCCGACGAAACACCACGTTCAAAATGCTGCCCATGCTCTGGCAACCAATTGTTTACTAATGACACTTTTGCCCGTTGATCAGTTTGCTCTTCGCCAGAAAATACCAAGACCTGTTCAATAGTGCTCACATCTTCGTCGGTATTGCTTACCTGCTGCCACATCTCGCTAGTCTCAAACAGCACAAGCTTTGAGCCCGAGTTACCGATTACATAGGCAATATTATCGGCTCTATCGGCGGTATAAAGAGGAACAATAACCAGCCCTAGGCGCAGTGCTGCTTGATCAAAGATAATCCACTGCACGCTATTACGGTAGCAAATCGCTAATCGATCGCCTTTTTCTAAACCACTCTCTCGAAATGCCACTTGCCAGCGCTCAACTTGAAATGCCATGTCGGCCCAAGTGTAGGTTTCCCAGGTGTCGATCTCGTGATTAAATTGAGTATAGGCTACCTTTTCGCTGCTTCGTCGCACGCGCTCGCGAAACGCTTCATCTAGAGTGCTCGCATCCTGAGTATTAATGGTATCGAGACTATCGTCTGACGCTAATGCATCAACTGGGTACTGAGCTGCGTAATAATCGTTATTTGTGTTAGTCACAGGAGTTAAATCCTTGGGTATCGAGAATAGCTTGGGTCATGACTATTATAGTAGCTTGCTCGAGCCCAACGGTCACTTTTTTTGCGTTTTTAAGGCCAATTAAATTCAACATTATGTTGAATTCTTAGGTTTATGAATTTCAAGCTTTTTGTGATAAATTAGCTAGCCTTTCGCAGTGCGGCGACTATTTTATTGCTGACTGCGACCCACGTTATTTTCACAAAAGGCAAAATTATGCGACTAATTCTTCTTGGCGGCCCAGGCGCCGGTAAAGGCACACAAGCGACCTTCATTACAGAAAAGTTTAGCATTCCTCAAATTTCGACTGGTGATATGTTACGAGCAGCGGTGAAAGCCGGCACTCCATTAGGCCTAGAAGCGAAGAAAATCATGGACGTTGGTGGTCTGATTTCAGATGAAATTATCACTGGCATGGTTAGAGATCGTGTTGCTGAACCTGATTGCAAAAATGGCTACCTGCTAGACGGTTTTCCTCGCACCATTCCCCAAGCTGACGCGATGCGCGAGTTTGGCATTGATATTGATTACGTTGTCGAAATTAACGTAGATGATGCGGAGATCGTTAAACGCATGAGCGGTCGTCGCGCTCACTTAGCGTCGGGGCGCACCTATCACGTGATGTACAACCCACCGAAGCAAGAAGGTATCGATGATGTAACCGGAGAACCTCTAGTGCAACGTGATGATGATAAAGAAGAAACCGTAATGAAACGCCTAGATATATATCACGAGCAAACAGAGCCACTAATCGACTATTATCACGCGTATTCTGAAAGCGGCACCGCTGAAGCACCGAATTACGTCAAGATTGAAGGCGTAGGGTCTGTTGATGATATTCGTCAAACAATCTTTGATTCACTCGGTGTTTAGGGATAAAGAAGCTCTAAAACATTTAACAAACATTGTATGAGCCAGCGTATTCAGCGCTGGCTTTTTTATGCACAAACAATTTTTGCGTAAGCAGTGATAAATACTACGATAAATGGGTGCTACTGATCGAGCTTCGCAATTTCAGTATTAAAGCTATTATTACGATTTACCGAGCCCTAATTCCATATCTAAGAATGTTGGTAATATCCGCCAAAATGCTCTGGTCTTTGAGTTGGTGAGCAATACTATGCCAACATCTCTATCAGGTAAAAACGCAATCTGGGCGCCATAGCCTTCAACTGAGCCCGAGTGATTCACAACTTTCGTTCCGCCGTATTGGTAAATTCTCCAGCCTAAGCCGTAATGTGTTTGAGTCACATGACTCATATACCGTACACGTCGAGATTCTCTGGGAGTGGCTGTTTGGATTGTCTGTAAATGTTCCAAAGTTTGAGGCGTTAATACGTTCGGCCGATGGCCTAGTTGAGCAACCAGCCATTTACTCATATCAACTATATTGGCATTGACTCCACCAGCAGCGGGCACATCATAATAGGGCTGTCTCACGCTGACAGCTCTCCACGCTTGAGTGCGCCTGCGAGTATAGGAACGCGCCCAGTTATCGTTACTCATAAGTCCATCTTTGCCAAACGACGCTCCGACCATTTCCAGAGGTTTAAATAGGCGTTCATTAACGGACGCAGCATAGGCCTTTTCATCGGCGACCTCGATTGCCGAAGCGATCATATTAAAACCAACATTTTGATACGCGTAACACGAACCTACTTTGCAAATTGGCTTAACACTTTTCATTGCGCGAAGAATTTTGTTTGGCTCAGTACCGGCTTCAAGCAAATTGTCGTATGCGTACGGTGGTAGCGAAAGGCGATGACTTAAAACATGGTTCAAAGTAGCGGAATTGGTCTGCGCTTGGCTTTTTAACTGAAAGTCGTTATTAGACTTTATTACTCGGTCATTGAGAGATAGCTTGTTTTCTTGATCCAGTTGAATCGCCACTGTCGCAGCAAACGCTTTTGACAACGAGGCGATACGAAACGTGGTTTGCGGCGTTACTTGGTCAACACTTGTGATGTCTCTTACACCGTAGGTCCGCATAAATGATACTTCACCACCCCGTATCACCGCCGCGGCAAGGCCAACCATATTATTACTATTGACTGTTTCAGATAACATTTTATCAAATAAGTCATCTTGCGAAGCGGCCACTGGGGCAATAAATACAATAGCCGAAAGCAAAACCCCGATAAAGTGTACAGTCATTTGTTAAACCTTAAACCCTTAAAACTAGAGGCTTAACTTCATCTCAATTAATGAGGGCGAAAAACCTATCTTTAAATACGCATTAAGCGCCGGAATATTGTCGGAATAAACATCCAAATAAAAATCCTGTACGCCTTGTTCACGACTCCACTCAATTAGTCGCTGCACAATATCTTTATTAACGCCTTTTCCTCGATAATCTTTTTCAACGTACATAAACCCTAGGTACGAATCAAACATGTGCTTAAGTGAAGGCTTAGATTTTCTAACCTTCGCATAACCCGTAGCAACGATATCACCCAACACTTCAGCAACTAACATGCAAGATTCATCACTAGAAATAAGTTGTTCAATGTCGTAGTAACGAGCACCTGACGCTCGTATTGAGGGGTTATATGGTCGTTCTGCGTCGATCACTTTTTGCTCTAGGTTTCTCAACTGCGCTATGTCATTTAAGTTTGCAGTTCTAAACTTCAACATA
>CAZFVP010000130.1:0-6218 GCA_964522345.1 uncultured Gammaproteobacteria bacterium | reverse complement strand
AATAAGAGCTCGACTTAACAGCGACACCTATCTTAATCGCAAGTGCCGTCGCACCCACCATGCCTAAGTGTTTTCCAATCTCGAGCCCGACTATTACCGCAAGCATCAGTTCCTGAGGGTTTGTAGCGTATCAAACGAAATTAAGACGCCTGCATCGGCGAGCGCGAATAACGGTAATATTAAATAGATAGATCGAGTTCCTCCATGGCGTAATAGTCGATCAGTATCAGGGTTGACAGGCCTGTCAACCCTGATTCGATGTCCTGCATCATGCGTTTGATTTTTCTCCTTTACGAATTCATTTTTTGAAAAGCGCTGGGATGATATGTTCTGTCTGCGTGCTTAGGAAAATCTAAACATTTTAAATATCTGGTAAAAACTTACTCTTGGTAAAAGGCCTTCATTCGGGGTGAGTTTCAAACTGGCAATCGTTCATTTAGCATTCCAACTTAAGTAAGAATTTATTAGCCCGTCTGAAGTATTTTCACTGGTGTACAATACGAACTCGGTCTAAGCTATTTCATTAATAGAATGTTCTAAGCATAGTAGCCAATTGTTAGAGTATCTCGGATTTGACTGGCCAGTCAACACAATCGCTTAGACCATTTTAAAAATATTCCTAACTATAAAAAGTGGCTTCATATTTGAAAATACTTCATCTACAAGTGACTAACGTTACATGAATTTTTTTCGAATAGAACGCGATCGGCAGTTACGGCCTCTCTAATGTTGACGTTGAGATTACTAACCTGAGAAGCGAGCCCCTTTCGCCCACTTTTTAAAGTTTTCTATTTCAATACGCAAGAGTGTCCCGCGAGATGCATTAGAAATTATGAGGCGGTCCGATCGAAGTTTAAACCCGTCTGCTCTGGGACGATAGATTTCCTGGTCTGTGAGCGGAGCCAACGAAGTATCTGATGACCATTTTCTGACAGATTAGGTGTTGACGTCGATTTTCCAAATTATTCCAGCTAACCAGTCGGTAGCCAATACAAATCCATTTTTCAGCTGAACTATACCGTTTAATGTTAGCGTCGGGGCGAATCGATTTTTCCATTCTTCGTCTTGTCGAAGCCTGGAAAATGCGGCGAGTCTGTGGTGTGGCCAACTGAGAGAAGCGAGTGGCCATTCGCAGTTACCTGATAACCTTTGCTTATGGCAATTATGTCAAGAGAAGGGGTTGTAATTCCCCCCAGGTTTTGACGGATGTCATTATATTCATAAAACAATCTCGGATAAAAAGGGTTGTGAGCACTTCGTTAGTGCAACAGAACCACGGTTGCAGCGTATTGAGCGGTCAGTCAGTGCACTGGATAGAAACAAAAAGCACTGTAAAACGTAGAGCTGAAACTCCTGGTATATCATTATTTTCTGCTCATGTTTAATACCTACAACCTGGTCAATTAGAGATATCTAGCCGTGCCTTGGAACAAGAATTTCGATATGGAAAATGCAATGCAAGTGTTCTGGCAAATAGGGCATGAAGCGACTTCTATCTCTGACATCATCAATGCAACACGCTTACAACGTCGGAGCTTCTACAATGCGTTTGGCGGTAAACAGGAACTGTTTGTCGCAGCTCTACCGAAATTTGACACAGAACGATGGAAGACTATTTGGGTGAAGTTGAAGCGCGTGAAACTCCTTTGAACTCAATTCGGGAAATATTTAATTTGGCTGTGGATGACCCCCTAAAACGTGGGTGTTTTAGGGTGAATACAGCTCTGGAAATACAAGGTCATGAGGAAGAGGCCCTTCAAATAACCACAGAGGGCGTTGAGCAGTTTCGAAGCTTTTACAAGTGGCTGGCCGGGAATTGAGAGACATTCCATTGAGAGTAAACGCATCTGCTGCTGCCTCAGCGCTGCTCGCAGCGTTATTTGGTATGCGCTTAATGGCGGGTGGAACCGTGGAAAAAGAAACCCTTCGCCAGGTTGCAAATCAAGCGATGCAAATTATTTCATAACCCTGTTTAAAAAAGCTACGTGTATTGAGCAACAATATACTCGATGGGTTCGCGCATAATGTCTCGCCAATGAGACTCTAGCACTTCATCGTACTCAGGGTCATTTTTCTGCAGAGTTTCACATAAGCTGTCCAGCCAAATACTATATAAGTTTGGCGGAATATTTAGCTGACTCTTTGAATGTGTTGCTCCAATCTTATTTAGAATGTTTTGCGCCTTAGGTGAGCTTATATCTTGCAGCACGAGTATGTACACTGATGCTCGTAAAAGCTTTTTCTGTTTTTCAAAATTGGTAGATTTGAAGTGTTTCCGAATTTCATCTGATTTTCCAAGGAAAATCTCATAAAATACATCGGTAAAGGAACCATGTGAATCACATCGTTCAAAGCTTGCTGCGACTAGTTCTCGACTGTTCATGGACATATGATGTCAATTTTTTGACGAAAGTTCTACTGTTTTCAGCAGATGGTTCCGAAGGTTATAAATTTATTAAGAACCGAGGCGTATTACTTACAGACTACTGAAACTAAAATATGCAAAATTTCTGTCGATGCTTGGCACAAAGAAAGACAAGCAAAAATAGGATCGGCATTGTTAAAGCTAAGAGGATAAAATCTTGTTATGCCGAATCATGATGGCAAGGTATTTGCCCGCTTGGAAGTGTACTTTAACCGTAATTTAAGCTAATAGATGAGTGTTTATTGAGTCTAATATACTAGTGCGATGAGATCTTATGAAGCAAATATTAAAATGCTGAAAGAGCGTGAACATGAACGAATCATGTTTATTAGCTTGCGGGATGGGCGTGGAGAATCGATAAAATGGGCTCTTAAGACATTAAGAATATATCGAAGTGCAGTTTTAAAAAATGGACAATTTGGTAGAGCACGGCATTTCGCGAGCACGCCGGGACACAAACTGGGATTTATGTGCTCATATCTGAGTATGAAGAGTTACTACTTTTCGGAGAGAGTCGACGGAAATGAATTATGACGATGATAGTCATTTTACTAAATTGATTGATCACAAAGAGTTTCATAAATATCAGTGTGCACTAGAGCGATTGATCTAATTTGATAGTAGATAGAAATTTTGAATCGTTTTGCAAATGACCAATTACGTTTTACGGCCTTGATTGGGCACATCGCTAACTATGTGTCTGAATGGGGAGGTAACCCCATCTTTGTTGCATCGACGTGGCCAGGAACTAAAGCGATTAAGTCAAGGTATGGAAGGCATGGACACAAGTTAATTGTTCATCGATAAGAAGGTGCTTTGGACGCAATCATGTAATAAATTTTGCCCCACACAAAAAACTGAATGAATCAAGAAACTGAAATATCCAGAGGGCAAAAGGTAAGACTTACATAGCTCTTCTAGTATCCTGCCGAGTAAACTTGTTAACCTGTAAAGATTATTTCTGGTTCAGAAAATTGCGAACTAGCTTGTTAAACTTGGTTGGATTCTCTAAGAACATGAAGTGCGCGCCGCCTTCATCCTCTTCAAAAATCTCGTAACTTCCTTTTTTTGCCTGTTTTGCTTGTTCAATAATTGATTTCCAGCTTACAAGGCTAACTCTGCCACCGACATACAAGGATGGTACCGAGATTCTGTTAATAACGTCTCGAAGGTCTAAACTCGAAATGTTGACAAATAGATTTGCCGCATGGTGGCGCGGAAGCAATAAGTGTTGTTCAAGAGCTTTCGTGTAAATCTCTTGCGGAACTGATGATGTAAATTGCTGACGAAAAAAGTCATTAGAAAATGTCCCTTTTTCATCGTCGTTTGACCAGCCTAATGCCATCTGAGAAACTGTTTCTGAAGTTAATCCTTTGAACGCGTGCACCCCGGTATGAAATTCATTGTTTGCTGGGTAAGGGGAGTTGTCTACAAAAATCATCTTCTCAATGCGGTCACCTTCATAGAGATCCCAATAGGCCCATAGAATTGAACTTCCCATAGAGTGCCCCATTAGAATGACTGATTCCAAATTCATACCTACCAATACTTCTCGGACGTCTTGTGCTAGACGGTACACTCGATAGCCATGATCAACTTTTGAAGATTTACCATGCCCACGCAGATCAAGTGCGATGACTCTGTGTGTCTTTGAAAACTCCTTAATTTGGTTGTACCACTGTAGACCCGACTGCGACCAACCATGAATTAATATAAGCGGGGTGCCTTTTCCTTTTTCAAGGTAGCTAAGTACCGAACCGTCGCTAGTGGTAAACTGCTTACGTTCAGCATCTGTTTCGTAAATCGCTGTATCTGTCTCTGAGGCATTCGTTTGATTAAGTATCGTGAGCGAAAATATTAGTGTCGCAAATATTACCTTTCCTATAGTCGAAAGTAGTCCCAGATTTACTCGAGAGTCCCTGTTGTGAGCCAAGGTAAATCTTGGCTTTTCTGCATTGTAATTAAACATAATATAGTCTTTCTCCTATTTGAGAAATTGGTTTGTATTTGGTATCGGTCAAACGTTGGGGTCTCAAAGCTGAGTCAAGCCGCCATCGACAACCAATTCGGCACCTACCATGTAAGATGACTCTGACGATGCTAAAAAGAGGGCAGCGTCTGCTATCTCACTAGGCTTACCAGCGCGGGCTAAAGGAACTAAAGACGTGAATTCGCCTTCGATGCCCTCGGCAACTTCTTCGGGAAGCCCCATGCGGCCAAAAATCGGCGTGGACACTGGGCCAGGTGCAACCGCATTGACTCGAATACCGCGTTCCAATAATTCACGTGAGAATGTTCTCGCCATTGAACGTATTGCTGCTTTAGATGCGGCATAGATCGAAGAACCAGCTACACCTAGTTTATTGATGTCTGACGTGGTTAGGATGATCGATGCATTATCATTGAGCGCGCCAAGAGATAATTGAACTGTTTTGAGTGTGCCCTTAACATTTATGCCGAAGACCTTGTCGATGTGTTCATCTGTAATCGCTTCTAGAGGCATGAAGTCGGCGACCCCTGCGTTAGCAAAAACGATATCTATTTTACCGAAACGGCTTTGGGTATCGTCGAAAAGCTTTTTAAGATCGTCGTCGTTTGTGACATCGCCTTGTATACCTATAGCATTGGTGCCAAGGGTTTCGACGGCATCATCAAGTGTCTTTTGATTTCTGCCAAAAATGGCAACTTTCGCACCTTGGTCGATAAAGGTTTTAGCTGTTGAAAGCCCTATGCCAGAGTTGCCACCAGTGATTACTGCGATTTTGTTGTCTAAGCGTTTCATAGTATGACTCAAGTGAAATATACGTTATGAGGCTGCGTTCCTCAGATTAGATGTTGAAAATGTACTCTTTTTTATGATATTTTTGAAATGGATATTCTGTCTTAGCAATATTGATGCTATCAATAAATGAATTTACGTTCCTTAGACTTAAACTTATTAGTCGTGTTCGATGCTATTTATTCAGAGCTTAGCGTTACGCGCGCTGCTGATCGGGTGTGTTTGTCTCAATCCGCCACTTCTAATGCGCTTGCAAGGTTGCGCCATCAATTAAAAGATGAGCTTTTCTTGCGGGGAGTAGGCGGGCTCCGCCCGACGCCAAGATCAAATGAATTAGCACCGCACGTGAATAGTATTTTGGCGGATCTACAGGAGTTACTTGAGCCTCAGGGGTTCGATCCAGCGACCACTAAGCGTAGTGTGAAAATTGCCGCAGTAGATTTCTTTTCGATTGTCATAGCTCCTCATTTGATGGAAATCTTGGCGCGTGAAGCACCTCAGTTAAAGGTGCGTATTTTGTCACCCGCGGGACGTGCCTTGGAGGCTCTCGACCTTGGCGAAGTTGATTTCGCTATCGCCGCGTTTGGCTCCGTCCCCGACCGATTTGGTCAGTCAATATTAATTGAAGACGACTACTCGTGCTTAGTTCGAAAAGGACATCCACTATTGGGTAAAAAGCAAAGCATCCGACGATTTAGTCAATCGTCCCATCTTCTTGTTAGTCCTCGAGGCGATGCTCGCGGATTTGTTGACGATGAGTTAGCAAAAGTAGGATTAACAAGGCATATAGGTTTAGTTATCGACTACTTTGCCGCTGCTCCTCCGATTATTGGGCAAAGCGATTTAGTACTGACGGCCCCAACTTCGGTACTTAATCGTCTTAAAACATCGGAGCATATTATGTTCAAGAGTCCTATAGATTTACCTGCTGATTTTCGGTGCCTTGACATGATTTGGCACGATAAGCTATCTAGGCACCCGGCACTTGAATGGATAAGAGGTGCTATTGAGAGG
>CAZFVP010000129.1:0-6387 GCA_964522345.1 uncultured Gammaproteobacteria bacterium | reverse complement strand
GCGCCTTGAACCGCATCGTCGACATTAGCATCGTTGAATACAATAAACGGAGCATTGCCACCAAGTTCCATTGATGTTTTCTTAACGGTGGTGGCACATTGTGCGAGCAATATTTTTCCAACCTCGGTAGACCCAGTAAAAGAGAATTTAGCGATTCTTGGATCGCCGGTTAATACTTCGCCTATTGGGCGAGACGAGTCACTGACAATGACATTGAAGATGCCGGCTGGAATACCCGCTTGCTCACCCAGTTCGGCTAACGCCAATGCCGATAGCGGTGTTTCTTGCGCCGCTTTAACGATAAAAGCGCAGCCTGCCGCTAAGGCGGGCGCGGCTTTTCGCGTAATCATTGCATTTGGAAAGTTCCAAGGTGTAATCGCAGAGACAACACCGACACCTTGCTTAATAACTACAACACGAGAACCGGGCGTAGCGCTAGGAATGGTGTCGCCATAGTTTCGCTTACCTTCTTCTGCGAACCACTCAATGTAATTCGCGCCATAGGCAATTTCACCCTTTGCCTCAGCAAGGGGTTTACCTTGCTCAGCAGTAAGAATGGCGGCGAGATCATCTTGGTTTTGCATTATCAGCTCGAACCAACGACGTAAAATTGCTGATCGTTGTTTGGCCGTTTTAGCGCGCCATTTAGGCATAGCGGCGGTGGCCGCGTCAACGGCCATTGTTGCATCGCCTTTGTCGGCGCCGTTTAAGCTACAGATGAGATTGCCGTTTGCAGGGTTAGTGACATTGAAGGCGTTGCCGTTGCCCGTGTGCCATTGACCATTGATGTAGCTGCTATTCTTGATCAGTAAGGAATTTAATGTGTTCATAGTTAAGTGCCTAGTAGTAGAGGTTTCCGCTGATAGTGTTTGGCCTATTAATCGTCTTCATTGATTGCGTTTACTAAATCTTCAAGCAACTCTTGCAATAGCTCGAGTTTGCCATTGCCAAATTGGCGGCTAATAAATTGATAACGCTCCTCTGATTTTGGCGCGACAAGCTCAACCAAGTCTCGCCCGGCCTGAGTAAGGTATAAAGCGGTTCGTCGTTGATCTGAGGTTACGCTGCGTCGTTCAATTAATTTTCGGCCCTCCAAGTTCTGCACAATACGAGACATGCTGGGCTTCAGTAGGTAGCAGCGTTTCGAGAGTTCGGAAATCTCTATGCCATCTTCTTGTTCAAGCGAACGAATAGCTCGCCACTGTTGCGCCGACAAGCCATGTTCCTTCAACGACGGAATAAACTTGGACATCACTGCTTCACGCGCGCGCAGCAATGACATTGGTAAAGAACGATCGAACTCAGGGAGTTCGGTTATTCTTGATTGGTTGAGTTTCTCCGGTATTAGAGAACTCGACGACTGTTTACTGGGGTTCGATTGGCTCATCAATAACTCCGTTGACTAGTTTTCCTACGCCCTCGACTTCTACCTCAATGGTGTCACCAGGAACCAAGTACTTTGGAGGATCAAATCGAGCACCTGCGCCATTCGGCGTTCCCGTTGCAATGATATCTCCAGGTTTAAGGTGGAAGAATTTCGAGCAATAGCTGATGATGTATTTTAACGGAAACATCATACTTGCTGTTGTGTCATCTTGCCGTAACTCGCCATTAACCTTAGTGGTGATATGCATGTTTTCATACTTATTGGCATCGAACTCGTCAGCGCTAACCATCCATGGCCCAATTGAGCCAGAATTAATGAAGTTTTTACCTTGTGTTACGTTGAACTTAGCATGACGAACCCAATCGCGGAGAGTGCCTTCGTTCATAATGGTCAGGCCTGCGATGTGTTCGTAGGCATTTTCTTCAGGAATTCGGCGGCCAGCTTTACCGATGACAATGACTATCTCGCCTTCGTAGTCCAGCTGCGTGGATTCAGGCGGTCTCCACAGAGGCTCTTTATGGACCGTGAATGAATCGGGTGTTCGCATAAACAGGCTTGGGAATACGGGGTCGGCAGAGCCGTCTTTGTATTCGGCGTTTCTGTTTTTGTAATTAACGCCGATGCAAGCAATTTTACCAGGATTAGTAATGGGCGCGAGAAACTCTATTTCGCTTAGATTAATGAAGTCGGTTGCTTGTGACGCTTTAGTCTTCGCTTGGTCTAATTGATCGTTCTCAATCACCGATTGCAGTGTGCCACCCATGACAACGCCTAAGTCGACAACGCCTTGATCTAATATGGCGCCCCACGAAAGTTTGCCCTTATGTTGATAACTTAAAAATTTCATCGTGTACTCCGCTTGTATTGTGTCGAATCGTATTTTTGTAAAGCATTACTCAGAATGATGTATTGCGCTTTAATAATTAACATGTTAACTTAAATAAAACGTGTTCGGCAAGAAAAATGTTAAATTAGCGCAGTTTTCTTGACTAAGAACCAAATTATTAATTAACGCATTATCTATTATTAGGCCTCGATATGTCCGTACTTGAACAAAATATTACATCGGCTAACGCTTATTTAGAGCGCTTTAAAGTTAACACTACAGGGCACTTTATCGCTGGAAAACCGGTATTAGCCGCCGACGCAAAAACGTATACCAATGTTACACCGGTCAATAACCTCTCTTTAGGTGAGGTAGCGATTGGAACGGAAGCCGATATAGATCAAGCATGTGAAGCGGCTGAAGCGGCCTTCGAAGCATGGCGTGATATGTCTGGCGCTGAACGCAAAAAAATATTGCATCATTTTGCCGACAAAATTGTTGAAAGAGCCGAAGAAATTGCTTTAGTAGAATCGATTGATTGCGGACAACCCATTAGATTTATGAAGCAGGCGGCGATACGTGGTGCGGCTAACTTTCGTTTCTTTGCTGACAAAGCGGCAGAAGCTAAAAATGGATTATCGTTATATCAGGATGAGCACACCAACTTTACTGTACGCACACCGATCGGCCCAGTAGGGATTATTACTCCGTGGAATACGCCGTTTATGCTGGCCACTTGGAAGATCGCACCGGCACTTGCAGCCGGTTGCACAATTGTTCATAAGCCAGCCGAGTTAACTCCACTAAGCGCTATGTTGCTGGCTGAGATTGCCGAAGAAGCTGGCTTGCCAGCGGGTGTTTGGAACACGGTTAATGGTTTTGGCGAAGTGGCTGGTAAGCGCTTGACTGAGCACCCGGCTATAAAAGCAGTTGCCTTAGTTGGCGAGTCGTCTACTGGCAGTCATATCATGCGCCAAGGTGCCGACACCTTGAAACGTATGCATTTTGAACTGGGTGGTAAAAACCCAGTCATTGTTTTTGACGATGCTGATTTTGATAGAGCGTTGGATGCGGTCGTGTTCATGATTTATAGTCTCAATGGTCAACGCTGCACGTCGTCTAGCCGTTTGGTGTTGCAGTCGGGTATTAAAGACAAATTTTTAAGTGCCCTTAAGGAGCGCGTAAAAGCATTAAAAGTAGGTCACCCGTTAGACCCTGAAACAGAAGTTGGGCCATTGGTTCATGTAGAGCATTATGAAAAAGTATTGAGTTACATGGATATTGCCAAACAAGACGGCGCAAGTGTTGAGGTTGGAGGTGCGGCTTATGATCATGATGATTTCCCAACTGAGACGAAATCCAGCATGGATAACGGCAATTTCGTTCAGCCCACTTTATTTTGCGATGCCACCAATGAAATGCGCATCGCCCAAGAAGAAATTTTTGGCCCAGTGCTTACTGCAATTGAATTTGATACTGAAGATCAGGCCATTGAAATAGCTAACGACACGGCTTATGGTTTAGCCGGTTATATTTGGACCAACGATACTGGTCGTGCGATGCGCTTAGCGCATGCGGTGGATGCCGGTATGTTGTGGATCAACTCTGAAAACAACCGCAACCTACCATCGCCGTTTGGCGGTACCAAAATGTCTGGGATTGGTCGTGATGGTGGCGATTATAGTTTCGATTTTTACATGGAAACTAAAAACGTATGCATTGCTCATGGCACGCATCGAGTTCCGGTTCTAGGCGCTGTTTAGTCAATAATTAGAGTATTAGGAAGGTTTTTTATGGCACATTTTGTACTTGAATTTTCTGACAACCTTGATCATAGCCGATCATCGATTCAGAATTTGTTTGAAGCGTTGCATCAGTCGGCGGAGTTAACCGGCTTGTTTCCAGTTAAAGGTATTCGCAGCCGTGCTTACCCTTGCCGTCATTACCGCTTAGCTGATGGAAACCCTGAACATGGCTTCGCTCATTTGGAAGTAAAGCTGGGTGCGGGTCGCTCTCTTGAAGATAGGCAAATGGCCGCTGAGCTCTTCTTTAACGTATTTTGTGATCATTTTAGCGATCAGGTAGCGCAACGAGGAATGGCTATTTCCTTTGAAATGAAAGAACTAGAGCCTGTACTTAAATTTAATAAAAACAATATTCAGGACCATTTGTAAGTCATGTTAAATGAGCAGCAAATTAAGCTCGCGGCGGCGAATCTCTATGACGCCGAGAAGGCGCGTCGGCAGATCGAGCCTATAACGCTAATGCACCCTGAGATGACCATGGACGATGCTTACGCCGTTCAGTCGGCTTGGGTTAATCGTAAAGTTGAGAACGATGGTCGTAAGGTGGTTGGCTATAAAATAGGCCTTACCTCCCGAGCAATGCAGCGGGTGATGAAGATAGACACGCCAGATTATGGAGTGCTGTTAGACGATATGGTGTTTCCTAATAATGGAGAAATTAGAGCGGCTGATTTTCTCGATCCGCAAATTGAAGTTGAATTGGCTTTCGTACTAAAAGATCGATTATTCGGTGAAAACATAAGCTTAGAAGAGGTAATGTCCGCGACCGATTATGTGATACCCGCGTTTGAATTAATAGCCGCACGTAGTTATCGAGTGCACCCAGAAACAGGTTACACGCGAACTGTGTTTGACACCATTTCAGATAATGCTGCAAACGCTGGCATCATTATGGGTGGTCAAAAAGTTGATCCCAGTGACATGGATTTAAGATGGGCAGGGGCGATTGTCAAACGCAATGATGTTATCGAACAAACTGGCTTAGCGGCCGCGGTGTTAAATCATCCGGCTAACGGTATTCGCTGGATCGCTAAACGCTTTGCGCCGCACGGTATCGCTCTAGAACCCGGACAAATTTTACTAAGTGGTTCATTTACAGCGCCTATTAAAGTGCAAGCGGGAGATGTTGTAACGGCTGAATATGGTTCTCTAGGCGATCTTTTAGTCAAATTTATTTAGCAAGTTAAGGTTATTGAACATGTCGGTAATTAAGAAAAATAAATTTAAACAAGCATTGGGCGGCGACAAGCCGATATTTGGCCTATGGCAGGGTATACCCTGTACCACTGTTGCTGAGATAGGCGCGGGTGCTGGTTTTGATTGGGTGTTGGTCGACGCAGAACACGGCCCTTTTGATTTAAAATCAGTAATGGCGCACTTGCAAGCGATAGAGCCTTATCCTGTGTCGGCACTTGTGAGGCCAGTGGAAGGTAGCACTGCACTCATTAAACAGCTATTAGATATCGGTGCACAAACGTTATTGGTTCCAATGGTTGATACCGCTGATCAAGCCGAGCAAATCGTTGCAGCGGCGAAATACCCTCCAGTGGGAGTGCGCGGTTTAGGTACATCCATGGCTCGTGCCGCAAACTGGAACCGCACCACCGACTATCTAGAAAAAGCCAATCAAGAAGTTTGTGTTGTCGTACAAATAGAAACCTTAGTTGGTTTAAGAAATATTGAAGAAATCGTAAATGTTCAAGGGGTTGACGCCGTGTTTATCGGACCATCGGACCTCTCAGCGGCAATGGGGTTTGTAGGCAACCCCGGGCACCCTGTGGTGGTCGCTGCGATTGAAGAAGCATTTACAATTATTGCTCGTGCTGGCAAGCAATCAGGTGTATTAGCCGTTACTAAAGAACTGGCAGATAAATATGTTGCGGCTGGGGCACGATTTATTGGAGTTGGTGTGGACGCCTCATTGTTAGCAAATGCAACCCGTCAGTTAGCAGCCCAGTTTGTTGAGTCCTCAGACGGTATCGAGACGGCAGGCTACTAATATGAGTTTGTACTACGTGCAAAAAGTGCTTTATGACATTAATCGTGATGAGCAAGTTCAACAGCAGTACCGCGATAATGTTGATGCGTTATTAAGCAACTATGTTTTGACTGAGGAAGAGCACAGGGCATTAAAAACACCCAACATAGGTTTGTTATATGTGCTGGGAGTTAACGGGCAAATCTTAATGCACTTTGCGGCTTTCCATCAAATTGAGTGGGATGACTATTTACAAGCCATGCGTGATGGCATTGCAGAATATGGTGAAGTACGCGAAGGCGTATATGCGATGACTGGCGCGGGGAAAAGCTTTACAACTGACCCAAAAGTACAAAACGATTAGAGAGAATAAAAATGAGTTTAGTTTACG
>CAZFVP010000128.1:0-6536 GCA_964522345.1 uncultured Gammaproteobacteria bacterium | reverse complement strand
CGATACTAGGACATCGCTTCCTTAAGTGTACTGCCCATTTCAGACGGGTTAACCGTTACATGAACGCCAGCGTCTCGTAGAGCATCAATCTTAGATTGAGCTGTGCCCTGCCCACCAGAAATGATTGCGCCAGCATGGCCCATGCGTTTTCCAGGAGGAGCGGTAACACCAGCAATGAAACCGGCAACAGGCTTGGTCATATTGTTTTTGATCCAATCGGCACACTCTTCTTCGTCAGTACCACCGATTTCGCCACACATAACAACCGCTTCAGTTTCAGGGTCGTCATTGAACATTTTTAGTACATCAATGTGCTTCATTCCGTTAACCGGATCACCACCAATGCCAACGCATGTAGATTGGCCCATGCCTAGTTGAGTAAGCTGATGCACTGCTTCGTAGGTCAAGGTTCCAGACCGTGATACCACACCAATGTTACCCTTCTGGTGAATGTAACCAGGCATAATCCCGATCTTAACTTCTTCCGGCGTAATCACGCCTGGGCAGTTAGGGCCGACAAGAACCGTTTTGCTGCCCATTTTACGCATGCGATCACGAGTCTTGATCATGTCAGCAACGGGTATGCCTTCTGTGATGCAAATCACTAGGTCTAACTCAGCGTCGACGGCTTCGTCAATCGCCGCTGCTGCGAAACGTGGTGGAACGTAGATAACCGATGCATTGACACCGTGTTGCTCTTTAGCTTCAGCAACGGTATTTAACACAGGAACACCTTGTACAGTTTGACCCGCTTTACCTGGCGTAACACCAGCAACAAAACAATCGCGGCCAAAGGCATAATCTAAACATTGAGTCGTATGGAACTCACCAGTATTACCAGTGATACCCTGAGTCACGATGCGAGACTCTTTATTAATTAGAATCGACATAAGCAGAGCTCCTAAGCTTTAACCGCAGCAGCGATTTTCTCTGCGGCGTCGGCCATGGTAGTAGCCGTTTGTAGTTTCACGTCAGACTCGTCCAAAATGGCACGGCCCTTCTCAACATTTGTACCTTCTAAGCGAACCACTAGTGGCACGCTCAAACCGACTTCTTGTGCTGCTGCAACAATACCTGCGGCAATCACGTCACATTGCATAATGCCGCCAAAGATATTCACCAAGATGCCTTCCACTTTAGGGTTGGCTAACATGATTTTAAATGCCTCAGTTACTTGCTCTTTGTTCGCACCACCACCAACATCTAGGAAGTTAGCGGGCTCACCACCGTATAATTGAATGATGTCCATTGTCGCCATCGCTAAGCCAGCACCATTCACTAAACAACCAATATTGCCATCTAAGGAAATGTACGATAGGCCCCATTTTGACGCTTCGATTTCATTGGCGTCTTCTTCAGTCAAGTCACGATATTCCATGATTTCTGGCTGACGATACAAGGCATTTGAATCGATATTGAACTTGGCATCCAGTGCGATAACACGATTGTCGCCAGTAACGATTAGAGGGTTGATCTCAGCAAGAGATGCGTCAGACGCAACAAAAGCTTCATATAAACCAGCAAGAAAATCAGCACCCTCTTCAACCGCAACATCTGGAATTCCAATTTTGGAACAAACGTCTTTAGCTTCAGAGCGATCCAAACCTTCAGTCGGATCTACGTAAATTTTTAGAATTTTTTCAGGAGTTTGTTCCGCAACTTCTTCAATGTCCATGCCGCCTTCCGAGCTACACATCAACACTACCTTTTGCGTTTCACGATCAACTAACGCGCCAACGTATAATTCGTCAGCAATGTCAGCGCCTTCTTCAATATAAAGACGATTAACAAGCTTACCTTCGGGGCCAGTTTGAGGCGTGACCAACTGCATGCCAAGGATTGCATCGGCGTATTCGCGCAATTGTTCTTTGCTTGTCGCAACCTTCACACCACCGCCTTTACCTCGGCCACCAGCGTGAATTTGAGCCTTAACTACCCATACGTTGCCACCTAATTCTTCGGCTGCTGCCATCGCTTCGTCTACTGAAAAGCAAGGAATACCGCGAGGTGTGGTAACCCCGTATTTCCTCAGGATTTCTTTACCCTGATACTCGTGAACATTCATTATGTCTTTACCTTGTTAGGATTAATAAGATCGTTATATCAATACTCTTAATCTGCACCAACAACATTACTGCAAAAGCGTTCGCAACGTCTGATTGAAAGAGCGCCGAAATGATACTCTTTTTTTAACTATTTCGGTAGTTCTAGCCGTCAAATCTATGCAAAAGATTGCTTGGCTAGTGAGATGCTTTACTGCATGATCACTACTGTTGTTAAAAACCATGCAGAGCGTGCTATCGCTATTCAATAATGTCCCAAAGCAAACGTATGTCGACCACCACCGCTGGATTCTTATTCGGCATAGGTGCCTCAGCCTTATTTGCAATTCGCCCAATTTTCGTGAAGTTGATTTACGCGCAAGAAATCGACCCGACAACCTTGATCGCGTTCAGAATGCTTTTCTCACTACCCGTTTATACGATCATGCTGATTCTGCTATTACGCGATCCGAAAAAAAAGTCACGCTTAAATTTCAAAGTGGTTTTAACGACCTGCGTTATCGGACTTTTGGGATATTATTGCGCCAGTTTCTTAGACCTGATAGGCCTACAATATGTTACCGCCCAACTCGGCAGAATGATCCTCTACGTGTATCCAACAATCGTGGTGCTACTCGGGGCTCTCTTTTTTAGGGATAAAGTAAATTTAAGAATGATTGTTTCATTAATGATTACCTACTTAGGAGTGACAGTTATTTTCGGGCACGATTTGCAGAGCTTTGGTAGTGAGGTATTCATCGGCGCATTCTTTATTTTAGTTAGCGCACTATTCTTTGCGATCTATCTAATTTTCAGTAAAGCACTCATCGCCGAAATCGGCAGTCGCGTCTTTACTTGCATTGCTCTAATCTCCGCGAGTATCGGAATATTTATTCATTATGCGCTGACTCGAAGTATAATGTCGCCAAACGTCAATGCGACTGGTTTGTTTTGGATTTTAATTATTGCGATATTTTGCACTGTCATACCCACTTTTTTTACCACCTCGGCAGTAGCGCGAATTGGCGCTAATAAAACCAGCATTGTGGCAATGGTCGGCCCAGCATTCACCAGCACCTTCGCGATCTTTATCTTAGGAGAGGCGTTTACAATCTATCACGCGCTGGGCATAACAATGATTGTTGCTGGTGTTTGGTACTTACATCGAGAAAAACAAAACATTGCTTAAGGATGATTTCCTCTTGATTGATCTATGCTTGGTAACGGTTCAACCTTTGGCAAATTAAAACTCAAGGTTGGATCGCCTAAGGTCACCCAACTATAAACCACCGTTTGATGTCTCGGGCTAAACTTATGAGTTTCTTGCTTAACGCTCAATACCGCTGACCCTAAGTCGATGCCATCGACCGTCATCTTTTTGAGCACCGCTTGAGCAAAGCGCTCGTTATCACTGGAATCACTTAATAACGCTGAGCCACTTATGGCCACCGCGCCTGCAGCAGTATCAGTAAACAAGACTTCGGGCAGCGACTTGATATCAGGTGTTTCGTAATATGTGGTATAGCACGCTAGCGGCATCATAAAAGTTGGCCTTGTAGTATTTTCAAAGCGATCTGAAACACTGCCATAGATCAATTTTTGCCTTCCCCAAACTCCGGGCGCGCCATGTCCAGAATAAACGGTTAATGCTGGACCCTTGTTTATGCCATCTACAATTTGATTTCGCGCGCTAGTAAGCTTGTCGCCCTGATCAATCGAACTATCAGCATTAATAGTGTCTAACAAAACCTCGTCCGGTGCTTGCCAAGGATTCAAATCTAACCCCAAAGAGGAGGTCAAGCGACGCACGCTTTGAGAGAAATCATTTTGCTCATCATTGCCATCGGCTATAAATAACCCAGTCTTCGAATCTTTGTGGCTGCCGTCGGCATGCCACGTCAACGTCTTATTCACTACTAGCTCTAATTGAATCAGGTCCCTTACTGGCCAGCGCCCGATCGCCCTGTCAGGCGCACCATCATGATCAAAATCAACGAATGGCACAGCCGTAGGAATTTGCTTGGTGATAAAATCGGTAGCGCGGTAGAAACTTGGGATCAAGTTAATTGGTCGGTTACTATCGTCAGTATTATAAGCTCTATAATTATAAGTATGCCCACCCACGAGAAGCACATACTTAAATGGTGATGAATTCGACTGCTCGGCAAGGTAATCAGCGATTGCCTGCGGCAATGGGTTTCCTCCGCTATAGGCATCGAATATAGTTTGGCTGGTGACAACCTTTGTACGTCGACCTAGCTCCTCTTGTCGCACAACAAACTTTTGCAGCACTTCACCACGTAAACTAGCGTCCGAGATAACAACGTAATCAACCTCAGATAAATCCAACTCATCTGGGTCAACGCTATCAGCAACATAAATATTCTCTGGCGTAGCGTAACCGCCTTCGCTGACAAACCGCAACATAACAGGCCCACGTTGTGAAGGATTTGCTTGATTAACAACTTCAACTAACCCGTCTTTAATCGTAAAGGGCCGCTGCGAAACATTATGCTCATGGTCAGTCGCGTAAACAGCGTCGATACCAACGCCATTTGTTTTAGCTACCGTTTTGCTTTCTCCTTTGCCCTGACGTACGGTCAGTGCGCCACCATTAATCATATTCGGCCGCGCGTAGCTCATAGAACCATCGACTAAATAAACTAAATCAATGTTATGCCCATTGTCGGGAATTAGCTCGATTTGAATCTCATTATCGCCATGTTTAAGCTGACCAACTACGTCCTGAGAAACGTTGATAAACTCTCTTCCGTTGCCGTAGCCTTCGGCGATCGCGTCTGGGAATTCGGCTCTATTCAAATAAACCTTATAATGATGACCAGGTTCAGGTTCACCATCTCCGTCGACATCAATACCGGGGTAGCTTGTAACACCAAACAGTAATAACTCGATTGTCGCTACATCGTCTAAAACAGCATCATTGCTTACGTCAAGATTAATACTTTTGACGCCAATTCGTCTGATTGCTCGAATAGACGAGTCGTACCAACCGTCGCCTTCTAAGCCGAAAGAGTAAATATTTTTACTACCAAAATTTTCGGTAAAACGATGCGTTTGATCGATCGTGCCAATATCCGCAGCGTCAGCATCAGCAAGCGGTGTCGAGCGCGAGATATCAATAACCTTGGACGAGTCTAGCGATAACACATACGGAGCGGTACCCACATATCGAGAATCCGAGTCAGAAGGTCCACGGCCATAAAACACCAGTTCTGAACCCGGTCCAAATCGTCTCTTAGACTTAGTTTTAGAGTTGAAGACCGCTCTTGGAATCGCAACTCCATCACGAGTCAATGAGAGTTTATGCAGTGGCATACGATTGAGATTGATCCCTTGGTTAAGGAGTTCTTCATAAGTGATTCGATACATGCCATCTGATTCTATATCGAAAATAACTCTAGGGAATCGACGCTTTTGTCGATCCTGGCGAGCTTGTTTTCGCACGCTATTTTTTCTCCATCGATTCTTCGTCTTTATATATCCAGCCTCAATCATGGCTTTGTCGTGCAAAGAACGCTGATAAGCCCAATCAACATATTCTGGTACGGCCGCTTCACCGTATTCTTGGCCTATTTCAAATGGTCCGTAGAAATCTTCTTTGCCAGACGATGCGTAAGAAGAAATACCAACTTGTGAGATATCACCTTCTACTTTTAGTGCATTCACCCTATGACGATACTGTTGAGGCTTAACCGAGTCTAATGAATCACTCTCGATTAGACGCCTATTTAGCTGTTGCCATTCACCATCGACATTACCCCATAAATCAAAACCAAGATTAAATGACTCACTCGAGGTTTCCCAATCAAATACTAGAGACTTACCTTGGCGCCGACTTTTAAATTGACTAATTGTTACCGGGTTAGTCACGCCGGTTAAACAAATACCATCTGCGCTAAATGTTCCTTGATCGGCAGGAAAAAAGTCAACCGCGGTGAAAGTCCAGGTTCCAGAGATGCTCTCTCCATTAAAGTCACTTAAATTGCCAAAAGGCTGTTGGGTTCCACCTATTGCTGGAGCCGTCGTTGCACACTGTAACTCGGCTTCAGTAGTGGCACTATCGTCTAAGATAACGTCGATATCATCCTCTGAACAACCAAAACCGCCTGCTCCGCCGATTCCCCGCCCAGGACGATCGATCAAGGTAACCACTGTTCCCGCAGGGCTTGTCAATGTAACAATCAAGTCACCGACCCAGGTGCTATCTATTGACAACTGTATATTTAGATCGGTAATTGTGCCTTCGGCACCCGGCGGGATCACAACCTCAATGATGCCAGGAGAGCCAGGATTGAGGTCACTCGCCCCGGTATTTATGGAGTCATCAGGAATTACTACATCTGGTGGATTTGCGCAGAGCATGGCGACCGATACGCTCGGCCAAAACAACATACCTAGAATAGCGAACGGCATGTAAAACGATTTGAATGCTTTCATAATTAAGTCCCCCATAGTCAATATAGCACTGTTTTT
>CAZFVP010000127.1:0-6577 GCA_964522345.1 uncultured Gammaproteobacteria bacterium | reverse complement strand
ACTTCGCTAGAAAGGTCATCGACAACCTCTTCTATACTAGGTATTTCATTACTTTGTTCGACAAAAATTGGAGCAATTTCCTGGTCTTGTGCATCACGTTTCGCGTAAACATAGGCCAATACTAAACTGCTTAAAAAAAATAGAGTAACCATAGTCGAGGTGCAACGGCTTAAAAAATTCGCCGACCCTTTACTACCAAACATACTTGATGAGCCACCACCGCCGAACGCAGAGCCCATGTCGCCCTTACTTTGTTGCATTAACACTAACGCAATAATTGCGATAGCTGCAAACACATTGACGATTATTAGAATAGTTGTGATGTTCATTTTATAACTCTGTTTAAGCGAACACTGCTTTAAACTCAATATTGGTCTAAAAGTTCAGTGTTCAAGTCTTTTCTATGATTTTTTGTACCGTCTCACAAATTTCTGCGAAACTACTTACTTTTAACGATGCACCACCTATTAGGCCACCATCTATGTCTTCTTGTGTAAATAACGCGTATGCATTACTCGGCTTAACACTACCGCCGTAAATAATTCTTATCGATTGCGCAATGTCAGCATCTAATTCACGAAGCTTCGCACGAATAAACGCATGTACTTCTTGAGCCTGTTCAGGAGTTGCCGTTTCACCAGTACCAATCGCCCATACGGGCTCATAAGCAACAACCGCATTAGCAAAACCAGCAATGCCGGCCTTTTCAATAACGGCATCCAGCTGATCACCGACCACGGCTTCAGTTCTATTTTCCTGCCTCTGAGTCAGTGTTTCCCCAACACAAAGTATCGGCGTAATTAACGATGAATGATTAACACACGCCGAAAATTTTTCAGCAATACTTTGATTACTCTCTTTGAATAAATCTCGTCGTTCAGAGTGACCAACTAAAACATAATCACAGCCAACGTCAGATAACATTGAAAGAGACAACTCTCCCGTATAAGCGCCTGAGTTAAATTGGCTGCTATTCTGGGCGCCAACCGTAATTGGTAAGCTATCTGAATTTACCACCGCTTGACTCAAATATGGAGCCGAAGGACACACTAAAATGTCATAACTGAGTTCCCGTTGTTCACTTAGTCGCGCGGCTTCGAATGCTTGTCTGGCCACACCAGAAATTAGATCGGCTGTCATTTCTGAACTGCCATTCATCTTCCAATTACCTGCTACTAAAAAACGTCTCATAAGACTTACCTCTTTAGAACCTAGTGTGCGCCGGATATTAGCATAGCACCTAGCTTTGCACTAGGAGTCTTGCGAACAATTTACTCACATCAATTCGTGTTTATAGTTGATCATTTACAGCTTGGGAAACATTTTCACAAACTGATTGCACCAAAGCCTCGTCCCTACCTTCTACCATCACTCTAATCACTGGTTCGGTCCCAGACGGTCGTAATAATACTCTGCCAGTACCCGACAACCTCTGCTCTGCAGCGTGAATTGCCTTAGTCACCTGGCTAGAGTCACATAATGTCGTCGCATTAATGTCTGCAGACAATTTAACGTTTATCATAGTTTGAGGATACATCTGCATTTCAGAAACAAGTTCGTCCAATGGCTTCCCCATGAACTGCATTTGGGTAAGCACCTGTAACGCCGATACTAAACCGTCGCCCGTGGTGGTTTTGTCCAAACAAATTATATGCCCCGAGGATTCGCCACCAATAACCCAGTCTCGAGCCTTTAATTCCTGCATCACATAGCGGTCGCCGACATTGGCCCTAACAAAGGGAATATTTCGCTCTTCAAGGGCTTTCTCCATCCCAAAATTACTCATCAAAGTGCCAACAACTCCGCCCTTCAAACGGCCTTGCTTATGCAGGCTATCGGCAATTACGAAAAGCAATTGATCTCCGTCGACAACATCACCTTTGCGATCAACCATTAACACTCTATCCGCGTCGCCGTCAAAGGCAATGCCAACATCACAATGCTCTTCTACTACTAATTCCTGCAACCCTTGAATATGAGTTGACCCACAGTCATTATTTATATTAAAACCGTTTGGCTTGTTGTTAATAATCTGTATGTCCGCACCAAGCTCATGAAACGCGGCAGGCGCCGATTGATACGCAGCGCCGTTGGCACAATCTAGCGCCACCTTGAGGCCTTTAAAATTCATACGTCGAGGAATTGTACCTTTACAAAACTCCACATAGCGCCCAACAGCATCATCCATTCGATGAGCTTTACCAAGTTCTTGCGACTCTACCACTCTCATCGTCTCCGACATAAGCGCTTCGATTTCATTTTGCATTTCATCTGAAATTTTTGAGCCATGGGGTGAGAAAAATTTAATCCCATTATCCGAATAACGATTATGCGAAGCACTAATTACCACACCTGCATTAGCTCTCGCTGTTTGCGTTAAGTACGCAATAGCAGGTGTCGGCAGAGGGCCAAGCATTGTTACATCCATACCCGCCGACGATAAACCCGCTTCCATTGCCGATTCTAAAAGGTACCCAGATACTCGCGTATCTTTACCTATGAGCACATTGCCTTTTCCGTAGTGCCGTTTAACTACCATTCCCAAAGCCCAACCAAGATGAACAATCGTTTTAGGAGTGATCGGCTCTACGCCAACTGCGCCGCGTATTCCGTCAGTGCCAAAAAAAGATGCTGTCATTTTTACTTTCCTAATTTATTGAGCTCGGGTGATACAAATAATATTTACCGCTTAACTATTACGCACAGCCTCGACAGCTCGAACCGCGTCATAGGTTTCATGCACATCATGCACTCTCACTATTTTAGCGCCACTGAGAACTGACTGCACGGCTAACCCTAAACTTGCAGGCAAACGTTGATCGACTGAACGAGCTAAGAGTTTATCAATCAACGATTTTCGTGAAACACCAATTAACACCTCGCACTCTAAGTTCGTGCGTAGTTCTGGTATAGAGTTAAGCAGTTGTAGATTATGTTGCAAGGTTTTACCAAAGCCAATACCAGGGTCAATAATCACATCACTCTTTGAAATTCCAGCATTGGAGGTCTCGGTAAGACGTTGACGAAAAAAATGTGTCACTTCATCTAGCACGTTACGGTATGAAGGTTGCCGCTGCATTGTGCGAGGGTCGCCTTGCATATGCATTATACAGACAGGCACGTTTGCCTGGGCTACGATACTTAACGCATCTATGTCTCGTAGACCATTAATATCATTAACCATTGACGCACCAGCTTCAATTGCAGCTTGCATGACTTTAGGCTTGTATGTATCTATTGATATCGGTGTATTCGTTCTAAGCTTTAACGCTTCAATAACGGGAATAACTCTTTTCAGTTCTTCATTAAGCTCAACTTTTTCTGCTCCAGGGCGAGTAGACTCTCCACCGATATCCAAGATATCGGCGCCTTGCTTAACTAGCTTTAGTGCATGCTTAACTGCGCAGTCAACATCACTGAACTGGCCGCCGTCAGAGAAAGAGTCAGGGGTCGTATTAACAACGCCCATTATCAAAGCTTTATTTTGCTCAAATAACAGGTGTAAAGAGTTCTCACTCATAGGTTAAAACTAAACTATCTAGGCATCACCTACAGGTTTATCCATTTGCGGTTTTATACTAGGGCGATCTTCCGAGTCATCATCTGAATTACTATTTTTAGGTTCAGGCAAATCTGCTGGAGGAGTTGGATCTTTACCATCCATTATTTCGGCAATCTGGTCCGCGTCGATTGTTTCCCATTCCATTAGAGATTTAGTCATTACTTCAACTTTTTCTCTATTTTCCTCGAGAATAGTTTTTGCCCGATCATACTCTTCATCAATAATTCGGGACACCTCAGAATCAAGTAACTTGGCAGTTTCACCACTCATTCGCTTCTTTTGGCCATGCATCATCTCTTGCTCGCTTTCGGCATAAACGCGCGTACCTAATGCGTCACTCATGCCCCAGCGAGCGGCCATGTTATAAGCCATGGTTGTCGCAACCTCAAAGTCGTTTGAGGCACCAGTTGTCATTTGCTTCATAAATATTTCTTCAGCGATACGCCCTCCCATAAGCACTGCAATCCGAGCTAGTAAGTAGTCGCGGTCGTGGCTATACCGATCTTCTTCAGGCAATTGCATAGTCAAGCCTAGAGCTCGACCCCTAGGAATAATAGTAACCTTATGCACTGGATCAGTATTATCTTTCAATACCGCTGCCACCACAGCATGACCCGATTCATGATACGCCGTATTTAAACGTTCTTCTTCAGGCATTACAATCGAGCGGCGCTCTGCGCCCATCATGACTTTGTCTTTTGCGAATTCAAAGTCTTCCATTTCAACAAGTTTCTTCGCGCCGCGGGCTGCAAATAATGCCGCTTCATTAATAAGATTAGCTAAATCAGCGCCCGAAAAACCAGGTGTTCCACGTGCGATTACAGCTGCATCGACAGTCTTGCCAATTGGCACTTTACGCATATGTACTTTAAGAATTTGCTCTCTACCCCGGATATCTGGCAATGGCACAACAACTTGACGATCAAACCTACCAGGCCGCAATAGTGCAGGGTCTAAAACATCGGGTCGGTTGGTAGCTGCAATAACAATAACGCCTTCACCGCCTTCAAAACCGTCCATTTCAACTAAAAGCTGATTAAGTGTTTGCTCTCGCTCATCATTACCACCGCCGATACCCGCACCACGATGCCGACCAACGGCGTCAATTTCATCAATAAAGATAATACACGGTGCGTTTTTCTTCGCCTGTTCAAACATATCTCGCACTCGAGACGCGCCAACCCCAACAAACATTTCAACAAAATCGGAGCCCGAAATTGAGAAGAAAGGCACCCTCGCTTCACCAGCAATGGCTTTCGCTAGTAAGGTCTTACCGGTACCCGGACTTCCTGTCATTAAAACACCACTAGGCATACGCCCACCAAGTTTTTGAAAACGGGATGGGTCGCGTAAGAACTCAACAATCTCTTGAACTTCTTCCTTCGACTCTTCTACACCAGCAACATCATCGAAAGTCACGCGGTTAGTATCTTGATTCAACAACCGAGCTTTACTTTTACCAAAGCTCATCGCACCTTTGCCACCGCCACCTTGCATTTGGCGCATTAGATAAATCCAAATACCAATAATGAGTATGAATGGAATGGCGTTCAACAGAATGCTCATTAATACGCCAGTTTTCTTAACTGGCACAACTTCAAACTGAACACCCCTGTCAACTAAGGTATCAATTAACTTTACGTCTTGGCGAGCTGTAACGGTCCAAAACTCTCCGCCAGACTTATATTCACCAATAATTCGAGACTCTCCCTCGTCTAGCAGCACCGCTTTAACATTATCATTCATAACCTGAGACATAAACTCAGAGTACTTAATCTCTTTAGCGGCCGCCCCTGCGGATGAGTTTTGATTACTTAAAAAGCCGCCAATGATCAAAAACAATAGGCCAATAATAATTATGTTGGTGAGTCTATTCACTGGGTAATACCTTTAAACGCCCTAAAAAAGGACAAATTAGTTTTATATATATCTGGTTAAGTGTACCAGCCTCGCATGAAATAGTGTGGATTGGTTACACATTAATCATGCTTAAGCGAGCCTATGCTTCGCTAAAAAGTAATATTCACGGCTTTTAGGCCTTGAAGCCGCAGGTTTACGTACTGCGCCGCTTTTATAACGACTTTTTACCTCTCGACGATAATAATGCGAGGCGCTGCCTTCAAATAGCTTAACTAAAAGATGGCTGTTCGCTTTTAAACGCAGTTCGCAAAAATAAAGCACTGAGTCCAGCAAGCCTTCATATAAGGCTTCGTCAGAACTGCGCACCCCCGTAATATTGGGGGCCATATCCGAGATTACAAGGTCAATTTTACGCCCATCTAACAGCTGATCTACTTTATTTAATACATCTTCGTCCTGAAAATCACCCTTAATAAAATGCACATTATCTATTTGGTCCATATCCAACAGATCTATCGCAATTGTGGTTACCTTATCACCAAACTTACGAGCAATATATTGCGACCACCCTCCCGGCGCAGAACCGAGATCGACGACAACCATTCCAGGCTTTACTAAGTGATCCCGTTCGTCGATTTCCTTGAATTTATAAACGGCGCGCGAACGATAACCCTGACTCGTCGCTTTCTTTACATAAGGGTCATTAATATGGCGACGTGCCCATTCACCAGTTTTGTTGCCTTTTCGTGCCATTTTGAGTGTTTTTTTCCTGAGTTTAGGTAGAATCGCGCGTTCTTAACTTGCCGTGCGGCTAATAATTATCTCATTAAATGACTCTAACTGGAAAACAAAAGAATTACTTACGTGGAATTGCCCACAATCTAAACCCTGTGGTAATGATCGGAGGCAAAGGCCTCACTGACGCGGTAATGAATGAAATCGAACTAGCGCTAGACCAACACGAGTTACTCAAAATAAAGCTGCCAGGCAATGAAAAAGCGGAAAAAGTTGCGTTATTAGCGCAAATCACTAGCAAGTCCAACAGTGAACCCGTGCAATTGATCGGTCGTGTTGGTGTAATTTATCGCGCAAGTGATGAGGCTAAAATAACACTCCCTAGCATTTAGCGCTGCTCTAACACTCACTAACGAAAGA
>CAZFVP010000126.1:1218-6638 GCA_964522345.1 uncultured Gammaproteobacteria bacterium | reverse complement strand
GACGCGCTGGATTTAGGTTCCAGTGTCTTGCGGCGTGAGAGTTCGAGTCTCTCCTTTCGCACCATTTAAGAATGATCGTTTGCATTTAAGCTAAGATATTAAAGGACGTAGCGAAAATGACTGCTTTTCTAGATTATCCACGTTTCGCGTCCTAAACGACGATTGAGTGATCTATCAATATCTCTTATATAAGGTTTTCCCCTTAATCCATCGTTTTTATCAGGCAATATAGTTTGTCTGGACAAGGCTTAGTGGTAGAATCCCGCCCCTAATTGTGTCGCGGCCTCTTTATCGCCTGCGATAAAACAACAATAATCTGATATTTAAATACGAGTAACACATGCAAGCATCTGTTGAAAAAACCAGTGCCATTGGCCGTAAATTGAGCGTGGTCGTAGCGGCCGATAAAATCGAAACTGCGGTTCAAGGTCGTTTGAAACAGCTTTCTAAGCGCGTGAAAATCCAAGGCTTTCGCCCTGGTAAAGTACCAATGAAAATTGTAGAACAGCAATATCGCGGCACCGCTACTAACGATGTGTTGGGTGATTTAATTCAGTCGAGCTTGCAAGAGGCCCTAGAAGGTCAAGATGTAGTTCCTGCTGTGCAACCGGATATAATCCCAGACGCGCCAGTAGAAAAAGGTAAAGACTTCGCTTATACAGCTAGCTTTGATGTTTATCCAGAATTTGCAAAACTAAACTTAGATGGTGTAAAGATTTCTAAGCCTGAGAGTGAAGTGACCGATGCAGACATCGACAAAGTGGTCGATAATATGCGTAAACAGCAACTTACATGGAAAGAGCTTAAGCGTAAATCTAAGAAAGGTGACCGAGTGTTGATTGATTTCGTTGGCACGGTCGATGGCGAAGAGTTCGAAGGCGGTAAAGCTGAAGATTACCCAATGATCCTTGGTGAAGGGCAAATGCTACCCGATTTTGAAAAGGGTGTAAAAGGTATGAAAGCCGGCGAATCTAAGGAGATTGATGTAACTTTTCCTGATGATTACAATGAAGATCTCGGTGGTAAGAGTGCTGTTTTTAAAATAGATGCTAAAACAGTTTCAGAGCCTGTGTTACCAGAAATTGACGAAGAATTCATAAAGAATTTTGGCATCGAAAGTGGTGACGAGGCGGAACTGCGTGCCGAGGTTAAAAGCAATTTGGAAACAAATCTTGAGAGTCAGCTAAGTTCTACTCTACGTCAACGTACTTTCGATGCTTTGCTAGAGCAAAACGAGACTGAAATGCCATTAAAAATGGTTCAGGAAGAAGCGGGTCGTATGGTTGAAGAGCAGAAGAACCAAATGATTCAGCAAGGCATCGACGCAAAAATGCTCGAAAACTTCCCAGACCCTGAGTTCGAGACGCTTAAGCCTCAAGCTGAAAAACGCGTGGCGTTAGGCTTGCTGATGATGGAAATTATTCGGGCAGAAGATATTAAGCCAGATGAGGCACGTGTTAACGAGCGCATTGAGAAAATGGCTTCTTCTTACGAAGATCCTTCTCAATTTATTGAGTATTATAAAAGCAATCAGCAAGCTCTTGCACAAGTGCAATCAATTGTGCTCGAAGAGCAGGTGGTCGATTTGCTAATTGAGAAAGCTGACGTAGAAGTCGAAGAGATTGAAGCAGCAACATTGCTGAATATGCAGTAAATTCTGTATTAGTTTGATTTAGTGCCCCTGTCTTGCATTATAAGGAATGGTCTTTACATCTTATATTCAGCTAGGCAGGTTATACTCAGACCATACATAGATAAGAGTTTATTAACGCAATGACAAAATTTTCTAATTCAATGATTCATTCTCCTTATAGTAACGGCCAAGACTCCTTTGTCTCGGGCGCGAACAGCCCAGAAGCTGCCGGTGGGTTAGTTCCAATGGTAGTGGAAAGTTCAGGCCGTGGCGAACGGGCCTATGATATTTATTCACGTCTGCTTAAAGAGCGAGTAATATTTTTAGTAGGCCAAGTTGAAGACTATATGGCCAATCTGGTTGTTGCTCAATTATTGTATTTAGAATCTGAAAACCCAGATAAAGATATTAGCTTATATATTAATAGTCCAGGTGGGTCGGTCACGGCTGGTATGGCGATTTACGATACTATGCAGTTTATTAAACCTAACGTTAATACAGTCTGTATTGGTCAAGCCGCGAGTATGGGGGCTTTGCTGTTGACGGCTGGTGCGACGGGTAGCCGATTCGCTTTACCACATGCGCGTATCATGATTCATCAACCATTGGGTGGTTATCAAGGGCAAGCAACTGACATTGATATTCACGCGAAAGAGATATTACGTATTAAAGAAGAGCTCAATGAAATACTCGCTAAACACAGCGGTCAGAAATTAAAGACCGTTGAAAAGGATACAGAGCGAGATAATTTTATGAGCGCTGAAGAAGCTAAAGAATACGGTTTGATAGACGACGTTATTGAGCAACGACCAGTTTAGCTACAAGGGTTTGAGCGTAATAAAAAGGCCGCGGTTGCGGTCTTTTTATTAACATAACAACAAATACCGCTTTAATAGCACTATGAAACAGCGAATACTGATTTTTATTTTAACGTTGCTCATTGCTGCCCACACAGTCAATGCACAAAGCGATGATGTGTATATTGATGTCCGTACTTGGGTAGAGCATAAGATTGATCATATCGATGGAGATACGCGTATTCATGTGTCAAACATAGTAGACGGAGTAACGGAGCAATTTCCTGATAAGAATACACCGATCAAGTTATATTGTGAGCGAGGAGTGCGTGCTCAAACTGCACTCCAAAAGTTAAAAGCAGCAGGGTATTTGAATGTCGAGAATCTCGGTGGTATTGATGAAGTTCGGCATTCGCGTTTTGCTAACCAAGAATCAAAATAATGCTGCTTTTTTACTAGTCGATGAGAGTTAGCATCTTGAATTTTTGAGTCGACGTAGCTATCTAAGTTAAATATCGATAAAGTTGTGGTAAATAGGGTTTTCGAACCTCAATATGCCAGTATTATCGTTTTATTGTGGTCTTTAGTTAGGTTACAATTTGACTGAGAAACGTCTGAATTTGGCGTTAAATGAATGTTTAGGCCGTTTTTTCGGCAGATTTAGGGGCAAGTATGAGTGACGACAATAAAAGTAACGATGACAACAAGCTACTTTATTGCTCTTTTTGTGGCAAAAGCCAACACGAGGTCCGTAAATTAATTGCAGGCCCGTCTGTATTTATCTGCGATGAGTGCGTAGATCTTTGCGAAGACATTATTCGCGAAGAAGCCATTGATGACGTATCGAAGGCTGAAGAACAAGAAAAGTATCCTACTCCTGCTGAAATCCATGCTGGTTTAAATGAATACGTCATCTCTCAAGAAGACGCCAAGAAGGTGATGTCGGTTGCGGTTTATAATCATTACAAACGTATCCGAGGACAGGATGACAAGAACGAAGCTGATATTGCCAAGAGCAATATTTTACTAATTGGCCCAACTGGTTCAGGTAAAACGTTATTAGCTGAAACGTTAGCTAAGCAATTAAACGTGCCTTTCACGATTGCGGATGCTACCACGTTGACCGAAGCCGGTTATGTAGGCGAAGATGTTGAAAACATTATTCAGAAGCTGCTTCAGAAATGTGATTATGATGTAGAACTCGCTCAGAGAGGCATTGTTTATATTGATGAGATCGATAAAATTTCGCGTAAAGCTGATAACCCGTCAATTACGCGTGATGTATCAGGTGAGGGCGTTCAGCAAGCACTGTTGAAGCTTATCGAAGGCACCACGGCCTCTGTCCCACCGCAAGGCGGCCGAAAGCACCCGCAACAAGAGTTCTTGCAAGTGGATACGCGCAATATTTTGTTTATCTGCGGCGGTGCGTTTTCTGGTCTCGATGCGATTATCAGAGATCGTTCGGAAAAAAGCGGTATCGGTTTTGGAGCGCAGGTTCATAGTAAAACGGAAAACCCTTTTATTACTGAGCATTTGAAGAAATTAGAGCCTGAAGATTTGGTGCGGTACGGTCTGATTCCTGAGTTTATTGGTCGCTTACCTATTATTGCCACTTTGCAAGAGCTTGATGAAGATGCATTGATGACAATATTGACACAGCCTAAAAACGCGCTTGTTAAGCAGTATCAACGCCTACTAAAGCTAGACGGTGTCGATCTGGAAATTCGTGAAGATGCTCTTCGAGCCGTTGCAGAGAAAGCCATGGCCCGTAAGACTGGCGCTCGCGGTTTACGTTCGATTTTAGAGAACGCCTTACTTGAAACGATGTATGAACTGCCATCGAAAAAAGGTGTTATGAAAATTTCGGTTGAAGCAACTACCATTACAGAAGGTGCTCGACCGCTCTATATTTATGAAGAGAAAGACGCCGAAAAGTCTGCATAGACGAATGCCTTACCGCACTTAATCACTAAGTTTGATGGTTTAGTTTCTGGAGGCGTAAGGCATTGTTTTAAGGTAGATTGCGGTTAACTCGCAATTTGTAGCCATTCGCTATTGAATCGTTAATGTGCAGCCCTATATACCATAGCTCGGCGGGCCAAGGTATTGTCCGCCGTAAGGTGCAACGTTATGATGGGGTTGCGAAACTGAAATTAGTAGCCGTATTTGGATTTGACGAATATGCTTCTGGAAAATCACTAGTTTGAAGATTTAAAAATGACCGAAGAAACCATTGTTATTGATTATACAACACCCTTTCCACTTCTGCCGTTGAGAGATGTTGTGGTGTTTCCTCATATGGTCATTCCTCTTTTTGTTGGCCGTAAAAAGTCAATCTTAGCGCTTGAACAAGCGATGGAGAATGGCAAACAAATCGCACTGGTAGCGCAACATGACGCTGCTCTAGAAGAGCCGAGCGTAGATCAAATATATGCAGTTGGGGTGCTCGCCAATATTCTGCAGATGCTTAAACTTCCTGATGGTACGGTCAAAGTACTCGTTGAGGGAAAGCAACGTATCCACTTACAAAAAGTGTATGAAGAAGAATGTTTTCTTACTATGGCAGCACCATTAAACACGATTGATGTTGAACAGGGCGAATCTGATGTTGCCTTACGTACTTTAATCAGTGAGTTTGAGAGCTATGGCAAAATTAATTCGAAAGTCGCACCAGAAGCTCTAGGCCAACTTAAAGAAGTTACTGATCTTGATCGACTGGTTGACACGATCGCAGGGTTCATCGACTTAAAGTTAGATGACAAACAATTTCTGCTTGAGGCGGATGATTTGACTGAAAGGCTTGACCACGTTCTATCATATATGGAATCTGAACTTGATATGCATCGCGTGGAAAAGAAGATTCGCGGTCGAGTTAAAAAACAAATGGAGAAGAGCCAACGCGAGTACTACTTAAATGAGCAAATGAAAGCCATTCAAACAGAACTTGGTGAATCGGAAGAAGGGCAAAGCGAGCTTGATGAAATTCAAGC
>CAZFVP010000126.1:0-1118 GCA_964522345.1 uncultured Gammaproteobacteria bacterium | reverse complement strand
GTTCGCGACGAAGCTGAGATTCGAGGGCATAGACGCACCTATATAGGTTCTATGCCGGGTAAGATCGTGCAGAATATGTCTAAGGTTAAAACTAAGAACCCTTTGTTCTTACTTGATGAAATAGACAAAATGGCCGCTGACTTCAGAGGCGACCCTGCATCAGCAATGCTTGAAGTACTAGACCCCGAACAAAATAATAGCTTTTCTGATCATTACCTTGAAGTTGACTATGACTTGTCAGAGGTAATGTTTGTAGCGACATCTAATAGTTTGGACATTCCTGGTCCATTGTTAGATCGAATGGAAGTAATTCGTCTTGAAGGCTATACCGAAGACGAAAAACTCAATATCGCTATGCGCTACCTACTGGCAAAGCAAAAAGAAAACAATGGTTTGCGAGAGTCTGAAATCGACATAGAGTCTAGTGCCGTATTGAGCATTATTCGCTACTACACGCGTGAAGCGGGTGTTCGTGGCTTAGAGCGTGAAATCGCGAAGGTTTGTCGTAAGGTTACCAAGCAGTTGGTGATGGGTGGCAAACTTAAAAAAATGGTCGTTAATGCTGACAACTTAGATGAGTATCTTGGTGTACGCAAATTTAATTTTGGTTTGGCCGAAGATGAGAATCGAGTAGGGCAAGTAACTGGTCTAGCGTGGACTTCGGTCGGCGGTGAATTGTTGACAATTGAATCAGTTATTGTGCCTGGAAAGGGTAAGCAAACTTACACAGGTAAGCTCGGCGACGTAATGCAAGAATCCATTCAAGCAGCAGTGACGGTAGTCCGCTCACGTGCAAAAGCGCTTGGTCTTAATACATCGTTTTTTTCTGAGCAAGATTTTCATGTGCATGTTCCCGAAGGCGCCACCCCTAAAGATGGGCCTAGCGCGGGTATTGGTATGTGTACCGCATTAATTTCAGCTGCCACAGGCATTCCTGTGAAAGCCGATGTGGCGATGACGGGTGAGATTACCCTGCGTGGAGAAGTATTACCGATAGGTGGTTTAAAGGAAAAACTATTGGCAGCTCATCGAGGTGCAATTAAAACGGTTATTATTCCGCACGAAAATGAAAAAGATCTAGTCGAAATCTCTGACACAATTAAAGCCGATTTATCAAT
>CAZFVP010000125.1:3833-6653 GCA_964522345.1 uncultured Gammaproteobacteria bacterium | reverse complement strand
CCGCTCTGGGGGAGCGGTGGTCGTAGGTTCAAATCCTATCACCCCGACCAATCCATATTCTCACACGCGCAGTGTGTATAATGAACAAGGTTGTTCATATAATCATAGTGGCGTATATCTATGCTTTGAGAAAGCAAGCGTATTGCTTAGATGCGAATGAGGGTTAAAAACTGATTAGAATTTGGCCATCCTCCAGCAAGCGTTTATCAAGGCTAGTTTATTTGCTGTCCAGCATAACTAGCCAACATCGGTAGCGAAGTTTAGACTTAGTAAAATAGATTTAGAGTACGCTCGATGTTAAACTTGGTGTTTAGTGAATAGGTATCACAATAACGATAAATTCTTAAGTTTTGACACGTTTATTTTTAATCGTTTGCGAGGGTTAAATTCTCCGCGGCTTGCCACGGGAAATTTTATTAATTCGAGTCATTATGAAAAGAATACACAGCTTAAACAACAAGGGATAACTCAGTGCACATCTTAATCAGTAACGACGACGGTTATAATGCTCCGGGACTATTAGTTTTAGCTGAGGCGTTGAGTAACCAACACCATACGATTACTGTCGTTGCTCCTAGGGAAGATAAAAGTGGCTGTGGCATGGCTTTGTCATTACGACGTTCTATTGATGTAGAGATGACAAGTGAGCGGCATTTTATTGTAGACGGAACTCCCGCAGATTGTGTTTATATAGGTTTAAATAATTTGGTGGAAGAACCTGTTGATTTAGTCATAAGTGGGATCAATAATGGCTCAAACCTAGCCGATGATATATTATATTCAGGCACGTTCGCCGCGGCTATGGAAGCTAGGCGTATGATAATGCCAAGTATTGCTTTATCAATTACCAAACGATGCGTACAACACTACGAAACTGCAGCCTATATTGCGGTGCAAATGTGTAACGCGCTACCGCTACTTAATTATCGAAGCCTACTTGCGGTATTAAATGTAAATGTGCCGGATATTCCAGTTGCTGATTTAAGAGGCTTTAAAGCAACGGTTTCGGGTGAAAGAGAAGCGCCGCTTCCTCCGGTTCAAGAAGCAAGTTTGGGCAATAAATCCAAATATAGACTCGGGCCTGCGGGTGAGTTTCGCCGTACTAAACGAAACCGAATGCAAGATTTCGAAGCCGTCGAGCATGGTTACGCATCAATTACGCCATTTAACTCAACCTTAGATGACAATGCCTATGTCGATGACGTGCAAGCATGGTTAGATACACTCTAATGTGAGGTCTGCTTGATTATGTATACTCAGCAACTCAATAAGCCCGGATATATTGGCAGTGGAATGACCTCCGGCCGTACTCGTCGTCGTTTGATTGAGTTAATACGAAGTATGGGAGTGACAAATAAAGCGGTGCTGGACGTTATGCAAAGTCTGCCTCGACATATCTTTGTTGATGAGGCCCTGGGTAGTCGAGCGTATGAAAATACGGCGCTTCCGATAGGGCAGGGTCAAACTATTTCTCAACCATACACGGTTGGGTTAATGACACAGACTCTATTGAATAAACCCCGTTCAAAAGTATTAGAAATTGGCACTGGCTGTGGATATCAAACTGCGATTCTCGCGCCATTGTGCGACGAGGTTGTCAGCCTGGAAAGAATCGTTAAATTGCATCGAAAAGCACGAGATTTGTTATATGACTTAGGCGTTCGTAATGTGAAATTCAGGCATGGCGATGGCTTCGTCGGAATGCGTGATTTTGCTCCCTATGATGGCATTTTAGCCGCGGCTGTTTCAGAAGATGTTCCATCTGAATTAATTGATCAATTAGCCGAGGGCGGCCGCGTTGTTATGCCTGTTGGTAAAAACGAGAATCAAGTGCTTGTTGTGATCGACAAAACCAGAACTGGCTTTATTGAACAAGAAATTGAGGCCGTGCGTTTTGTGCCTAGATTGGCGGGACTAAGCTAACATTAACCCTAACTCGTTGAATGCATAACTTAGTTTAGGCGCCTATTTTACATGAAAATATTTGAACCAATTTACACCGCCATCCTTACGTTGGCTAAGCATAAGTATGCTGAGCGTTATCTCGCCGGCGTGAGTTTTGCCGAATCATCATTTTTCCCTATACCCGTAGATGTCATGCTTGCTCCTATGGTGCTTGCTGACAAGGAAAAAGCATGGCGATTCGCCACTACTACTACCGTAATGTCGGTTATTGGAGGCATGTTTGGTTATTTAATTGGTTCTTTCTTTTTTGATGCCTACGGCGATCAAATTTTGAATTACTTCCACGCTCATGACACATTTGAACTCGTCAAAGAAAAGTACGCCGCTCACGGTGTATTGATTATCTTGTTAGCAGGTTTTACACCGATCCCGTACAAAATATTTACTATCGCCTCGGGGGTTTTGGGTATAGCATTACTACCGTTTGTTTTGCTGTCTTTGATTGGGCGCGGAGCACGTTTCTTTATAGTGGCGGGCTTGGTTAAGCTTGGTGGTGACAAGCTAGAAGAAACCATTCATAAAAAAGTAGAAATTCTAGGTTGGGCAACATTAGGCTTGGTTGGTATCGGTGGCGTTGCCTACTACTTTTTTCGTTAGTTTATCGATGTTTAAGTGGTCAAACTATCGTAAGTATGGGGTACTGTTAGTAGGCAGTTCGGCGTTGTTGGTCGGCTGCGCACCGCCGGTTAAAGTTGCGGTTGAAGAACGAACTGTTTTAACAGTTCGACAGCAAAGTGAAAAAATTGGCGGGCAACTAGTACGCATAGTTCAATCAGGAGATACCTTACACGGCATCGCGTTTGCCTCTAATTTAGATGTTAATAGCTTAGCCGCATGGAACGGTATTTCAGAGAC
>CAZFVP010000125.1:2024-3733 GCA_964522345.1 uncultured Gammaproteobacteria bacterium | reverse complement strand
CCAATCAACGTAAAATAAGTCATATCTCAGCTAACTATTCGTTATTTAGCCTTACTTTTATGGTTACTTTGAGTGTCTTGCTCGCTACAATATAAAACCAATATTTTCAATATTTTATCGGCGTAGAACGCCTTTTACTTGTCATGGCAATGGATGACTTTCCGCGAATTAAGCGACTTCCTCATTATGTATTCAATATAGTCGGTGACCTAAAAGCCGCTGCAAGAGCTCGTGGTGAAGATATCATCGACTTCGGCATGGGGAACCCTGATCAGCCCACACCGCAGCCGATTGTAGATAAACTGTGCGAAGCGGCCCAGCGTGGGGACACGCATAGATATTCTGTTTCTAAGGGCGTGCCACGTTTACGCAAAGCTATTTCAAATTGGTATGGTGAGCGTTTTAACGTCGATATTTGTCCAGACCGAGAAGCCATCGTGACCATTGGGTCGAAAGAGGGGCTTGCGCATTTGGCAATGGCGACGGTAGATAAGGGCGATTCAGTATTAGTTCCGAACCCCGCTTACCCGATTCACCCCTATGGCTTTATAATCTCGGGCGCCGATATACGTCACGTGCCAATTGGGGCTGATATCGACTTTTTTAGTGAACTTGAAACTGCGCTAAAAAACATGTTTCCCAAACCTAAAATGTTGGTACTAAATTTTCCAAGCAACCCCACAGCCCAATGTGTTGAGTTAGAGTTTTTTGAAAAAATTGTCGAGATGGCAATTGAACATCAATTTTGGGTGATTCAGGATTTGGCTTATGCGGATATTGTATTCGACGGCTATGTTGCACCTTCGATCATGCAAGTTCCTGGAGCTAAAGATATCGCGGTTGAGTCTTATAGCTTGTCAAAAAGTTATAACATGCCGGGTTGGCGAGTCGGTTTCTTAGTTGGGAATTCAGTCTTAATCGAAGCCTTAGCACGGCTGAAGTCATACTTAGATTATGGGATGTTCGCGCCAATTCAAATTGCGTCAATATTTGCATTGGAAGCACCCGAAGCTAAGGATTGGATATCTGACATTCGGGATATGTATCAAAAACGTAGAGATGTTTTGTGTGATGGTTTAGAAGCGGCTGGTTGGCCAGTTGATCGCCCGAAAGCAACGATGTTTGTTTGGGCTAAAATTCCAGAGCGCTTTCGCGAACTTGGCTCAATGGAGTTCAGTAAATTATTGCTCAAAGAAGCAAAGGTTGCTGTTTCTCCCGGCGTTGGTTTCGGTGATTATGGTGATGATTATGTGCGTTTTGGTCTGATTGAGAACGAGCACCGTACTCGACAAGCAATTCGCAACATAAAAGCGCTATTACGCCACCCAGAACGGGTTAAAATCTAGCTATAAAAGTTAATAATAGGCGGTCAGCTTAGGGTTATAAGTTACCACGGAAACAAACCATAGTATTTATAAGTAAATGAAAGCAATTAAAGTTGGTATTTTGGGGCTAGGCACGGTTGGTGGTGGTACTGCCTTGGTGCTACAACGTAATGTGGCCGAAATTTCTCGAAGAGTAGGGCGTCGAATTGACGTCACCATGGCATCTGTTCGAAATTTAACGAGCGACCGGATCTGTGATTGTTCAACGCTCTCGCTAACGCAAGACCCATTCGAGATAGTTAACGCTGATGATATTGATATCGTAGTTGAATTGATTGGTGGTGATACGCTGTCCAAAACGCTGGTTTTGGAAGCGATTAAAAA
>CAZFVP010000125.1:0-1924 GCA_964522345.1 uncultured Gammaproteobacteria bacterium | reverse complement strand
GTGTCGTTAAAACGCCCGATCAATTTGAGTCGGCGTACTATTTACGTTTTGATGTAAATGATGTCGCTGGAGTGATGTCCAAATTATCGGCTCAATTTGCAGAGCAAGACATTAGCCTCGAAGCGATCACTCAAAAAGAGCCGCAAGAGGGTCAGGATCTTGTGTCGGTTATTTTTATTACGCAACGTACTATCGAGGGCCGAGTGAATCAAGCAATTGAGAATATTGAGTCAATGAGCGATGTGCGAACTGATGCTGTTAAAATCCGCGTTGAACATTTTAATTAAATAGGCATTAGCTATGAAATTTATTAGTACCCGGGGTGACGCACCAGCTTTAAGCTTTGAAGATGTGGTGTTGGCGGGTTTAGCCAGTGATGGAGGTTTGTATGTTCCCGAGTCTCTACCTAAGTTCTCAAAAGAAGAGATCGCTAGTTGGGCGGGTTTATCCTATCAAGAATTAGCGTTCAATATTATTCAGCCATTTATTGATGGAGAAATAAATGATCATGACATAAGGTCGATTATCGCTAAGGCTTATGAGTCGTTTCGACACGATGCAATTGCGCCTCTTGTTCAAACAGGTCACAACGAATGGGTGCTTGAACTATTTCAAGGCCCGACACTCGCCTTTAAAGATTTTGCGTTACAGTTTCTAGGTCACTTGTTGGACTTTATCCTCGCAAAGCGACAACAAAAAGTGGTAGTAATGGGAGCCACCTCTGGGGACACCGGCTCTGCAGCAATCGAAGGTTGTAAGCGCTGTGAGAATATCGATATCTTTATACTGCACCCGCATAATAGGGTATCTGAGGTGCAGCGCCGTCAAATGACTACAGTGCTCACTGAGAATGTATTTAATATTGCACTTGAGGGTAATTTCGACGATTGTCAAAACATGGTTAAGGCCAGTTTTCGCGATCAGTCATTCTTATCTGACGGTCGTCAGTTAGTTGCGGTTAATTCGATCAATTGGGCACGGATCATGGCGCAGATCGTATATTATTTTTACGCCTCTTTGGCTCTTGGAGGCCCCCACCGTGCCATTTCTTTTTCAGTGCCGACGGGTAATTTCGGAGATATTTTTGCCGGCTATTTGGCTAAAAAAATGGGGCTGCCGATCGAGCAGTTGATCATTGCTACAAACTCAAATGATATTCTCCACCGCTGTATAAGCAATAATGATCATAGTAAACAGGGGTTGCATCAATCATTATCTCCGAGCATGGACATCATGGTGTCGAGTAATTTTGAGCGATTATTATTTGACCTCTATGGTCGCGATGGAGTTGAAATACAACGTTTAATGAGTGAATTTGAAAGTGGTCATATGAGTTTAAGTGACGATGTGCTCAAAACAGCCCGAGCGCTGTTTTCGAGTTTTCGCTTGGACGACGATGCAACACTTGCCTTAATTGCCGATGTTTATAAAAATACAGAGTATCTTCTAGACCCGCATACTGCGATTGGTGTCGCAGCCGCGAGGGCTGTGCGACGAAATTCGAGCACTCCTATAGTCTGTTTAGCTACCGCACATCCAGCAAAGTTTCCAAGCGCGATTGATCAGGCTGCTGAGCAATTTGCCGACGATCAACTGGGTAAAGCTGAGCTTCCCTTACATATGTCTGATTTATTTGATCGTGATGAGCGCATGACCGTGTTGCCCGATGATATTGGAAGAGTGCAATCGTTTATAACGAGTAATGTTAATTAGCCAATACCCTTATAGTGTTTAAAGGGATAGTATATTAACTGCCTATTAAACCCATGTTAGGTCGATGTAAATAAATGGCTTAAACACGGTGTTTTCAGTATGATGACGTGTAATAAGAATACTATAAACACCCGCGCATATGACGGGAGTAACACTTTCGAGAGTTCATGAATCAAATAACTACTTTTATGGTAAAACACTGCAGGTTAGC
>CAZFVP010000124.1:0-6699 GCA_964522345.1 uncultured Gammaproteobacteria bacterium | reverse complement strand
GCACTTTCATCCGAATGTATAAATCGTTGGTAATCCTGAGTAAGCTCGGTTGTTATTTCTAGAGCCACCAATACGTCAAGGCCACGGTTACTGGCAGCGCAGACCACATCATAAAACGAGTTTGGCATTTGAACTGTTCCATGAGTTTCGCCAACAAAAAGTACTTTACCAGGCGTAAGAAGCCGTTCCAATTGTTCTGGTATTGGGCTACAAGTTTGCGCTTGAACATTAGTAGTGAAAATTAACGCGATTAAAAAAATAGAGGTTAGTTTTTGCATAAATAAAATCCTTTCTGGTCAGCCGCCTAAGCACTTCTTTTTGATTTATCATTGTCTAAGGCATAGTCTTCTCATGAAGCCTAGCCCTTCTCGTTTTAACACACCTTAACTATACATCAGAGTAACTAAACGCCGTAATTTAATATTACCAAGCAACTAATTGATTTACACCAAAATTTACTATCGCACATAATCTATGACCAAGCTAAGCGTAAGCGAACTTACCATCTACCCACTAAAGTCGGCAAAAGGCCTGAGTCTTCAATCCATTGAGTTAAATAGACTCGGTCCTGAGTGTGATCGGCGTTGGATGGTAATTGATCAGAACAAAAAATTTGTTACTCAACGCACAACTCCTAAGATGTGTTTGATCAACACTGAGTTAATAGAGGGTGAGTTATATATTTCAGCTGATAATGCAGACCGATGCCAACTACCCGCTGGCGGTGCAGAACTTTATGAGTCATCCGTTTGGGGATCTAAAGTTAAAGGCAACGATTGCGGCAAAGAAGCAGCGCGGTGGATTAGTGCGTTTCTAGGTAAAGAGTGCAGAATAATTTATATGCATGAAACCGACTCAAGATTAGTTGACACGAATTTCGCAACGCAAAATGAGCAGCTTGGTTTTGCCGATGGTTTCCCCTTGTTGATTAGCACTCAGGCCTCTCTCGACGACTTTAATTCAAAACTTTCTAGTGTTGAATCCGCAAGTCCTGAAAAAAGTATTAATGTGAGCATGAGCAGATTCAGACCTAACATCGTGATTACCGGCAACCATGCATGGGTGGAAGATACATGGCAAAAAATATTGATTAACGGCATTGAATTATCATTGGTAAAACCGTGCTCACGCTGCATTATGCCGTCAATTAACCCCAAGACAGGGGAAAAGCAAATGGAAGTAAATCAGACCCTACTCAAGCATCGTCGGCGTAATGGAGAAACGTATTTTGGCCAGAACGCGATTTACAACACCTTTGGGTCAATCGGTGTTGGCGATGAGGTGGTTATCATAAAATAAACTACGCTGGCTGCACTGCCCGCCGCAAAACATCTCGATAACCATCGGCTATGCAATCATAACCGTCAAAATATCCGCCATCTTTAAGCTTTCGATGCAATTCCGGCAAGCGGTAACAAGGTACGCTAGCAAACTGATGATGTTCTACATGATAATTGACATAGTTTGGCGCCACCAACAATCGCTCCCACCAAACAACAAGAGTGGTGCCGGTGTTAAGCCTAGGTGAACGATGGCTCCGATCGTCTGCAACACCGTGTTCACCAATTTGACGAAGCCGGACCAAAAAAGGCAAGACAAAGATTTCAGCAACCCACCACAGCGCATAAGCCCAAGGGGCATTAACTAATATTAGAGCAGCAACCAAAAGCAAGTGAGACACTAGCCATGGAGAGTTCTGAGATAATTTGAACTGCGAAAGTTTTATCAAAGTGTCCCTATAGCCTGTTTGACCACTAATGTCGCGGATAATTTTCCTCTTCAAACTTGCACGTTCGACGGGATACTTATGAACGAATACTTTATCTGGGTCTTCGTCAGTGCCAGCATGACGATGATGTTGCAAATGGTAATCACGATATGCGAATAGCGAAATATTAACGATCGAACCACAAAGCCAATGACCAACAAAGTCATTGGCTTTTCCGCTGTCAAAAAAAGCTTTATGCGCACATTCGTGTACTAAAATACTTAAGCCTAGCTGTCTACCACCTATAAGTAATGTTGCCACTACGAAGGTGAGGAGATTAGGCCAACGAATAAAAAGAGCAAACGCCGCCACCAAAATAAACCAATTCACACTCAACATCGCTGCGGCACGAACATTAGATTTAAGCCTTAGTTCAGCTAGGTCGTCTTTGGAAAGAATCTCTGATAATTTAACGTCGTTTTCCAATGTTGATCTCCTGTATTCTGAATGCAAGAATATGCTTCAAACAAATATAACAAAATAATTCATAAATTGCCATTTTATGTTACATAAAGAATTTGACACCATCACACCACGCAAGTTGGTCATGTCGCTGTTCAACGCTCCCGAGACCACGACACTTGGCATTGGGCAAATTATTAAAGCTGGTTCCTTATTCGAATTTGAGCCCGCGGCAATACGAATGACGGTGACTCGCCTGATAAAAGACGATCTTATCGCTCCAGCCGAGCGAGGTGTTTATAAAGCAGGCGCAAAAGCGATCGATTTAAACTCTCAGGTTATAAGTTGGCGCACAGCAGATACCAGAACTAAACAATGGTGTGGGCAATGGCTTGTCGCGTTAAATGGGCATTTAGGCCGCACTAATAAACCACAACTACGGTCAATGATTAGAGCGTTTCAACTTACTGGTTTTACCGAAATAGAAGTCGGTGTGTGGATTAGGCCTGCAAATTTAGTATTGAAAATCGACCAACTTCGCCACAACTTGATTAACGTTGGAATGGACCCTCGCACGTATTTAATGATGGCCGACCAACTTTCAGACGAGCATCAAACCGTTTGGAGCACGAGTTGGCCAACCGATGACTTAGAGCGAAATTATAGAAAAATGATCGCAACCCTCAAAGCTAGCACACGTTCTCTAAAGAACATGAGCAATCGAAGTGCAGCTAGAGAGAGCCTCATTATTGGAGAGTCGGCGATACGCTTAATCAACTTAGATCCATTGCTCCCGAAACAAATCATCGACACCACTTTATTCAAACAAGTAGTGAGCAGCATGAATGCCTATGACAAAACAGGACAAATCTACTGGCAAAAATTTTTATCGTAATAGCTAACCAAGGAGTTTAATCGCGTGCGGGATTAAACTCCCCATGCTTGTCACGAAATAGTTTTTTGTACGCAAAAGATACCCCGCTGCTTGCTGCGGGAGTTTCATTCAAACCAATAGGCGCAACAAAGCTAGCGTCAAATAGCCGCCACACCAAAGTATTGGTATGTCGCAATCTTAGGGCCCTTAATGTATTTCTGTTGCAGCTGCTTTATGGTAAAACCCGCCTCTTCTATTAAGACTGGGATTTCGCGGTCTAAATTACAACCTCCCACCAACTTCTTCCATATGGGGTTTACTCTACGTTGCCACTTTCTTACGGCTGCATCTGGCGCTTGCCCGTGCTCACTGAAAACTAGTTGTCCACTGGGCTTTAATACTCGCTTCATTTCGGCCAATGCGCCTTGGTAGTCATCGATGGTGCAAAGCGTATAGGTCAGCACCACGGTGTCAGCACTATTGTCACCCAAAGGAATCGACTCGCTCGGAAGATCTAACCATTCCACCGCAACCCTAGATTGATCAAGGTTAGGTTGAGCTTTTAGCCGCATACCTCGTGATGGCTCCAAGCCCCAAACCAATTCTACTTGGTCGGCATTATAATGTTTAAGATTTAACCCAGAGCCCATACCAACCTCTAGCACTCTGCCTTTCGCCAAAGGCACCATTTTTGCTCGCTGTTGATCAATCGCTTTTAGGCCACAGGCACAATGTATAAGATGCGGAAGGAAATACTCATCGTATAAGTTCATAGCGTAAAACCTTGTTCTTGATACCAATCAACCGCATCTCGAATGCACTCTTCGGCTACTGGAACCACATAACCTAACTCTCTTACCGCCTTGCTACTGTCGGAATACTGAGTTATCGACATATATCGCGCCTGGCCTGGATTTATTTCAGGCGCCTTACCAGTAAACTTTGACATAAGCTCACAAAAGTGACCATAGGCTACCAAGGCGTTAACATCTAGCTTGAATTTCGGAGGCTTGGCGCCAATCACAAATGCCATTTTAGTGAAAAAATCATGGTAGCTCATATTCGTTGTCGGCATACCAGAGCAAACATAACCCTCTCCGGAGAACCCAACTTTTGCGGCCTGGATATGAGCTTTAGCTACTTCGGTAACATGACAAAATGAAGAGCCTCCGCTAGGGCTAAACGGCATTTTCCCGGCCTTTAAATCAAACAAAACTCGGCCTAATTGAAATGTGTGATCAAACGGCCCAATCAAAAAACCCGGATAAATAAATACCACGTCTAAGCCCATTTGGTTTAAACGTTCTAAGGCTTTTTGCGCGAGGTATTTTGTGTTAACGGAGTTAATACCATGATCTTGGTAGTTAAAATCAGCGTTCTCTTCATCGACACAACCTCCATCTGGCTCATAGCCCAAAACATCGGCTGTGCTAGTGTGCACCATGCGTGGCACGCCATGCTTCATACAAGCGCGTGCAACGTTGACAGCTCCATCGACATTAATCGCACGCTGCCGCCCTTCGGTTTTACTCCAAAATGAAGTGTCACCCGCCACATGAAAAACCACATCACAACCTTTCATAAGAGGCGCAACTTGGCTTTCAATTGTAAGGTCGGCAAGTATTATTTCGATAGGCAAACTATCAATATACTTGGTATCTGAACCATGCATACCTGTGGCGACCACATCCCACCCATCGAGCACCAGCTCATGAACAAGATTCGTTCCTAAAAAACCGGTGGCCCCTGTAACTAAACATTTCATTTGACTCTCCGTTGTCTAAATTTAACTTCGTCCATGAAAACTGTCAGCCTTATGCGCACTCGCCAAACACTGACTTGATTGACTCACTACCACAAGCGTAAACCGGCGCTTTAAACGTAAACGTGTTCTCGCGTGACTCAGTCACACCTTCAACACCTTCGATAAAACGCTGCACAACGCCACCTTGAACCCTAGCTAAGATGCTAACTCTGTCCAGATTACTAAGAAAGTCAGCGTTTTGTCGACGCTCTGTTGGCAAACGAAACCGTGCGATATTTAATTGTGCAAGGTGATGAGTCATCACTCTCCTGTTCCCAAAAATCCAGTTAATAGATAGTAAAATTTTGTCCACTTTTAGCAAATACAAAAGGCCAATATCTTTTAAATTTACACGGCGTTCTTTAACATCTGTATCTCATATTCGATTACTTTGCTAAGTTGTTTTCCCAAGAGGGTTTCGCCTTACAGTTTTCGTTAAGCCAAAGTTGTCGCATGAAACATATAAAGAGGCTAATTCCCCTTTATAAATTCGTTGAGTAGAGCAACTAATTCTTCAGGCTTATCTTCTTGGATAAAGTGAGCACCGTCTTTCACCAAAGTATGCGCTTGGCCTTTAGCACCAGGCACCGTTGTTTGCCAAACTTTATCTCGACCAGCCATGAGTGTGTCTTTATCACCAAATGCAGTGATCAAAGGTTTATCCCATTTAGTATAAAATTCGTCCATGACTCTTTGGTTTTCTCTTAATTGACTTGCCACTAAGCTCGGAAACATTCTTACTCCCGCAATGGCCTCTTCGTTGGGAAACGGTGCTGCGTATCCAGCCAATTCGGCGTCTGAAAGTTCACGTGTTGTGGCACGCTGAAACAGATTGGCAAAGTTAAAATTATCCGTTGTTCTCGCATAAGCTATCCATGTTGCAAATGAGAACGACGGGTCATCAAAATTTAGCTCTTGCACATCCCCTTGTCGCCAAACGCTAGCTCTCAGCAAAGGGTAACCGAGCAAGCCTTTAAGGCCTCCCATCGCCGGCAGCGTGGTATTCGAGATCATGATCCGAGCAAAGCGATCAGGGCGCTGCTCCACAACTCTTAATCCAATAAGGCCACCCCAATCTTGAGCAAACAAGTTTACGCCCTCAATACCAACTGCGTCGACAAAACCGCTCATCACATCAACATGCATTTGATAACTATGAGAGGAACGATCTACTGGCTTATCAGACTTACCAAAACCAACATTGTCGGGTGCGATTACACGATAACCTAGGTCTGCAAGTAATGGAATCATATGACGATATAAGTAGCTCCATGACGGCTGACCATGCATCAACAGTACAACCTCCCCGTCTTTCGGACCTTCATCCACGTAATGAATTCGGTAGCCTTGAACCTCGACGTAATTTGGTTTGAAAGAGTAATCCGGCAGACTTTCAAATCGGCTATCTGGCGTTCGCACGGTTTTGCCTGTAGTCCATTCTGAAGACGATTGCAAAAGCAAAACCGTAGCAATGGAAGCGAATAAAAGAATAATTAATACAATAAGAGTTACTTTTAACATATTGGTCTCTGATTAAGGGTTTCCATCAGCATAACGGCTTTGTATAACCGAGACAATTTGTCATTTTAAATAAACGTCTATGCGTTCAATGAATTAGACTAATCAACGGCCTTCGGTGCTAAAAACTATCAATAAAATAAAAATATTGGCTTATTTTACAAACACTGTTTACATCAAGCTTCTAACTTCAGAAACAATCATTTTAGCCGACGAACCAAAGGGTAATTGCTTAGCAATACGTCCATACGGATCAGTTATATAGATCAAGCTAGAATGAAGTACGTCAATGTCGCCATTCTCATCTTGAGTCACTGAGTAGGCGACCTTAAA
>CAZFVP010000123.1:0-6742 GCA_964522345.1 uncultured Gammaproteobacteria bacterium | reverse complement strand
GCGAACGCTTCGTTAGCTTTTTTGAGTAAACTAGCACTTAATGCTTTAACGCGAGGTTCCGAATTAGACTTGCTGATTTTGTTTGCTTTTAGTGCTTCGGAGACAAGTGAATAAGCATTCCCTTTGGTGGGAGGAGTTATATTGCCTTTTTCAAGGGCAGCGTCAATTCTACCAATTAAGACTTGTTCCGCCTTTAATGCCGAAACAGCTGATGACGCTCCTGCCTGATTGTCGCCTAGACGCTCTAACACTGCGGTGGTTTTGGCGATGTCTTCTGCTGAGCCGTTCGCTTGAATACTTTTGACGTGAGCGCTAATTGCACTTGTTAGGTTATTCGCTAATTTATCGTTCTCGAGGTTGAGAGGTTCGATCGCGCGCAGCGCTTCAAGGGTTTTTAATGCTTGATCAAAGTCAGCATTAGCAACGTGTTCCTGATAGGTGGTGCGTAAGGACTCTGCGACGGTTTTACGGCCTTCATAGGCGGTTGGATCATACGGATCAATGGCTAAAACCTGATCATAATATTCAAGAGCGTTGTCGCCTTTTGGCGCGATATAGCGTCCATCGAGTAACGCATTTGCAGCTTGTTGATTCAGTTCATTAGTCTGCGAGACGGTGGATGCGCTTTCATCGACAGCGTCGATAATTTGTTGAGGAGCGTTCGCTGCTACCGTCGGAGCAGGAGAATCGTCGCCACCAAGGAACAAGAATGCGATAATACCTAAGACAACAATGCCAATGCCTGCGTAGATCGCCGGGTTAGTCTTGCGGCTTGCAGCTAGTGATTCGATACTTGCCTTATTCTCGGTAGGACCAACTGACATGATATCTTCGCCAGCCGCTTGTTTAGCTTTCAGTTCAGCATTTAAGGCGTATCCCGATTTGAATGCTAAGAAAATTTGATTCGGGTTAACGGGTTTATTAAACGCGCGGTAAACCAAAGGCTGAATATTAGATTTCAAGATTTCGCTCAGAGGTTCTTTCTCACCGACCATAATAAGTACTTGAGTCGGGTCCGCTTGCTTGATTTTGATTGCCTGATCAATTGCAGCTTCTACACCGCCGCCAGCACTGTCAATATCGAAGATAATAATGCCATTATCTTGTAATAACCCCGGGTCGCTAATGGCTTCGCCTACTGACTCTCGGGCATTAAACTTTTGGTCAGCGGTAACGTTGCCTATAATCGCTTCTACTACAGATGAATCGGCTGATATTACCAGTGCCGAAGGTTTTATATTGTCGTCAGACATGTATCCTCCTCAATTTATTTTTTATGTGGGGTAGGTTAACTTTGGCTTATTTATGAACGTTCGCCATGTCATTGTTTCTATTACACACACTCATAATAGCACTACAATTTTTAATTACCATCTTGCAAATAAGTCAAACTGTCGAAATTGACGAATTTTGACCTACTTAAAGGAAGTGATGTAGCGTTCTTTGAGGGCAATGTTAGCTGTTCTTCATTGTGTTTATCGCTTTCTGTTTGGCGCGGTTCAGCTTTTTTTGATATCGACTTTGCACAATAGCGCTTAAGATAAGTACACCGAGGATAAAATAGAAGGTCGTTTTCGACATCTGCAGTATTTCGTTTCCGAATAGTTTCATATGCGATAAATGACCGCCTTCGGTAAGTAACATCACACCCACCAAGAACAAGATGAATAGTCCAAGCACTTCATACATGCGGTTTTTATGTAAAAATTCTGACACGGTGTCGGCTAGTACAATCATTAATATACCGCCTATAATAATGGCTGTGGCCATAATCTGAAACACATCGGTAACCGCCATAGCGCTTAGAATCGAATCAAATGAGAAGACAACATTCATCGCTACAATCCAAAAGATAACAAAACCGACTGACTTTGCTTCTCGGTCTTCCCCATCGAGTTCCTCTAGGCTCATCATGTGAAGGATTTCCTTCATCGCTGTGTAGAGAATAAATGCCCCGCCGAACAGTACAATAACCGCGTGCAGATTAAATGTTGCATGAATAATGCCTTCCCAGTGGATGGAGAATAGCTGCTCCTGAAACACTTTGATCATTCTCAACAGTAAGAAAAGAAGAATGATGCGGAAAAATACCGCAAGAATGATCCCCCAGAACCTAACAGACTTTTGTTTATCTGCCGGCGCTCGTTTACTTTCTAATGATATGTATAACAAGTTATCAAAGCCAAGCACCGCTTGAAGCGCTATTAATAGCGTTAGATCTACGAGGTTAGCTAAGGTTAATAATTCGCTCATGATGTTGTTCCCCTTTCTTTAATATTTTTAAATATCGATGTTCTCAAGGCCTATTTATGGCCTATTTACTCTTGTATGTACAGAAGTAGGTGGTCTGCAGGCCTACCTTTAATCAAAATACCTGTTTGGCAGACGCGATGCCTATGAGCAATATGAAGCTCTTATAGTATGTATTTAACATATGCTTGAACTGATTAGCGAGTGATTATAGTTAGTAACACGTTTAGACTATTTTCCAGTTCAGTGTTTGTCCTGCGAAGAATGGCACAATTGAGTCGCCGTTAGGTAAAGCTATTTCGCGGGGCATGGTCCACGCTTCACGCGTTAGAGTGACTTTTCCTGTATTGCGTTCAAGACCATAGAAATCGGCTCCATTAAACGATGCAAAGGCTTCGAGTTTATCGAGCGCGTTTAAATCATCAAACACTTGCGCATATAGTTCTAAAGCTCCCCAAGCACTATAACAACCTGCGCAGCCACAGGCAGTTTCCTTAGTGTGTTTCGCGTGTGGAGCAGAGTCTGTACCGAGAAAGAATTTTGCTGAGCCGCTAGCGACCACTTCTCGTAAACGGCGTTGGTGAGTATTGCGTTTTAGTACTGGCAAGCAATAGTTGTGAGGCTGAATGCCGCCAACTAACAAGTCATTTCTATTAAGTAATAAGTGTTGCGGTGTAATTGTGGCCGCTAATTTTTCACTCGAATTGAGTACAAAGTCGGCCGCATCGGAAGTAGTAATGTGTTCAAACACTATTTTTAAATCTGGAAACCGGTCGTGAATCGGTGCTAAATGTTTATCAATGAAAAGTTTTTCACGGTCAAAGATATCGGTTTCAGGGTCGGTAACCTCGCCATGAATTAACAGCAACATGCCAGCCTCACTCATGGCTTCAAATATCGGATAGAGTGATTCGATGCCACTTACCGCTGCGTCAGAGTTAGTTGTGGCACCGGCAGGGTACAATTTGGCAGCGGGTATTTCTTCGCTGCAGGCTTCGATTATATCGACTGCGGTTGTCTCGTTGGTGAGGTATAGCACCATCAACGGCTCAAAGTTACTATCCGATGGGGTAGCAGCGACAATACGGTCTTTATACGCCATAGCCTCAGACTTATTACGAATCGGTGGTACTAAGTTGGGCATTACGATGGCGCGTTGAAAGCATCGAGCAGTGGCTGGCACGGTTTCGTTAAGTAGCTCGCCGTCGCGAAAATGCAGATGCCAGTCATCAGGCGTGGTAATTGTAATTTGAGGCATGAATATTGGGCTAAAAAAGGTTGTGGCTAGTGCTGAATTAGCTGTTCAGTGCTTGCGGTTTTAGGGCTACAATAGCGAGCTTATGTATGTGCAGTTAATATTTACCAGCGCTTAAGGTTATAGTGTCGCTAATCAACGCTTAAACAATCGGTCGTTTTGAACTATGGTCGTTTTGAACTATGTAAGTGTAACTAAATAATTGTGTATGCAAGTTTAACAAAAAATAAACAGTGAATTCAGGAACATGTCGATCAATATTACTTTCCCAGATGGTGCGGTCAAGCAGTTTGATGCTGCGGTCACCGGTCTCGCAATCGCCGATGGCATTAGCAGCGGCTTACGTCGCAACGCAGTGGCTATCGAGGTTAATGGCGAACAATGGGATTTAAGCAGAGAAATTACCGAGGACTCAAGTATCGCGATCATTACCCGCGACACAGATGAAGGCCTTGAAGTGCTGCGTCACGATGCCGCGCATGTAATGGCCGAAGCAGTGAAAGAACTTTACCCTGAAACCCAAGTTACTATCGGCCCGTCGATTGAAAACGGCTTTTATTACGATTTTGCCCGCGAAGAAGCCTTTACGCCTGAAGATTTGGTTGCAATTGAAGCGCGTATGAAAGAAATCGTTAAGCGAAATGAAACTATCGAGCGCGAGGTATGGGACAGAAACGAAGCGATCGATTATTTCAATGGCATTGGAGAGACATATAAAGCCGAGATCATTTCTGATTTACCTGAAGGTGAAACTATCACAGCTTATCGCCAGGGTGATTTTTTAGACTTATGTCGTGGTCCACACCTACCCTCAACCGGCATTTTACGTGATGGTTTCAAGCTGACTAAGTTAGCTGGCGCGTATTGGCGTGGTGATTCAAATAATGCTCAATTGCAGCGAATATATGGAACTGCGTGGTCCGATAAGAAACAACTTAAAGCCTATCTAAAGCGTATGGAAGAAGCGGAAAAGCGCGACCATCGTAAGTTAGGTAAAGCTCTGGATTTGTTTCATATTCAAGATGAAGCACCAGGCAGTGTTTTTTGGCACCCGAAGGGTTGGGCGGTATATCAAGCCGTGCAAACCTATATGACCGAGAAGCAATATCAACGTGGCTATAAAGAAATTAAAACACCTCAAATTGTTGATATTTCTTTATGGGAGAAATCTGGCCATGCCGATAAATTTAGCGACGACATGTTTACTCTCACTAATGATGAGCGAGAATATGCGATTAAACCGATGAATTGCCCGTGTCATGTGCAAGTATTCAACCAAGGTTTAAAAAGTTACCGTGACCTTCCTTTGCGTTTGGCCGAATTTGGTTCATGTCATCGTAATGAAATGTCGGGCTCACTTCACGGTATTATGCGTGTACGAAGCTTTGTACAAGATGATGCGCATATTTTCTGCACAGAAGATCAAATTCAAAGCGAAGTAAAAGAATTTATCGATTTCCTTCATGCTGTGTACGCAGACTTTGGTTTTGATGAAGTGATTTATAAGCTATCTACTCGCCCTGAACAACGGGTTGGCAGTGATGAAGATTGGGATCGTGCTGAGCTTGCTTTGGAGCAGGCGTTGGATGAAAACCAATTGAATTGGGAGTTACAACCCGGTGAAGGCGCGTTCTATGGGCCTAAAATAGAATTTTCTCTGAAAGATTGTATTGGCCGAGTATGGCAATGCGGTACGGTTCAAGTAGATTTCTCTATGCCAGGTCGTTTGGGAGCCGAATACATTGCTGAAGATGGTAGTAAACAAGTTCCTGTAATGGTACATCGTGCCATTTTAGGTTCGATAGAACGCTTTTTAGGTATTTTGATTGAGCAGCATGCTGGCGCTTTACCTGCATGGTTAGCGCCTCAGCAAATAATGGTAGCCACCATTGTTACTGATGCGAATGACTATGCACAAGAAGTTGTTTCTGCGCTTCGAAACGCAGGTATGCGGGCCGAGATTGATTTACGCAATGAAAAAATTGGTTACAAAGTGCGTGAGCATAGCTTGCAAAAGATTCCCGCGATCTTATGTATTGGTAAACGAGAGGCCGAAGAAGGCACCGTAGCGGTGCGCCGCTTTGGTAGCAAAGCCCAAACTGTTATGCCGTTGGAAGGTTTTATTGAGCGGTTTAGTCTGGAAATTGAAGAAAAACAAATATTTAGCGCCGATGATGTTGCAGGCGAATAAATATTAGATAGTAAAATCACCCCAAACTTCTCATTTATGAGAAAGGAGAATGAAAATAATGAGTTTAACCAAAAGTATTTTATTAGCAGCAGGCATTGCTGTAGCCGCAACTGGCACCTACTTTGCAACTGTTTCTACCCCTGAAAATGTTGTACAAGCGGCTGATACATCCGACGTGGATCTATCCAGTGATGCGGCAAAGCTTGGCTATACATTCGGTGCGCAAATTGCATCTGATATGAAACGTCAAAACTTGGATAAAGACCTTGATGCAGAAGCAATGTTTGCTGCGTTCAAAGATATATTTTCAGGTAAAGAGCCGCGCTTAAGCCCCGACGAGATGCAGGGCGCTCAGGTTACGTATCAAGAAAAGCAACAAGCCAAATACCAAGAGTTACTCGATAAAAATAAAGCCGCAGGCGATGCTTTCTTAGCTAAAAATGCTGAAAAATCAGGTGTAAAAACAACCGCTAGCGGCTTGCAGTACGAAGTACTTCGTGAAGGTAAAGGTCGTCAGCCGACGACGACTGACACAATTAAAGTGCACTACAAAGGCACGTTGATTGACGGTACTCAATTTGATAGTTCGTATGATCGTGGCGCACCTGCTGATTTTGGCGTATCAGGCGTGATCCCGGGTTTCGGTGAAGGTTTGCAATTGATGAAAGAAGGCGCACAATATCGTTTCACTATTCCTTCAAATATCGCCTACGGTCAACAAGGGCCTGCGACTATTGGCCCCAACCAAACGTTGGTTTTTGAAGTAGAGCTAATCGAAGTAGTAACTCAACCGACTACTAAGAAAGCATCTGAATAATGGAACCGACCTTAGCGCTCTATTACAGTAAATACTGTTTCTTCTGCCAGAAGGTATTGATGTTCTTGCGCGGTAAAGACCGTGACTTAGAGCTTAGAAATACCTCTGAGGGAACCCACGCCCAAGCATTAATGCAAGGCGGAGGTAAAACTCAAGTGCCTTGCTTGCGTATTGAGCAAGCCGATGGAAGTGTTGAGTGGATGTACGAATCGAGCGATATTATTAACTA
>CAZFVP010000122.1:0-6760 GCA_964522345.1 uncultured Gammaproteobacteria bacterium | reverse complement strand
TTGCCCTTAACGGCCAATCAGTTTTCAAGCAGTATGTTTTGAAACATATGACCCCATCTCGTTAGAACCAAGCCCCTTAATAACACCCTCTTTATCATTCTGATGTTTATTTTGACTTGTTTTCCACATACCTAATAAGTTGCTAATCGGTATTTCTATACCAACGATTCCTTTAACCATTCTGTCTGTGAAGTCACTAGGCGCATCTGAAACCTTCCACGGTTGGTCTCGCTTCGATTCATGTTGGTTAGTGAGTGAGTTTAGCTGGCGATAAAGCCAATCTCTATCAGTTATTGCCTGTGGAATACCATGTGCGTGGAGCACAATATAATTCCAAGTAGGCACTACTTTTCCATGCTCCTGCTTACTGGGATACCAAGAAGGGGATATATATGATTCTGCACCTTGGAACGTTACGATTGATTCTTTAGCGGTTGGTAATGATTTCCAAACTGGGTTAGCTTTATTTACGTGGCCTCTCAGCACGCCATAATCGCCCTGCGAGGTATCCAACACAAAAGGAATATGGTTGACGTCTAGTACATCATCTTTAGATGTTATCCAAGTGCCTAGGGGGTGTGACCTTATCAATTCCTGCAGAACATCCAAGTCTGTTTCTTTAAATATGTTTGGTATTAGCATCTTTCTAAGTTTGGAATCGTATTAGTTATTCGCTTCATATGAGTAAACCTAGCACTCCTATGACCGCTTTGAGTATCTCAGAGGTAACTACCTGATTCAAATCAGCACAATAAAAAAGATATTGTATTTGACCGTCATTGTCGGATTTTATTGGGTTTAATTTCTTTGATGCTATCAGGTCAAATGCTGACTTCTACATATAAAAAGTAGTAGTGCTAAAAAAGGGGCCTCTATCTTACCGAATAGAGACCCCCAAAAGACGCAGCTGAAAGTAGGAGTAGTAGAAAAACTGCGTTGTCAGGCTGCCTTTATTCCATTTATGATAATTGGTTTATCCGTTACTTTGTTAAAACGCTCAGCGTAGTCGGCGTGTTCGGTGTCCATAACTCGGTCCCAAAAGGTGAAGTAAAAAGCATAGTTGCCATTACCTTTTTCATGGTGTAAATCATGATGTGTAACAGTAGTGAAAATACCGAGAATAGGGTGTTGTACCCAACCCCTAGGAAAGAGCTCGTAACCACAATGAGCGACACCATTGCGAACAATTTGAATGAGCATTGCACTAACAAATGCTACATCGTGCATTGGGACAATAGTGAAGAAAATAGGCACGAAAAGATACACTAATACCGCTTCAGAAGGTGCAAATGAATACGCCGTGAAAGGCGTAGGATTGTGCGATTTATGGTGTGTTATATGAAAGAATTTATAGAACTTAGGGTGATGCATAAAACGGTGAGTCCAGTAGAAATACGTGTCTAAACCAAAGGTCCATAGTGCTACCGAGAACACCAAATACGCCCAACCGTAGGTCGCTACATCGTCATAGATCTTAAATACTGGGCCATCAAATATCGATTCTAAAGCGTAATTTGTAATGCTATAAGCAAACACGAAAACAATAATCGTTAACCCTGACGTTCGAATTTCTCGAAGCATTTGCTTGTGGCGCATTTTAGTCGGTAGTGGTTTGCGAATTCTTCGGCCTGCTAGAACACCGCCCAAAATCACCCATATTAATAAGAATGTACCGCCGGCACCGATGAGATACCGCATACCCTCTACCCGCATGCCTTCGGGTAGGTTATAAATGAAACTGGTCAGTGCGCCGTTTAGAAAATTGAGAATATCTAGGATAAATTCCATGATGTTGCCCGCCTTATTGTGTTGCTTTAAGTGATGGAGCTAATGTAGAAATTTCAATGGCTTAGGTCTGCTCTAAGTTAAAAAATTGCGGTCACTTTTAAAAACGAGCAGTGATTTTTAGAAATGACTATCAATTCACTTTAATTATTGGACGATTTGTTTAATTGTTGAGTGCGATAGTCGGTCGGCGTGATACCTTCGCTGTCTTTAAATGCCCGATTAAATGGTGCAAGTGACGAAAACCCGGCTTCTATTGCTAATGTTAATACCGGGGTGCGACTTTTTTGTGTGTCACTAAGCGAGTCTTTTACTGCTTTGATTCGGTAGTGATTTAAGAACGCGGTGTAATTTCGGTAGCCCATCGACTGGTTAATCAAACTGCGTAACTGATGTGGTGGTATTCCGACTCTTTGAGACAACTTTCCAATTGTAAGCCCGTGTTCGGCATAGGCGAGCTCATCTTCCATTATTGAAACCAAACGTTGGTGCGATTGCTCGTCTCTCGGATCTATAGAGTTTATGCTCGGTGCTGTGGTTTTAGGAGGGAACGCTAGACGTTCTGGAACCAATTTACCTAGCCAAATTATTGCCCACAAGCTTAAGGGCAGCGTAAATAAATAGACGATATAGATTGATACAAGTGGGTTAATATCGAGCTTACCCGCGAGACGCTCTACCAGTATGGACGCTACGATCATCAGAACGATTGCAACGGCAAAGTACTTTCTCATTTTTCTACGGCTCTCGACTAAATCTTCGCGATGCCCTGAGAGAGCGACGTAACTTAAGTGCGCCATCATGCTTAAGACTATCGCCGATACAAGTATTCCCAGCGACGGTGACCACCAATTGTCAAAGCCTAAGTAGTGTAGTCGACTAGGAAGGTGGGCCGAGATATAAAGCATAGCTCCCGCCGACTCTAGCCAACCCAGTTTAAATTCATCGTCAAATAAAGCTAAGCCAAACCACCAGACGAAAATAAAACTCAGCATGTCGAATAACCGCAATGGAATTGCCATTGTTCCCGTTATCGTAATGTCGGTGTGCCCAGTCGATAAGAAAAGACATATCAGAGATGCAATAAGAGGTAGTGCAAACTGTAGGGCACGGATATGCCGACCGTCTCGGATAATTAGTAATGCTAAAGCGATCAGTATTCCACAACTGCTAAATTTTAAAAATGCCTCTATTAATAACATACGCCAACTTCGTGTGAGACAGTTTTCGTTTTAAAACTGACTGCTTTGCAAAGACAGTTGCTTTCGGATGAAAAAGATTTACTCATAGTTAGCTCCCATTAGTAGGCTTGCTAGGTTGCCTCATTCTACTTATATCAAATTGAGATAGAGATAGTTGCATAATATCTGTAAATATCACCCAAATGGATGACGCACTTCTTCGTTGGGAAAAATAGACTCGGAACCGTATAAATGATGAATAAGCTTATGACAGGGAGTCAGAATGAAAATCATTGCCAGCCAGTTATCTGAATCAGTTTTATGCACGTTGCCAAACGGAGAGCATGTCGAAATCATAATGCTTTGTGCCGAAGAAGACGATTGCTTTGCTGAACCAAACGCTGAAGCCGCGATTAATATCATAAGTAAATACTTTGATTTGGAGCTCGGATAGAAACTTTAAAAGAGTTTGTGTTGATCGATTGAGCTAAATTTTGCACTAAAGGTTTATAATAAAGGCTTAGCCACATAGGCTCCTTAGCGATGCTTGTAACTTAGATAACCATGACAAAAGAAGTATGACAATCAATATTCCATTTTCTGAAGCCTGCGAGCGCAATAAAGATATTATTCTTGATACGATTCGCCCTTATCTCGATGGCGTGAATACGGTGCTTGAGGTTGGCAGCGGTACTGCACAACACGCTATTTATTTCTCGCATGCCATGGGTCACTTACTATGGCAAACGAGCGATCAATTAGAGTATCTTGAGGGCATCAACGCGGCACTTGATAACGCGAAGGAATCGCACTCTGGGTTGAACAATGTAGCTTATCCATTCGAGCTTAATGTTAATCAAGCGATATGGAACAAAAGCGGTACTCGATATCAAGCTGTGTACACGGCGAATACGTTTCATATCATGAGTGAGTCAGACGTAGAACAATTCTTCGCTGGCTTAGAGGCGGTGACTCAAGTAAATAGCTATCTTATTGTCTATGGCCCGTTCAAGTATGATGGCGAATTTACTAGCGCCAGTAATGGTAGTTTTGATAACACCTTGCGGTCTCGCGGCGTTGGCAGCGCAATTAGAGATTTTGAATTTGTAAGTGGCTTGGCAGTTGACCAAGGCTTTGAGTTATTAAAAGACCACATCATGCCGGCAAACAATCAATGTTTGGTTTGGCGACGCGTGAGTTAATAATGAACAGCCAATGCGAAACTAAATGACAATTATTATCATTAACAAAGTGTTTTAAAAACAAAGACTTAGTGAATTTTCTGTGGATTTTAGAGAATTTATTTTGTTATACTAATTGCATCCGAATATTAGTCTAAGGCAAATAAAAAAATGAAAGCAAGAGAAGGCGTTATCGAAGTGTTGAATACGGCACTAAGAGCCGAGCTAACCGCAATTAACCAGTACTTTCTACACGCGAGAATGTATAAAAATTGGGGTTTAGAAAAACTAAATGAAAAAGAGTATGAAGAATCTATCGACGAGATGAAGCATGCCGATATGTTAATAGAACGTATCTTGATGTTAGAAGGTCTTCCAAATTTACAAGACCTCGGTAAGCTGTATATCGGCGAGAATGTATTGGAAATGTTGCAATGTGACCTGCGTTTAGAAGAAGAAGCCATTCCAATGTATAGCGACGGCGTGGCTCACTGCGAAAAAGTAGGCGACTACGTGACTCGCGATTTATTATCTAAGATTCTTGAAAGTGAAGAAGAGCACTACGACTGGTTAGAAACCCAAATAGAATTATTTGGCAAAGTCGGCGAACAAAATTATCTACAATCTATGATGTAAAGATCACCCGTGTTTTAAGGCGCAGTATTTTAATGCCTCAAGCATGTCGAAACTGTTATTTGCTAACCACGTTCACGCCATGCTCGATATTCCCGGGTGCGCAGTTTCGTTTTTATCTGCCCTATAAGTAAAGCCAGAAATGGAAACATATTAGGCTTGGGAAGTTTTCCTTTAGCCATCCGGGTTAGTTGAGCTTTGGTAATTGCCATGCTCGCTAGCGCACCGAGCGTTTTGTTTTTCCAATCGACAATAGGCAGTGCTACCTCTAGAGATTGCTCATGCTGCCATTTTGTAGGCAATGACGGTTCATAGGCAAGTGCGCGAGCAATTCCGAGCATGTCAATTGAAATGCCTGCTCGCTCATTCAAGGCATCTTCAGCGACGGATCGCTTAGTGATTCCACCAGTAACCATAATCGGGGTCGTTGCAACTTGAGCGATATCTCTAGCAAAGTCGACAAAATAAGCTTCACGCTGAGTCGTGTTGTTGCCGCTGCTTGCTTCGGCCGCGCTGCCCGACATTGCCGGGCTTTCATAACTGCCTCCAGACAGCTCGATTAAATCAAGTTGATAATCATTTAATTGAGTAACCACCCATTTCGCGTCGTCGGAGCCAAAGCCACCTTTTTGAAAATCGGCCGAATTAATTTTGATTGAAACGCAGAATTTCGAACTTACCCGCTCACGTACAGCTTTAACAACTTCGAACACAATACGAGCTCGATTTTCTACGCTGCCGCCCCATTGATCGTCTCTTTGGTTTACTAATGGCGACAAGAATTGGCTCAATAAGTAACCATGTGCTGCGTGAATTTGCACACCGGTGAACCCAGCTTGTTCGGCAAGAGCCGCTGTGTTTGCGAAGCGTTCAATGATGTTGGCTATGTCAGTTTCGCTCATAGTTCTGGGTTGGGCAAACATCTTTGAAAAGCCCGGAATATTCAACGCGATACCAGATGGGGACAAAGCTTGTTCTCCCATGGCTTCATACACTTGGCGGCCGGGATGGTTTATTTGCATCCAGAACTGGTTGCCATTTGATGTACCTGCGGCAGCCCATTTGCGAAATGAGTCGAGGTGATCTGCGTTTTCTAAAACAACGCCTCCCGGCCCAGTAAGCGCGTCGGGGCTAATCATTACATTGCCGGTTAACAAAAGTCCGGCGCCGCCATCGGACCACGCCTTGTAGAGAGTATAAAGTCGCTGACCTGGCAATTGGCCTTGGTCGCTTAGGTTTTCTTCCATAGCGGCTTTGCAAAGTCGGTTAGATATTACTACTTGATTTGGCAAGGTTAAGGGTGTAAATAGTTTGGAAGTCATGATCACTCGCAGAATCGCTTGGCTTTATTTAGAGGTTGTTGAAACATAAATTATCAACAGAGCCTAGTCTATCCTAAGTTGTTATTTATTATGTATTGGAAACCCATTATGAGTTAGGTATTTGTCGCGATAGGTATAGATGGTTCTAGCAAACATTAGCGTGAAAAAAGCCAACAGTGCGTATGTGTTAATCTTGCGCACTATAAAAAATCGGGTGAGGTAAATAACGAAAATGAAAATATTGAAAATCGTTTTGGTGCTAATTGTCGCGGCTGGAGTCGCAGTTGCCTCTTGGTACTATCGGCCGTGGTCTGACTATTCTCCGGCACGTATGTCAGTTCTTGAGGATCCTAGCCAAATCGCTAAAAGTTTTCGTTCTATGAACGATATTGTGCCAAATAAAGTTGTTGCTAAAGGAGATCAAGTTTCTGACTTTGTAGAGCAGTTAGAGCCACTAATGCTGGATTTTAATTTTAACGGAGCTCGTAAAAATTTAGACCAGTTTTTAGAAGAGTCCGGTACTACCGGGCTGCTAGTTCTGAAAAATGGCGTGGTGCGCCATGAGCAATACCTTAATGGCGGTACACGAGAATCATTGTTTACTTCTTGGTCGGTTGCCAAGAGCTTTGTGGCAACTGTGGTTGTCATGGCTCACAAA
>CAZFVP010000121.1:0-6787 GCA_964522345.1 uncultured Gammaproteobacteria bacterium | reverse complement strand
GTAAACGCATCGGTCATTTCAGTACCATCGGGAAAGCGAAAGTGGATGTGTAAACGTGCCTCCCCAGTGATTGGGTTAATAGCATCCTGATCCCAAACATAGGTAAAACTTTTGTCATCCATTTCAGTTTCTTCTTCAAGTTCTTGAATGCTTTCTGGGCCTCCATGCAAATCGCAAACAAAAATACCCTCAGGCGCTAAATCAGCATAGATACGCCTAAAGTAATCGAGCATTTCTGAGCGCTTTTTGAATATCCAGTATGAAAAATTTTGCGCGCATCTAACATCCGGTGCGCGCCGGCTCGGATTTCGTGCATCTTCTTCATATTGTGTGACGCGTTCACCAGCCTCGCCTAAGGGTTCAAGGTTATTCTTTAAACCCCAGTTAAGTGGCTCAGAGTCAATGTCATAAGACTCGGCAGTAAACTCATCACCTAATGTAGCCCAATGGCCGGACATCAAACAAGTGCCACAAAAGTCCTCGCGAAGGTGCTTAGGTTCTTTACCACGTAAGGATTTATAGGTATCAAATAGAAAGCTAACGTCTTGATCGGCTGACTGTACTGCGCGCTGATAAAGTTCGTATTTATCAGCCGTTTTTGCCGTGTAGTATGTACTCATTTTGGAGAGTTTTTTAATTCGATTGATTGGGCTAAATTTGAGCTAAAGTGTAACGTAAAATTGAACGCTTAAATAGCCGCTATACTTTACTGCTGCGACTCGTGTTTGTTATTAGAATCGATTAACGATAATGAAGCTCGCTAGGAATGAGATTTACTTTATACTCCAGATAACTTGGTGGTCATGACGTTGAAATTAAGTATTATAATTCTTGAGTCATGTTTTCAATAATTATCGCTAACTTGTTGATAAAAATAGAAACTCTAGTTTTTCAATTTTGAGTCACGAAAAATAGTTATACACAAATATTTTAAGTCAATAGTTTTGTAAAATTTATTTTTCGTGTAACATTTTCGAAACATTTTGCCTCTCTTAAACCATTGATTTTATTAGTAAAAATAAAATGTATAAAAAATAGGCAATCTTTCCTAAGCCAATAAACATCAACTGTTACAGCGTATTATTTAGTTTTATCAACAAAGTTATCCACAGGCTATGTGAGTAACTTTCTAAGCAAATCCAACGAATACATGAAACCCGCATAAACTATGACTTTATCGATGTTTGAGTCAAAAAAAGAGCACATAATAAGCGTTGCCGTACCGGTGCCTTTACGGCAAAGCTTTGATTTTTTGATTCCGATAACAGATCTAGAGAATCAAATACAACCGTGTGTTGGCGCACGCGTGAAAGTGCCCTTTGGCTCACGAACCTTAATAGGCGTAATTCAAGCAGTTAAAAGCGACAGTGAGTACCCTGAAAACAAACTCAAGACGGCAATCGAAATACTAGACTCATCTAGTATTTTTGATGAGGCATTATGGGCCTCACTTTTATGGCTTTCACGCTATTACCTTGCACCCATTGGAGAAGTGTTGGACGCGGCCTTACCCGTTGCATTGCGTCAAGGAAGCGCTCTCACTCCAGTTACCAAAAAGACTTGGGCGTTAACTGAGCGTGGCCGTAGCAACTCAATTGATGAGTTGAATCGTGCACCTTTGCAGTTAGCGATAATTAAGCGATTCATGAAGAGCAGCCTACTTACTGCGGAAGACTTCAAAGAAACGGCATCGAGTTGGCGTCAGGCAATGAACACGCTAGTTGAGAAGCGTTGGGTAGAAGAAACTGACGCTGAGCCGCGTTTGCCAGAGCGTCACCTAGAGGTGCAAAACACGATTACGTTAACCGGTCAGCAACGGGGCGCAGTAGACACTCTTATTGGAAGCATTGAGCAAAATAAATTTTCCTCGACTCTACTGCACGGCGTTACCGGGAGCGGTAAAACTGAAGTGTATTTTTCTGCCATGAGTAGAGTATTGTTAAAAGGGCAGCAAGTATTACTAATGGTGCCTGAGATTGGCTTAACACCGCAACTAATTAAAAGGGTTGAGCAACGCTTCGCTGATCCGCTTGTTGTGATGCATTCGAGCCTAAACGAGTCGCAACGACATAGCGCCTGGTGGCATGCTAAACAAGGTAATGCCAAAATTGTCATAGGCACCCGTTCATCAGTATTCAGCTCGTTCGCCAACTTAGGTTTGATAATTATTGACGAAGAGCACGATGGCTCGTTTAAACAGCAAGACGGAGTTCGCTATCAGGCGCGCGATGTTGCGATTTATCGAGCAAAGCAGCAAAACATCCCAATTGTGCTTGGGTCAGCTACACCCTCTCTTGAGACATACGTAAATGCCAAGTCAGGGCGTTATTCACTGCTGCAATTAAGCGAGCGTGCAACAAATGTGGCCTTGCCTAAGATTGAGCTAATTGATTTGAATATGCAGCCGACTAACGATGGTTTGAGCCCCTCGATGCTCGAGGCAATAAAAGCGACGTTGGCTAAAGACAAACAAGTGATGTTGTTTTTAAACCGGCGCGGCTATGCACCGGTGCTCTATTGCAAAAGTTGTAAACAAACCGCAAAGTGCCACCGTTGCGATTCTCACTTAACCTTACATCGACGAGTCAATCGAATGCGCTGCCATCATTGTGGCTATGAAGGTCAGCTACAGACTCAGTGTGGCGCATGCCAATCGAAGGAGATGATAGAACTAGGAGAAGGCACTCAGCGTGTTGAAGATGCTATTGCATTGCGCTTCCCTGGCGCTTCTTTGCTGCGTATTGATCGAGACAGCACGAGCCGAAAGGGCCAGTTAGCCGAGGTATTAGAGCAAGCACGCTCAGGTGAAGCTGATATTTTGGTTGGCACTCAGCTAATTACTAAAGGTCACGACTTTCCGAATGTTGGCATGGTTGGCATTTTAGAAGCAGATCAAGGTTTGTACAGCACCGATTTTCGCGCCAGTGAAGCGTTATTTCAACAGATTCTACAAGTTTCTGGGCGAGCTGGTCGGCGAGACGATGTTGGCAGGGTTTTTATTCAAACGGCCTTCCCAGATCACCCATTCTTTAACAAAGTGATTAATCACGACTTTATCGGCTTTTCAAACTCATTGATCGAGGAACGCAAGATCGCTCAGTTTCCGCCGTTTGGCTTCTTCGCACTACTTAGAGCTGAATCGCCTCATCAAGCGCAAGCGTTACAGTTTTTGCGCAAGGCTCGACATGCTATGAAGCCAGCAGAAGGTGTTCGTCTAATGGACGCCGTGCCCGCGCCAATGGAGCGTCGAGCGGGTAAATTTCGCGCTCAACTTCTTTTATGTAGCAATCAGCGTTCGGCATTAAACCATACTCTAGCACTTTGGTTACACGATATTGCTAATAACAAAGAAGCTAAAAAGCTAGCGAGTTCTGTAAGGTGGAGTTTAGATATTGACCCTTTAGATCATTTCTAACACAGTTAACTAATCGCTTTTTTGAATTGCTTTCACTGCCGAATACGTTGAAACGCAGTAGGGCACTAAGTACGTCAGTAAAATCTTTACGATGGCGCCAGAGGATAGGTCTCCACTAGCAATCGCGCTTCCATGATTAATAATTGCCAATATACTGCCGACGATCAACGCTACTTTAAAGGCATTGATTACAACATAACGGCTAAACGCTGCTTCGAAAAATGTCATTGGTGAACAATAGAAGTTTGTTAATACAGTCGAATTCTCGCACGCGAATAAAGTACCTTAGTCTGCACTGAGTGACGAAGTCTTCAGTCTTCAAGCACAGAAACCATTACGTCATCAGACACACTTTCAAGAATTTCTTCTAGGTCGCTCTCATTTAAATCATCAGGCATTGCCAGAAATAGATGAGCTCGAAAAATAGGGTAGCCAGCCATTGAGGCACTTTCTACTTCAGTGTCAATATTATCTACGTTGACGTTTTGGGTAGCTAAAGCATCGGCAATTTCATTGATAATGCCTGGCCGATCATTCGCTTCTACTAAAATTTGTAAACCGTTAACTTCAATATCGTCAGTTTTAATACCTTCGGCATTTTGTACAGTGACGTTAATGCCATCTTGGCTCATCGCCTCGAAATCGTTTATCAATGCCGTCTTTTGGCCACTCTCGATAGCAATATGAACAATGCCCGTAAACTGACCACATAAGCGCGACAAGCTGCTTTCAAGCCAGTTACCTTTGTTAGCCAATACGGTATCAGATAGTGCGCGAACAATACCTGGTCGATCTTTGGCGAATAAGGTGATGATAATTTTTTCAGTGCTCATAATAATTTTACGCAAGCAATAGTAGTAATGCCGTCAGTATACGCTGATAAGTTACTTTCTACGTTAGCAATCACAAAACTTTAAGTCTGAACGGCTGACTCACTCTTAGTCTAAAGGTAAGACTGATACCGAGAGTTTATGATTCTAGAACTCGGTGCACTAGCAGGTCTTTACTTAGCCTGGCTTGCATTCAAAAAACGTGCCCCCAGCTTGAATAGATGAAAAAATCATATCTTATTTGTATTTTCGCCGTGCTTATTAGCCAAGGGGCAGGTATGTCGTTTGCTGCTCAAGTGGATCAAAAAGAGTGGGATCATCGACAAGCACATACTACGGTCAACCAGGTTTTGAGTGTATTAGACCAGAATTACGTATACCCGAATGTTGCCGCAAAAATGCGGACCTTTGTTAGCAAACAACTTTCAAACGGTATTTATAACGATTCTATCTCACGCAAAGCACTCATCGAGAAGCTGCAAATTGATTTACGGGGGGTGAGCCAAGACGGGCACTTAAGTTTACATCTAGCGACAGAGACAAACGATAGAACATCTGTTGTTAGGCCTATTAGTGATATTGATCGCGAAGTTCGTTTTAACATTATCGCGGATGATGATAAGCAAGATATTGGCTATTTGGGTTTCAATCGCTTTATGGGTGATGAGCAAACCAAACACGCCTTAATCAATGCGATGAATGAGTTGACAAACACCAAGGCGCTTATTATCGATCTGCGTGAAAATATTGGTGGCGACCCAAATTTGGTCGCGTTTTTAAGTTCATACTTTGTTGATCAAGGAACCATACTCTGGAGCATTATAGATAGAGATTCCAAAAGCATCCTTGATGTTGCGAGTACAGAACCAGCCAACAGATATACTGGCAACCTTTGTATTCTTACCAGCCAAAAAACCTACAGTGCGGCGGAAGCATTTAGCTATACGTTAAAACACCTTGGTAGGGCGTGCATTGTAGGTGAAACTACCGGCGGTGGTGGACACCTAGTTGACATGATGCGCGTCAACGATGACATTGATATTCGCATTCCGGTTGTACGAGTTTACAACCCAATCACTAAATTAAACTGGGAAGGTGTCGGTGTTGTGCCAACGATAGAGACCAACGCTTCGCAAGCTCAAGAAGTTGCGATTACACACTTGAAAGAGTTATAGGTTTTGTACTCTAAAATCGACAACATACGTAGCGCTAGAATCGCATTAGTTCAAGAACTTTACGAAGAACACGACAACATAGAACAGCCCACTTTAGTTCTCGCCCAATCTGGACGCTTTTGTGCAAAATCGTCTTTACCTTCTTGTTCGGTATACGGTTTACGCAATACATCGAGTAACTCATCGACCATTGAATAATCACCTGCTTCGGCCTTATCAATCGCTTGTTGAGCTAAATAATTTCGAAACACATAAATTGGGTTTACTGAATTCATTGCATTAATACGCTCATCATCGCTACGAGCATCTTGCTTTCTACGTTTAGAGTAGTCGTTTAGCCAATCGGTCATGGCCGTATTGTAGTCATCGCTATGCTCATCTTGATAATATGCATCGCTAAAATTATTTAGGCTAAGGTCATTATTCGCCAAACGCCGATAAAAGATCGTCATGTCGGTTTCTACTTCAGCGAGTAACGTCTCAAGCCTCTCGAAGAGGTTTTGATCATCGTCGCGTACCTCTAAAAATCCCAGCTTACTTGCCATCATTTCAAGCCATTGGTCTTGGTAACTCGTTTGAAACGTATTAAGTATTTGCTCCAAGGGTTCTGTCTCTTCGATTAGCGGGTAGAGACTGTTTGCTAATTGATAGCAGTTCCATAACGCCACGTTCGCTTGCTGACCGTAGCGGTAGCGCCGGTTTTGAGAGTCGGTAGTATTAGGAGTCCATTCAGGGTCGAAGTTATCAAGCCAACCATAAGGACCATAGTCAATAGTTAACCCCAGTATCGACATATTATCTGTATTCATGACTCCGTGCACAAAACCAACGCGCATCCACTGACTAATCATTGTTGCTGTGCGCAGGCAAACCTCTTTAAACCAGGCAAGATACAACTCTTTAGAACCGGCATCATGCTCCTCTAACAAATTTGCGAAATGATGAGTAATGGTAGCATCGGTGAGCTGTTTTAGTTCAGCATGCTCACTACGAGCAGCGAAAATTTGGAAGCTGCCAAACCGCACAAAACTTGGGCTTAATCGGCATACAATCGTGCCAGGTTCATAGGCCGCGTTACCGTTATACATAATATCGCGCATGACCTGTTCGCCAGTGTTGATCAAGCTAAGTGCTCGAGTAGTAGGTACACCAAGATGATGCATCGCTTCACTGCAAATAAATTCACGAATAGACGATCGCAAAACGGCTAAACCGTCTGCAGTACGTGAGTAGGGCGTAGGACCTGCTCCTTTTAGTTGCAGAGCCCAGTGATCACCTTGACTATTGGTGATTTCACCTAAGTTAATCGCTCTGCCATCACCAAGTTGCCCGGCCCAATTACCGAATTGGTGACCGCCATAACACAT
>CAZFVP010000120.1:1221-6799 GCA_964522345.1 uncultured Gammaproteobacteria bacterium | reverse complement strand
GTGCGTGTTTTGGAAGCTTGTGAGCATATTAGAGAAGAATTGCGTGAACGATTGGCGCATTTGCGTGAGCATGACAAGTTAGTCGAAGCTCAGCGTTTGGAGCAGCGCACTTTGTTTGACCTGGAAATGATGCAAGAGCTTGGGTATTGCAATGGCATTGAGAACTATTCACGTTATTTGTCTGGTGCCAAAGCGGGCGAGGCCCCGCCAACGCTGATCAACTACTTGCCGCCAAATGCATTGATGATCTTAGATGAGAGCCACGTTATGGTGCCTCAATTAGGAGCCATGTATAAGGGCGATCGTTCGCGTAAAGAAACATTGGTGGAATATGGTTTCCGTTTGCCCTCAGCAATGGACAATAGGCCTCTTAAATTTGAAGAATTTAAAGGGCTGATGCCACAAACCGTTTTTGTGTCAGCGACACCTGGCGACTACGAGATCGAGCAAAACCCCGATACTATTGACCAAGTGGTACGGCCGACCGGTTTGGTAGACCCACAGATTGAAGTACGCCCCGTAGCGACACAGGTTGATGATGTTTTATCTGAAATTAATATTCGGGTTGCTAAAGATGAGCGTGTATTGATAACCACTCTCACTAAGCGCATGTCAGAAGATCTTACCGACTATCTATCGGATGCAGGCGTTAAGGTTCGATATTTACACTCCGATATCGATACTGTTGAGCGCGTCGAGATCATTCGAGATCTAAGAGCAGGTGAGTTTGATGTATTAGTGGGCATTAACTTGTTGCGTGAAGGTTTGGATATGCCTGAAGTATCGTTAGTTGCGATTCTGGATGCCGACAAGCAAGGTTTTCTAAGGTCGACACGATCCCTGATTCAAACGATTGGCCGTGCCGCTAGAAACTTAAACGGTCGCGCCATTTTATACGGCGATAAAGTTACCAACGCGATGAGAGTCGCAATCGACGAAACTGAGCGTAGGCGTGCAAAGCAAGAAGCGCATAACCTCGAGCACGGCATTACACCCAAAGGCGTAGAGAAAGCTGTGCGAGATATTATTGATGGCGCTACCAGTGAAGCGGCTCAAGTGCTCGCAAAGATTAAACCTCAACATGAAAAGATGCCGCGTATTGACGATCCCAAGGTCTTCGCTAAAGTAATGAAAGACTTAGAAGCAGAAATGTATCAATTTGCTGAAAATTTAGAATTCGAAAAAGCGGCTAGAACACGTGACCGAATTGAAGAACTACGTTCTGAATATTTAAAAAGTTAAATTATTGTAGAGGTTTTTTAGCTTTATGCCTAACGATCACAAACAATATTAGCTTTTATAAAAAACTACTTTTTTTTAATTTTTGGCCATTTAAGGTTAGCCTCATCGATATACCCATCTTTCCCTTTTACCCATTTGCTATACACAGTCTTATTGTAATTTAAGTAGAGTTTGTCGTTGTAAATAGTGAAGTACTCGGGTTTGCTCGAGGCCGTAGAGCCATTTGACACAGCGTAAGCACAATAACCACCGTATTGGGGCATGTATTTTTCGGGATTAGCTTTAAACGTTTCTAAGTTCTGTTGAGTGGAAAATAGCCACTTTGCACCGTTATGGTTCAGTGAAAAATCGACGCTACCTTTAACCGGTCGCTTTTCGGTGAAGTAAGCGACAGAATCGTAACCTCGTATTGCTGCTCGCTCTTTTCCGCCTGAGTAAACAGGTTTTTTAGCATAAGCGGTGTCCGTAATAAATACATTGAGCACTAGAATGGCTGCGATCATCAACTTCATAATGGAGGGGGCGTGGAGGGAGCTTTGTCATTTTAATATGAATTTTAGCGATAGATGCCAATTAGCTTGTTAGCTAGACGAGCTTAAAAGTTTCGCAAAAAAACCTTGTAAGCTTGACGCTATTTTTTCTTTAGTTGGTTCAACCTTAAACCGTTTACTAGCGTTGGTGTTATTTTTTAAAAACCGATGGCGTAAAAATGCGTTTTCGATCGTATTTTGAAAACCTTTGATATCCAAAGGCTTGGCCAAATACTTAAATACCTGACCTTGGTTAATTAAATCGACTGCCGTGTGAGCGTCATACTCTTCGGTGAGCGCAATCGTTATAAGTTCTGGACGGGCGCGCTTTAACAAGTTAATCGTATGTAGAGCGCTCTTAGTATCGTCCGACAGTTCGATCACAGCGACGCCAATGCCCTCACGTGTAGTGGCAGCGGCCACTGCTTGCTCGATATTTTGTGTGCCATAGATCATTATTTCTTGATCGCTGCAAAATTTTCGTATTTGATGACGAATATCTTTTTGCTGCTCCATCATTAATAATGCCTGATCAGCAGAAGGTTTGTCTTTAGTATCAGACTTAACGGCTACCGCTATTTCCGGAGCTGCGAGTTCTTCTGTTTCAGAAGCCGAAATATTCATTGGAATAACGGGTATTTCTGACGCGAGTGCTGCTTCTGCAACGACTTCACGCATTTCATCGTTACGCCAAGGTTTATTAATAAAGCGATAAACTTCGCCATCGTTGATCGAATTAACGATGGCCTTTTTGTCCATAAAACCTGTAAGCAGAATGCGCATTGTTTGGGGGTATAACTTACTCACGCTGGCAAGTAATTCATTGCCTAACATGTGTGGCATGCGCTGATCACTGACAAGAACATCCACTTTAACTTTTTCAAGCACTTTAAGAGCATCAGCACCGCTGTTTGCAATATGCACATCGTACTCGCGGCGAAATATTGCCTTGAGCGCACTGGTCACACGAGGTTCGTCGTCAACAAATAGCACTCTATATTTTCGGTTTGAATCAGTCATTACTTACTTTCACCACTACTCAATTGAATAGGTAGAGTTATCGACAGGGTTGTGCCTTTGCCTAGCTCAGACTCAACTTCAATACTACCTTTATGCGCTTCAACGATTTTGTATGCTATTGACATACCTAGACCTGTTCCAACACCGATATCTTTCGAAGTAAAAAATGGGTCGAACATTTTTTGCTTAGTTTCTTCATCCATTCCGACGCCTTGATCGCTAAAATCGATTCGAATTTTTTCGCCTAATGCTTGAGTCTTAACGACTAAATCTCCACCATCTCTGCCTATTGCCTGACAAGCGTTGGTGATGATATTTAAAAACAATTGATTTAGTTTCGACGGAAAGCACGCGATTCTAGGTAAGGTGGAAAAATCTCGCACCACGTTAACATTGTTTTCTCGGATATGGTTGCTTGCAATAGTGAGAGAACTCTCAATGCATTTATGTAAATCTATTTGTTCTGAGTTTTGCCTGTCGAGTCGAGCAAAGTCTTTCAAACTTACAACGAGCTTAGAAATTTCTGAGAGACCGTACGAGCTATCGCTTAAAAGCTGCGTGCTTTCATCGACTAATTCAGGTGCTTCAAGAGTTTTGTAGCTCTTTAAGGTTTGCATTAGGTTTGCAGTAATTTCGCGGTTATCGCGCTTTGGTTTTTGTACTGATAACATCAAGAGACTAAGTTCTTTCATTACTCTGTTGATATCACCCAGATTTAACTCTAAGGTCTCGATATTGCTTGTCACATAACCTAATGGTGTATTAATTTCATGCGCGACGCCAGCTACCATTTGACCCAGTGAAGCCATTTTTTCTGACTGTATAAGCTGTTCTTGAGATTCTTGCAGGTCTTCGTAAGTAGTTCTTATTTCCTCTGTTCTATCAATAACTTGTTGTTCCAGAGAAAGAAAGTTTCTACGTAGCTGAAGGCCAAAAAACAATAGAGCCGCGAGCAACAATACACCGTAAGCAATCAGTGCATAGGTTAGGTTGGTTGATTGTCCAATTGCTTGGTTATGATAACTAACGTATTGCTCTTCAATCGTATCTAGTAGAGCCCCAGTGCCTAAGTTATTAAGATCATTATATGCTTTTAGAGTACTAGGAAAACTCTCGGAAATTGTATTTATAGCCTCGTGGTATTCATCCAATTGAGCTTGGAGTGATTCGGCGAGGTCTTCTTCGGATTTAATTACGGATAAGTCGATGCTAATTTTGCGACCAAGGGCCAAGCTGAATAGTTGTATTTCATTTTGGGTGATTGAATCAGCTAGCTTAATTTGTGACGATATTGCAGCATTGGCACGTAAGTTGGCGCTTAAGCCAGACACAGTGACCAAGCTTTCAGCTATCGATACGTTGCCTTCCTCATATGTATCTAGAAGTTCTTCACGTGATTCGAATTGAGTTCTAAACTGCTCTATAACCTTATTTAAATCAGGGCTATTTTCAATTTCTTCAAACAGTGCTTCGTAACGGAGGTTGTCGAGCTCTTCGCTGATTTGATAATCAATTTCATAAATTTGTAAATGATCGAAGTCGGAATCGAAGCGAGATTGATTTAACAATAATAATAGACTTTTATCTAAGGACTGGAGATTTCGAATTGATTCGGTAGTTTCTAAGAATACCGTTTGATCAAGTTTGTCATCTTGAGTAAAAAACTGAACGCCTAAGCCAATCCCCACTAAAATCAGAATGACAAGTATAAATGCATATTTTTTCATTTTTATCGCCCTTTGGAGTGCGTCGTTTTTCAGACAAGAGCATCCCCTATTTATAATTTAGGTGTTATTTTATGTTAATAAGTTCAAACTACGATTGAGTCTATTTAATATCAGACCATGTTTAGGCAATAAATCATTCATAAATGATCTATTTATTGACTTCTTAATTGGTTTCGTAGATATAAGCTCATTTGAGTCGCGTTGATTATTACATTAAGCGACAGTATTTCAACACTTGATTTTATAATTAACATTGGATCTGGATAAACATCGATGGAAAGTGTTACCCCTTCTCTAATAGTCATTGCATTGCTAGTCTTTACCGCGTTTATCGCAGGTTATATCGACACCCTAGTAGGTGGCGGAGGTCTAATTACCATCCCTGCGTTAATGCTAGCAGGAGTGCCACCGATTTACGCACTGGGAACCAATAAATTGCAAGCGGTTGCGGGCACCGGCACCGCTACGCTAGTACTGCTTGGTAAGCGATTAGTCAAATTAGAAGAGATAGCTTGGCTTATGGCTTCAGCCTTTGTGGGCTCTGTTATTGGCGCGGTTGTGGTGCAGTATTTTGACGTAGAGCTTCTACGCTTAACAATTCCCATCGTGATTACATTGATTGCAGCGTATTTTATTTTTGTGCCGTCGAGTTCATTAGTAGAGTCAGAACCAAAGGTCGGCAATTCGACTTATGGTTTGTCTGTTGTGCCAGGAATTGGGTTTTACGACGGAATGTTTGGTCCCGGTACCGGATCGTTTTTTGTATGGGCAGGCGTGTCGTTGCGAGGTCAGCCCATTGTTCTTTCGACGATGGCCGCGAAAGCACTTAATTTTGCAACCAATTTGGCTGCATTAGTGGTTTTTGCGTTTTATGCTAAGGTCTTATGGAAACTGGGCCTTGTTATGATGCTTGGTCAATCGTTTGGGGCGTATTGTGGTGCTCGCTCATTATTAGAAATTAACCCTCAATTATTGCGTTATTTAGTTATCGCCGTGTGCTTTATCATTTTACTAGCGTGGGCGATTCGATGAGAGAAAAGATCACATATGAGTTTTCAA
>CAZFVP010000120.1:0-1121 GCA_964522345.1 uncultured Gammaproteobacteria bacterium | reverse complement strand
TACAACCTCGCCGGAAGCGATTTCGATATGCCGCCACACGCATATTTTGCGGTTATCAATATTGTATTTAGATATGCAAGCGGAATTTGACTTGCCGCGTATTTTTGACTTGTATAACGACGGAGTAGGGAGTAAAAGTTTAATCGCGTGCGAGGGTTAAATTCCCCGAGGCTTGCCATGAAATAGGTTTTTATATGCAAATAGATACCTCGCTGCTTGCCGCTGGAAGTTTCATTGAAAATTGATAATCATCCAGCAGCTCATGTCGCCACATTTGGGTTTGAAGGGCTCATGAAATTCGTAATTTATCGATGTTGACTGATTTAATCATCTATCTGGGGAGGAGGGATGACAAATAAAACTGAAACTTTTCTATCGTCTGTTGAGAAAATGTTTGACCAAGCTGCGAGCTTAGTTGGCGTTTCCGATGGCTTAAGACATAAGATTAAAGTTGCAAACTCGACTTATACAGTACGCTTTGGTGTTCGTCTTCGAAATAAGTTATTTACCTTTACTGGCTATCGTTCGGTACATTCAGAACATCGCGAGCCAGTAAAAGGTGGTATTCGTTATTCTCCGCATGCAGACCAAAACGAGGTAGAGGCACTTGCCGCGCTAATGACGTATAAGTGTGCCTTAGTGGAAGCACCGTTTGGCGGTTCTAAAGGAGCGCTTGTTATTGACCCCAGTGAGTGGGAGGAGCACGAGCTCGAACGAATTACACGTCGCTTTACACAAGAGTTGGCCAAGCGATCGTTGATTAGCCCAGCACAAAACGTACCTGCGCCAGACATGGGTACAGGCGAACGAGAGATGGCTTGGATGGCAGATGAGTATAAAAGACTTTATCCATCCGATTTGAATGGCTGGGGTTGTGTTACCGGCAAGCCAGTGAGTAAGGGCGGGATTCGAGGGCGAGTGGAGGCGACGGGTCGAGGTATTCAATACGCTCTAAAGGAAGCATTCCGCCACCCTAAAGATATTGAATGGGCAGGCTTATCGGGAAAGCTGGATGGGAAGCGAATCGTCGTTCAAGGCTTGGGTAACGTTGGCTATCATGCTGCTCAATTTTTATCGCAAGAAGACGGTGCGCTAATTGTTGGCGTTATGGAAAGAGACGG
>CAZFVP010000119.1:0-6843 GCA_964522345.1 uncultured Gammaproteobacteria bacterium | reverse complement strand
AGACCAGAAGACCGAAGTGGAATTAAGCCAGGCGGTGTGCTATCGAAAATTAACGTTGGAGTGTACCGAGTTTATTCGAAGCTATGGCGCCGGTTACCTGAGTTCCGAGGCAAGTGTCGGATTGCCAAGGAATTTCGTAGTTTGCTAAAGATTGAAAACCACCATTTGATCGAATCTACAGACCTTAAACGGCCGACGGCTTACAAAGCAATTCTTGATTTACATTCTCAGCATGAATTTTTTGCTTACTTTACTGGTGGCTATGAAAGCGAAACAGTTAAATTTCTGACTAAATGTTATCAAGATAATGGCTACTTTTTAGATATTGGTGCGAACATAGGTTTGATTAGTATACCGTTCGCACTTATGGCAAATCAGTCAACTGCTCAGTCAGGTGCGTTTGTTTTTACTATTGAGGCAATAAAAAGTAATCAAGAGAGACTACAAGAGAATATTGCGATGAATGGTCTCGCAGGTAAAATTGTTCCAATAAACTATGGTGTCGCAGAGCAAGAAAAAACAGTAGAGATTCAGATCGAGGGAAACCTTGAAGATGGAGGCGGAACAGGAACCGCTAATATACTGGCAGATAACACAAACCACCCAGCTCAAAGAGTTACATTACAGGTGACAACAATCGATAAGTTAATTGAGACTGGTGTGTTGAGTAATGAATGTAGCTTAATAAAAATTGACCTTGATGGTTACGACCTCAAAGCTCTTCAGGGTGCAGGTTCTTTATTGTCAATTTCTAGACCAGTAATTTATGGCGAATTTAGTGCTCATTGTATGAATTGGCATGGCCAAACTCATAAAGATGTTGAGAACTATATGTCGACATTTGATTACACCGTTTTTTATCGTAATAAGAGCACATGGCAGTTTTCGAAAGTAAGTAGTAGCGATGGTGATTTGCTCATTATTCCAACGGAAAAGCTCGCCGATTTTGCTTGGTGTTGCGAGTTAGACTGAATAATCTCAATAATTGAGCCTGATATGTTACCCTACTGGCGTTTGACGGCTGAATTTCGGCCAAATTTCTATATATCCAGACTGGTGAATTTGGATATTGTCTAATTTTTTCACCGATAAAACGAGTAAAGAAAATGAGTAAAGGTACGGTTAAGTGGTTTAATGCAGATAAAGGTTTTGGTTTTATTACACCTGAAGGTGGTGGTAAAGATCTTTTCGTTCACCATTCTGAAATTCAAAGTGGTGGGGGCTATGCAACCCTAGACGATGGGCAAGCTGTAGAATATGAAGTAGGCGAAGGTCAAAAAGGCCCATGCGCTAACAAAGTTGTACCGTTATAGTTTTTAGACGTGTATACATGGACAGCGGGGTTTTCTGTTGTCCATTTTGTGACCTGTTGATGTAAATGCAGAAATTTGGTTTGCAAAGAAATAGCTCATCGCGCCACAGCGCGATTGAGCTTGAGATTGTTAAAGAACAAGCGTCGGCGCTCGGTAGAGCTGGAAGGAAATTACGACTGTCTTTAGAAAATTATGAGGCAACTATTTGTCAAGCTGAGAGCGAGCAATTGAAAATCAGCTTAAACTCAGAAAATGATTTTATTTTAGAAATATCCAATAACGTTTGGGAATTGATTCTCCAACGAGAGTTTCTCGGCTTTACAGAATCTAATTTGCAGTGGGTTCTTGATAATTATCTAATACCCGAGGCGGCGATACGTTGTTTAGGTTTGAGTGATTAGAGGTTCCTCAATGGTAAAGCATGGCTTATAACGACCTATTTAGATTGAGTAGTCATGCTGTGATTAGCGATGACTTAGGGCAAGTGCTAATGCTTAAAGCGAATTACGGAAGCTTTTCTTGGGGTTTGCCAGGTGGATCATTGGACCCTCAGGAAACTGTTCACGAAGCGCTTATTCGAGAGTGCAAAGAAGAGCTTGGTTGTGATGTTGAAGTACAGTATTTGAGCGGAGTTTATTTTCATAAGGCGTATAACTCTCAAGCATTTATTTTTCGTTGTCGCCTTGCGCCCTCTTCCGCCATTCGATTAAGCAGTGAGCATACGGAATATTCATATATGCAAGTGAATGACATGCCTGATGTGCAGCAAAAGCGAATTCGTGATTGCCTAGACTATGACGGAGTCACGCTAAGCGCTAAGTTTTGAATGCACCAAGTAAACCTTTTGTAAGCGCCATTCAAGTTGTGATTTAAATCGATTTGTTGAGTATTAGTGTATCGTCGGCCGACGCCCACTCAGCCCATGAGCCGTCGTATAGCTTGTTAAGTCCAAAGCCAGATTCAGCCAGTGCCAGCGTAATAATCGCAGCGGTTACTCCTGACCCGCATGAGGTGATAAGCGGCGTCGATGGGTTAATATTTATCTTGCTAAACATACGCTGCAATTCGTTGCGTGATTGCAAGCGACCTTGGCTCACAAGACTAGCGGCACTTAGTGAGATCGATTCGGGCATATGCCCTGATGGTAAACCTGGGCGAGGTTCAGGTGCGGTTCCTAAGAAACGTTCCGTCGGTCTAGCATCGAGTACCACATAGTGTTTACTTGATATGTTTTTAATCAAGGTAGCCTTGTCGGCGATTAAGTTGGAGTTAATTTCAGCAGTGTAGTTGGTGGTTTGAGTCGAACGGGTTTGTTGTTCGAGCTCACCGTTCTCCTTTACCCATGCTGGTAAACCACCGTCTAATACACGAACGTTGTCGTGGCCGAACACCTTAAATGTCCACCAAGCTCGTGCTGCAGCAAACAGCCCTGCACTGTCGTAGACGACGATGTGAGAATTATTTGAAATACCTAGCGCGCTTACTTGGCTGGAGAATTGTTTGGCCTTAGGTAGCATGTGCGGCAAGTTTGATTGTTGGTCGCTGATCACATCAATATCAAAAAACTGTGCGCCAGGGATATGGCCTTTTTCAAATTCGCTTAAACAATCCACGCATTGTGATGGTAGATACCAAGAACTGTCTAATACATTAACCTTGTTCTGCCTAATCAGTAATTTGAGTTCGTCGACTGAGCATAATTCGGATTTCTCGCGCATATTTCTTATACTAGTAACTGAACGGATTATCGCGGAGTAAAAAAGAGAATTTAGACTCTCCTTCGACCGAATAAATTACAGTTCCTTGGAACGACTCTTGGCGTTTGGCGCTGCCGTTGAGAACCTTACTAAAAGCGCGCTTCACTCTGCGCAGAAACTCGGGCTCTACCCACGGTGTATTATGTGCCGGCAACAGCGCTTTAAGGTTGGGTAATTCTAGTAGCAGCCGGTCAAGTGATCGGTTATAAGCAGCTAAATCTGTCTCTGGCGCATACAGCCAAATAGGGCCAACGTAAAATGTATCGCCAGTCCATAACAAGCCTTGCTCTCGGTCGATTAACGCAATTGCGTCAGGCGTATGGCCCGGTACGTGAATCACTTCTATGTCGCGCTTACCTAAGTCAAAAACAAAACCATCGTTAATACGCTTACTTATTTTATAAGGCCTCCCGGTGTGATTTTTTTCGCTCACGCCATTTGGCGGAGTTCGGCATAGTGCATCGGCCGATACTTCTTCAGCAATGTCTTCATTCTTGACTCCTTTTTGGCGTTCGGTGGCAAACGAAGTATTCATTGCATATATACGTTTGAAGGCATGGTTGCCGCCAACGTGGTCAAAATGTGAATGAGAGTTTAATACGGTGATTGGTTTTTTGCTCAATCGTTTTACCAGTGCGTGAATGTCTCCAATGCCGTTGCCAGTGTCAAATAGTAAGGCTTTGGTCTGACCTTCGATCAGATATGAAATGGTCTCCTGCCATTGATGTGGCTCATAAATGGCTTTAACACCGGGGGCAACTTGGTACACCTCGAACCATTCGTCTATATCTTCTACTCGCGTTAAATCTGCGTAAGCAGAACGAGGTAGTTTTTTACAGAATTCGCCCATTGTATGATTAGGGCTCGAAGTTTCTTGTGCATAGCAAAGGTTAAAAAAGCCAGTAATTAAAAGGCAGCTTACTGTGATTATGCTTGATTGTAGTTGTTTCATTGCTTTAACCCTTATTGTCATGCCGAGAGATTCTGGCGACAAAAGATGATAGTGCGTAGGTCATGAAGTAGTAATACTTCTTCGGCCCGAGAGGGGTGTTGTTAATTTGATAGTTACTTAGCAAATAAAATACTTTACTCGCCATTGCCCGTTTTGATGACGAAATTGAATTTTGGCGTAAGCGGTAAAACACCATTGGAGCGTTCAGAATAGCACTTTGAATTTCTTTTTGTTGATGAGCATATAGCCATAGCAGGTAATCTTCTACACCAACATACTTTTCAGACTCATCAAATTTAAGTGTTGCTAAAAGTGCTTTTGATACTATTGCACTAGAGGTAACTACCCAATTTTTACTCAATAGTTGCTTGTGGTTTTTGAATTGTATTTCTAGGTTTTTGGTATCAAAGTGCTCAGGTTTTGGAGGGCTGCCGTGAAAATTGACTCGTGCGGTCGATAAGAAATTTAATTGATGCTTTTGCATAGCAAACATTTGTGCTTCTAATTTCTGCGGATGCCAAACATCGTCCGAATCTATAAACGCAAAGTAATCTCCTTTTGCGAGTTTAACGCCGATATTACGAGGCGTTGCGGGGCCGCCTGAGCGTTTCTCTCTTCGAACAATGGTAACTCGAGGGTCATTAGAATAACCGTCGAGAATCTTTAGGCTGGCATCGCTAGAGTGATCGTCGATCACAATTAACTCTAGCTTTTGGTAGCTTTGCGTTAGAACCGATTCGACAGATTCGTGTATCCAGCGTTCTGAATCGCAGCTAGGTAAGATTACGCTGACCAGAGACATTGCTTACTCGTGGCCTATTGCCATAACGCTAAAATAGATTTTAACGCGGTTAGAAATGCGACTGGTTGATCAAGCATTAAATGATGTCTTGCCTGAGGAATGTCAATAATTGGAATTGTATTGCCACCAAGCTCTCGAATGTAATCTTCCGAGTCAGGAGTAAATAACATGCTCTCACGGCCATAAATAATAGCGACGCGACCGGTTGTCGCAACAATTCTTTGGCCTACTTCAGCCCAACGCTTTTCGATACTACCCTTGTTTGGGAAGACGCTAGGGCTAAATTTCCATTGCCATCCGCCATCAACCTTTTTAAGCGAGTGGTAAGCCATGAAGTCTAATAACTCAGGCTGTTCGACCTCTTGGGGGGGAGCTAAAACGAAACGATTTTTCGCGCTTTCATAATCTTTATAAACGCGATTTGGTTTGTTTCTATCTTGGTTGCCTGGGCGTTTAAATTTATCCCCATGCTTTTCAAGAATCTCTGGGCGTACTACCATTAAGTCACAGATTATTAGACCTGCAAACTTATCCGGGTGGGCGTTCTTAGCACTCAGGCTAACGATTCCACCGTAGGAATGGGCTATTAGTGTGGGTTTCTTGCCATTTTCAAAGAGACCAGTATGTTCGGCTACGTCGATTACCTCGGCAACTCGAATGTCATCAGGGTAGTCATCACGAATGCCGGAGTCGCCCATGCCTGATAAGTCATAGGCCACCACATGGTAGTTAGCGGCCAAAAAGGGCGCGATGAATGCAAAACAACGAGAATGGGCTAAGAAGCCGTGCAACATTAGTAGTCCGGGTTTAGATGGGTCGCCCCATCGAAAATAATGTATTTTAGTGCCGTTAGATTTTACCCAACCTTCTTCACGTTCAATGGACAACGCCGATACAAGCCATTGAGAGGGGTTTTCCACGGCGCCTTTGAGGTCATCTAAGGCTGTACTATTTGATCTGATTTGCTGCGCATGAGTCATTGAAGAGTGCTCGTTTTCATCGAGGCATCCGCGATGAGTAAAAATTTAATTCTTAGTAGTTTATTATAGCGTGTCAGCATCGGAGTCAAGAGAGATTAATTCGCTAATGCACTATTGCGAGAGTTTTAGGTTATTAACGTATTATTCAAACCTCATTTGCGGTTTTTTTGAGCAAGTATCAATAAGCATCGATCCGGTTTTGTTAAGGTATTCTGTAGAAATTGCGCATATTGACTTAACATTGAATAAATTCGAGGCCTTGGCACATTAATTATTCAAAGAATTTGGTATTAGAAATTAGCCTAACACCCATTGCGAAACGAGTTTCTAGCATTTATACTCCGCGAGCAGTCAAAATGGCCAATTTATGAAAGATCCGAACCTAAGCTCTCAAGTAAAAAACGAGAGCCAGTTTAGTGAAACTGATAGTGTTGACGAGGCGCAGCGTCACGTGATGCAAGCGAGTAAGGCTCAACCAGGTACATTATTGAAATTAGCCTTATTACAAGCAATTGGCACCATCGTTTTTAGTATTGCCATATTGATTTGTTTTGACGCATTTGAAGCATTATCCGCTCTCTTTGGAGGCGTAATTGCGATAATCGGTAGCCTATATTCAGCTGGCCGCTTGTTTACCACGAAACAAGACGCCGTTGCTGCCGAGATCTTAGTAAGGTTTTATGTGAGTGTGATTTTAAAAATCATATTTACTTTGGCAATGATGAGCATTTGCCTCATTGTCATTAAAGTGTCGATACTACCGTTTATAATCGCGTATCTGCTCGCGGCAATGGTCGTAAACTTGTTAATGTTATTGGTTCCAGCTCGACTCGATATTGTTGAACACGGTGGAGAGGCCTCGGAAGACCGAAATATTAGCAACGAAAAAATTTAAAATTTAAGTTTGAGATTTATTCTCATAGGAATGGAAAATGGCATCTGAAAACGGTGAACTAACGGGCGCTGGTTATATTAACCATCACCTAACCAATCTTACATACGGTCAACTCCCTGATGGTAGCTGGGGCTTCGCGCATGG
>CAZFVP010000118.1:0-6861 GCA_964522345.1 uncultured Gammaproteobacteria bacterium | reverse complement strand
TTAAACCGTGCGCAAGAATTGAATCGACGTTTTTATTTTGAGTGAAATGGTAGAAGAACATCTTCCACAGTTTAACCCCTAAGTACTCCTACAAAAAAGTGTACTTTAGTACAGTTCCGTTATTTGCTCTCTCTTAGCTATAGTGATGGTTGAACCACACCGATTCTATGATGGCCGTGGACACTGCCAAAAACACAGTGCCAAGCCCGCTGACAAGGTCACACTAAACCGGATGAATAATATGAACAAAAGCAGCGTACTAAAAAAAACCGGGATTGCTCTCGCCGTTACCTCGGCCGTGGTTTTCAAACCGACGTATGCGGCAACATTTAACGTTGACTCGACCGTTGATCAACCAAGCGTATGTACATTTGAAGCCGCTATAGCGGCACTGCACGAAGAGACGCCTACTGGCATGGCAAGTTGCAGCAACACTAGTAATCTCGAGCTTGGAATAAACGATCAAATAACATTCGATAATATTGCCCTGATCACGGGCATCAATAGTCAGTTCGAAATAACCAGAAGTGTTCAGATTAATCCAGGAGGTAGCCGAGTTCGCTTTGTGGGCACTGATGAATCAAGAATTTTCCAGATTTCGAATGAGAACCCTGTAGATGAAGACGATGATCAAGATGAAGACGATAATGACATTGAGGTAAACGTAACAATAGACAATGTGGAGTTAACTAGAGGTAGAGCTAATAGCAACGATGAATCAGGTGGTGCGATATTAGTACGCGACGCGGACACCTTTACACTCATCAACAGTGTTGTCGCTGGAAATATGGTCACGGGCAATAATAATAGTGGTGGTGGTGCTATTGCTATATTTGGTTCAGATTTTACGATGCGAAATAGTACGATCGAAAACAACCAATCATCACTTGTCGGAGGAGGTATTGCTATCACAGGTTCAACCGAGGTGACAATTGCTAACAGCACATTTTCAAATAACAATGCGAGCCAATTTGGTGGCGGTATTCACCTCTTTGAGTCAAAGGTAATAGATATTTCTAACAGTCTATTTTCAAATAACAGTGCGGAAAATTCTGGTGGCGGAATATCGATTAGAGACTCAGCGACCGACATATCTGACACTACTTTTTCAAACAATAGCGCCAATAATAACGGTGGTGCAATACATGTCGAAAACTCGGCTCGGTTAGAGCAGTCAGACTGTACTGGGCGCTGCGTATCGCTGATAAGTAACAGAATTATTGATAACTCTTCAAGTCGTGGTGGTGGTATTAGTATTGTCAATGGTAACTCTACCGAGATCCGCAATACTTTGATTTCTAGAAACGAAACATCAATACACGGCGAGAGCGTGTTTGGTGGTGGCGTGTTTGTTGATGATATGGCGTTTGCTTCCATTATCGGCTCTACAATCAGCGAAAACACGTCAGGCCTTGGCGCGGGCATCGCGGTACAAGGTGGCGCGGTTGAGCTGATTAACAGTACGGTTTCAGGGAATATCGCATCGGATAAAGGTGCCGGGATTATGGCTGAAACAAACACGGGGGCTAGAGTTTCGCTTTTTCATAGCACCATAACCAACAACGCGTCTACTGGCGAGGGAACTGGAATATATTCTGTTGGCAGCAATACGTTAATTGAAATTTTCAATAGCGTCATCGCAGGTAACACTAGATTAACAAACGACTTTGGCACTTTCCAAGGTGTTGAAATCAACGCCAACAATGTGACGAGTGGCGGAGTAAACGTATTCGGCGATAACAGCATTTCTAACGACCAAGCATTCAGGGGATTTACACCCAGCCTAACCGACATCACCGCGACGCTAGATGGATCACAAGAAACGCCAATTGAAAATATTTTAAACCCGTTAGCGGACAATGGTGGAGACACGCCAACCCACTCGCTGGCAGAACAAAGCCCGGCAATAGACAGGGCAGACATGGGTTTCTGTGACTTGCAGAGTTTAGCAGGCGTCGATCAAACCGGTAAGAACAGACCGATTGGCCCCGCCTGCGATATTGGCGCGTTTGAGAACGAAGACACAAGCTCTCTCTTTGTAATACCGCTGCCTAATGGAAAAGCAGTCATTTTTGAACTCTAGTATTTAATTAAATAGTTTTGTAAAAAAATTTAAGCCCTAAAAAATAGAAACCGCTAAAAATTCACTCCATACTCAAACCAATTAGTCTCTCTCTTGGTAAACAACTCACCAAACCTATTATCGGACCGTTCGGAGTCAACATCACGTAGTTTTTCAGTACGATATAAAAACAGTTTGTCATCACGTACCAAGAAAGCATTTGGGTCTGACCGAATAAGTTTACTGGTATTACCAATAGAGTGCGCACAATAGCCTCCAAATTGAGGTGTAAACTGTTCTGGATTACTTAAAAAACGATCTCTATTTTCTTGCGATGTGAAATACCAAGTATTACCTTGATATTCGCATTGAAATTCAACTGTTCCTTTTTTTGCAGTATTGTTATCAAAATACGATACAACATCGTAGCCATCAATGGCTACGGCTTCTTCGTTAGTCTGAACCGGTGAAAAGTTAGGTGTTTGCTCTTGCGTTTGGGCACTTGCCCATACCGCTAATATAAACACTGCGGTGGCTACTAATGATATTTTTCTCATGGCGTTTATAAAGCTCTCTTATTTATTGAAGATCAAGGAAGGTGTTAGCACAATAGCGCAATTTAGGCCTGTCTCGAACCGTGGTAACAAGAAGTTAATTATTTGCGCGCCGACAAAGAACCATATCAGAAAATCTGCGCTATCTCATTTTTATATTTATGTGTCGCCAACGTATATAAAACTTATCACATTAGTGGCGCCATACCTCCGTCAACAATGAGGCTTTGCCCCACTGTGAACTTAGCCGATTCCCCGCAGAACATGGCAACCATTTTGCCAACGTCATCGGAATTTCCAACCGTGCCTGTGGGAATGGAAAAGGTATCCACTACTCTATCAAGCATTTTTTGGCGATCATTTAAACCCATTTCGTCCTCTGACAGGCTTTGCTCACTCGCCCATTGTTTTGCCGCATTGTACATGCCAGGGGTTTCTATCATACCTGGCAATACATTATTGATAATAACGCCGTCCTTTGCGAGTAGACGAGAAACAACCGCCGTGTAATTGATCAAAGCTGATCGAGCTGGGCCGGAAAGTAGACGCATCTCAAGCGGCATTTTTGCAGCAACCGTTCCGATATTAACTATTCTGCCCCACCCTCGTTGAGCCATACCTTCAGTATAATGTTTCATCATTTCTATCGGCCCGACCAAACCTAGATCGATTGAATCGTGCCAGTCTTCTGCGGTTAATTCTTTGTAGTTAAAACGTATTGGCGGCGGCGAGATAGTAGTCACCATAATGTCTGGTTCAGGACAGGCATCAAATAGGGTCTGCCGGCCCTCTTCCTTGGAATGGTCTGCAATCACTGGAACCACATTAGCCCCAGTTAAATCTGATATTTCTTTTGCTGCCGCCACAAGGCGCTGCTCACCTCTGGCTGATATATAAAGATTTACGCCCTCGTAGGCGAGTGCCAAAGCGGAGCTTTTCCCCATGCCAGCGCTAGCACCAGCAACAATTGCTGTTTTACCGCGAATCTCTAGATCCATTTTAAAAATCCTCTAAATTGTGTGTTTAAGTTATTGTGTCTTGCCTAGGCCCAATTTTTCGAGTCGCCACTCAAGAGTCTTGATTCGATCCTGACCAAAAAAAGGTTCTCCTCGAACCACCATCGTTGGAACTCCCCAGTGTCCCGCTTGTGCTAGACCCAAGTGGTTTTTTTCTAATTCTTCCATATGGTCTGAGTTCTCAATAACTTCCTCCATTTGAGCTAAATTTAAGTGCGCTTGTTCAGCCGCCAGCTTCAGATGCTCCCCCTGATTCCAATTTTTGGTACCACCCCAAATTAGGCGGGAGACATTCGCAGCGAAATCGATACCTTTACCTTGGCGATTTGCTTCAACCCCCAACTTGCTAAGCCAAAATATATAAGGCTGTTCATCAGCAACTTGAAACGTATCCATATCCTGAACTATTGGGTCTGGGTTGGGAAAAGAGAGAGGCCGACCCAGGTAATCCGCTCGACGCGTAACATCCATTAATATATATGAGATCCTATTTTTATTGTCTGTGTTAAAAAGAGACTCTTTGGAACGCACCGCGGTTGGAAGTACAACTTTTAACTCAATATCAACGTCAAACTTGTCTCGTAACTGGATCAAATCGGGGGTTACTAAATAAGAGTAAGGACTACGAAACGACCAGTAAACTTGTATTTTTTCAGGCATAGATTCTCCAAATTGATTCCACAACGATACCGTATTAATTATAATTACAGAATGCCCATTTAGGCCATTTATTTATCATTTTAGGACAACCATATAAAACTTAACTTAACATATAAAACTTAACTTAAAAGGTGCCGGCACCTTTTCATTAATATAGGATAAATAAAAGGATCATACGATCGATAGAGCAATATGCTGCCAGTTATTGTTAAACAGAGTGCCATTGCTTATCACCCTAAACCGGTTTAGCAGTAATGAATTCCATATCACTAGGGTCATATAACTCATTCAAGAATTTACCTAACCTATGTTGAACGCAATGCTATGAGTCAAATCCAACTATTTTCATACCCAACCAGCCCTTACGCTCAAAAAGTAAATTGTTACCTCAAATACAAGCAGCTGGATTTTAGTTTTGTGCCGGTGAACCCGTTAAACAACGAGCAAATTAGATTTACCCAGCAGCGCCAAGTGCCTGTGCTTCAAATCGGTAATGAGTGGCGCAAAGACTCCAGTAAGTTAGGCAAGTGGCTAGATGAAGTATTTCCAGAAAACCCACTTTTGCCTGATGATGTAGAACAACGGAATAAAGTGCTGGCCGTTGATGATTGGATTAGCAAAATGTTGATCCCCTCCGGATTTCGCTACGCCGTAGATTGGCAGAGTACCTACAATGCCATTACAAATGGCTGGAAACTTGCTCGCGCGGTGAACAATGCGACCCCCATGCCCATGTGGGTAAGGGTAATTTGGCCGTTTGCCGTGAAGAGAGCAAAATTCATTACGCGCATGGTCAATGAACTGGATCGGGATGAAACTCTTGCCCAAATGAATTCACGATTACAAGCCGAGTTTTTAAACCATTTGGAAGGCGGACCGTATTTAGCTGGGCAATCTAAACCAAGCCTAGCAGATTTATCAGCCTTTCCGATTGTTACCTCTGGCTACTTCATGGGTATGCGAGTAAAACAATCCGTGTTGCAAAACTCAGCTATTCGAGACTGGGCCGTACGGGTTCATACCCACCTACCAGAAAACCCCTTGTTAGTTCCTGATGATTTGCTCGCCAAACGAGAGTTATAACATGAGACTACTCGGCTATAGTTCCGAGCGCTCGTTCCTCCTTTTTATCTTAGCTAGTCTTTCTAGTGAGGCACTTGATTACTTGTTCAAGTGCTGAGTTTTCAGCTTGTGTAAACTAATGCAAAATATGCCTTATTGGTTCTTGATCTAAAGCAGTAGTCTGAAGATCATCGACGCTCGTTTATTAACACCAATGAAGAGCAGGTCTTAATGGCCTCAATCTGGAAATTTCTATGAATAAATTTACTAAAATCGCCTTGGCGGTTGCATGTGCGGGAAGCCTGTCAACTACTGCTGTGGCTCAAGAAGACAGCAATGTATGGAGTGGACAGGGTGAAGCTGGCTTTGTTAAAGCAAGCGGTAATACTGAAAATGAAACACTAAATATTGGCCTCAATTTTAAGAAAGGTGGAGAGCTGCTAAATCACGAAATTAAATTAGGTGCATTTCAAGCGTCGAATAGTGGTTCAGATACGGCCGATAGCCTGGCGGCGGATTACATATTAAAAAGAGTATTGTCTGAGCGCAGCAATGTCTTTTTCACCCTGGGTTATCTTGATGATGATTTTGATGGCTTCACTGAGCAATACAGTGCATCGGTTGGTTATGGTTATAAGGTTATCGATAGAGAAAACACGCGTTGGGAAACTGGCGCGGGTATCGGTTATAGAGATACTAGTACCGAACTTTTTTTAGCTGATGGCAGTCGAATTGAAGGCGAAGATGTGAGTGGCGCAACATTTGTGCTGCGTTCTGACTTTGCCCACAAACTTACTAGCAACACCGAATTTGTTGATTCATTCAAAGCTGAGATTGGATCAGACAATTCGTTCATCGAAAACGATGCGGCATTGTATGTTGCTATGAATGATCGCTTTTCACTTAAAGCGGGTATCTTGGTTCGTTACAATTCTGACCCAGCACCCGATGTAGACGAGACTGATACGATCACATCAGTAAGTTTGGTCTATAAATTCAATCAATGATTTGAAAAACCAGTTTAAGTCACTGCTGTCCCGTTAACTGAAAAATAGAAAGCCTGATTTCTTAATGATTTGATAAAATATCTTTGCTTAAAAGTTATTGAACCAAATAAAGAAATCAGGCCGTGCGTTTCGTTCAGCGTCACGTTGGTCGCAGTTCGTTTAGCGACCGTTCAGTTATCGGGGCGTAACAGCTTGCGAGACATTGTTGAGAGCATGTCGCCCCAAGTGCATCGTTTATAGCACTTGGGCAGTGCGAAATTAACACGCTCCAATTTAAGTCGCATTAACGAAAACAAACCCTATCAACTTTACGAAGCACTTTTCTCTATGTTACTCAGACATTGTAACAACCAAACGTCAGGGTATCGCTTTAAGTTCAAGAATCCGCTTTATAGCCTTGATGACTCAACCATTGAACTATGTTTACCTGTTGATAAGACTATTTCAGATGAACTTGTTCGAGAAAAGAGACCTAATGGCTTTGCTAAGAGGCGACCCGC
>CAZFVP010000117.1:0-6877 GCA_964522345.1 uncultured Gammaproteobacteria bacterium | reverse complement strand
AATTGACGGCGCTGCGGAACTCGGCCTTCGGCCTCAAACAGTCCTCGCGAAGACCCCGACAATTATTGAATACCCCTCAGCTGCTACAAACGCGGAGTCAGATTCGTAAGTTAGTACATTGCTCCCCACTCTGAATTGAATGGGGAGACTTAGTTTTAAACCTGCAACTTTACGGTGTCGCGAAGTAGGCCGTTCAGACCATCGTAAACGCTGATCTTGTCGACCTTCTCGACGACTTTTTCCAAAGCTTCGATTTCTTTCAAACGCAACAAAGTTGGGTTTGCTTCCATCAATTTAGCCGTATTCAACAGTGACCGAGTTGCCGCGGTTTCTTCGCGTCTGCGAATTACGTTGGCTTGCGCGGCTTTCTCGGTGGCGACCACATGGTTGAGAATTTCTTTCATCTCGCCAGGCAAGATGATGTCTTTCACACCTACGTTCGCGACCTTGATACCCATTTCGGCCATTTGCTTAACCACCGCTCTGAATACATCGCCGTTAAGCGCTTCTTTGTCCGCCAATAGGGCATCCAAAGTTTTGGTGCCGACCGCTTCGCGCAAGGCGAATTGCAGTTGTCGGTACAAGTACTCTTGGTAGTCTTTCAATTGCAAACGGGCTCGCACTGCGTCAGTCAATTGGTAGTTAGCCGACAAGTTTACCCGTAGGCTCACTTTGTCTTTGGTCAGGATTTCCTGACCGGCCACTTCCAGGTTTTGCAATCGGAGCTCCATGTGCTCAACCTTGATTGAGCGGTTGGTTTTCCAGAATGCATGCAGACCAGCGCTTAGAGTATCGACCAGTTCACCGTCTACCCACAGCAAGCCCAATTGCTTGGAGCCTACTTCAGTGGCGTAAACTTGATCCAACAAGCCGACGATACCGCTGCGCCTTGCCAGAATGTTCACCAGTGATTTCTCTACTCGGTAGTCTTCTTTGGTGTCCACCAATTTGATTTGCAAATCGGGGGCGTCTTTCCAGAAGACATACCGAGTACCGCTTTTCAAAACCTGACGCAGGGCTTTGCGTTGATATACCAACGCTAACTCAGTTTCGCCAAGTTCGATCACAGACAAATACTGTTCTTTTAGTTGCAGGTCATTCTCTGCATTGGAATCCAGTAAACGCAAAATAGCGTCATTACTGATTTCCGCTTTACCGGTATCCAGCACCTCAATGCCGGCCCTCAAACTGAAACGCCAATAAACACCTGGCATTAAAATTTCATGAATTTGTTTGTCCTTGAGGACCAAACCGCGTTCATGCTGGGCGATAACAATTCTTTTTAAAATCATTTCTCTTTCCTCGTTGTTTGACTTGCTTGCGCTTGCCATAGTTAAAATAATAATCGTGATGAAGTTCCCAACGAATAGCCGGCGGGCTATGCGAGTTCACCAATCAAAGCAGTGCTTCAGGTTTGCTAAACCACCTTGTTTACCTTGCCATTCTTGAGCAAGCAAACCGTCCACACGTTTTGTTATGGCTGCGTCACACGGCGCAAGCCTGATGTTCGCTGCATTGCCGCTCGCGCAATCACTCGGCTCTCGCTTTGCAATTGTTTGATCGGTTCCGCGAGGGAACTTCCCACTTTCTAGAATGCGCTTTCGCGCTGAACCAACGGTTTAGGTTGGTGAATAGGCGGGAATCGAACCCGCGACCGACAAGTTAAATGCTTGCTGCTCTACCCACTGAGCTACTAGTGTTTGGATGGTGGGAGTCGAACCCACGACAACCGAGACCTACGCTCGATGCTCTAACCAACTGAGCTACAACCAATGGTTGGTGTTTGATCCGTCACTCACTTGAGGCATACCAGAGCCGCACGCGGTTGGTACCAGGCTGGACTCACGAGCCAGCATTCGTTTCAAATTTGTGATCAATATCAAACTCATGTTCAGGACCGCAGTGCTCATGCTGAGCGAGAATGCAGTTTCGCACTCTCCCTGAAATTTTTTCATTCCCTGAGGTGTCGTTTTGTTCTCTCCTAAAACGACGAAACCTCGAGGTCTTACGACCACCGAGGTTTCAGCAAAAATGCGTTTCCAAGAAGGCCGCTGACGCAGCCTTCGAATAATTCGAGACTACGTTAGGTTATCAATAAAGTCTTGCGCACCGTATGCGACAAGGTCCGCGCTTATTTTCTCCGAGCGCGAAAATCCCACACTCGAATGGGCAGCACTTAGCTGCACGCAGAGCGTTGGGAGGTTGAATATGTTTAACGTATATTTCATAGGGGCGGCACTATACGCTGAAAATTAGTTGCGTCAACAACTTTTTTTATCTTTACATGCTTTTTTTGAACAAACAGGGGAAAATTTCAGGAGAAAGGGCAAGCCAATTTTATGAGTTGTATTTCGGAACAGCGTTGTCCAAAACTAGTTGTAAAAGTTAGTCGAGTCATACCTATTCGGAGGTGAAAAGAACTTTAATCTGACCGGATTTATCCATTTACCACAATTCGCAATGTGTTGATGCGGGCTAAAACCTAATTCGCGCCATTTTTGAAGGATGATATATTCTCGAATCTATTTACACTAACAGGGCACCGAAGTGCAATGGCTGATTGAACACATAAAGTTAAATTTAACCTCGGAACCAACTGTGGGCGAGTCTGCAACCGACAATAATATGGAAAGTAGGCTCAACGATTGAGGGAAGCTGACGAAGCAGAACAAGCCGCTTAAATCTAACGATGAATGGAGTAGAACGAGGTGAGCGAATTAGCGTGTATGTGTTCAAAAGCGCACTATTTCTGTGCAGTCGGCCATCTAAATGGTTTGTAACGCCAGTCATTCTAGTAACAAGTAGTTGGCATTTGTTTTGCTTAGAAAGTGGTAATGTCACATTGATTGAGCCAAAATAAAGCGCGTGCGATTAGCCACAAAAAAAATAGTAAGCGATACCATTTCACACCTTAGGTTACCAGGTGCATACATTGATGTTATTGAACGTTATTTACTGCCTATTGCAAACCGGTTAAAAAATCAAAAGAACGAAAGCAGCCCCATGATTGTAGGCATTCAGGGTACGCAAGGCAGCGGTAAAAGTACGACGGCCGAGTTTTTAAAACTGCTTTTAGATCTCGAGTTTGATCTCAGCGCCGCGGTTTGCTCGATCGATGATTTTTACCTCGATCAAGCCGAGCGCAATCAAATTGGCCAAACGATTCACCCACTACTAAAAACGCGCGGTGTGCCGGGCACTCATCATACAAAACAGATAGCCGAACAGTTTGCGCGGTTTCGTTCAGGTCAATATCTGATACTGCCACAGTTTGATAAGTCGACTGACAATCCAAAGCCAAGGTCAGAATGGATTCGAACAGATAGCTCTTTGGATATACTTATTTTTGAAGGGTGGTGTGTTGGCTTGTCTGCACAAGATACCAGTGAGCTGGAGCCCGCCATCAATGCGCTGGAGCAAAATGAAGACCCGAACAGAGTATGGCGAAAGTTTGTTAATAACACGTTGAAAGCTGACTACGCCCGCGTGTTTGCAGAGTTGGATTCTCTCGTTGTGCTGAAAGCGCCGAGCTTTGAGTGCGTTTACGACTGGCGAAAGCTACAGGAACAAAAGTTGATTTCTCGATTAAAGACTGAAGGTAAAAGCACACGGTTAACCATGCTACCCCAACAGCTTGAGCGTTTTATACAGCACTACCAACGATTGACCGAACATGGACTGAGAACATTAGATAAAAGTGCTCAATTTATATTGCAGTTAGACGCGGCGCACAATACGGTATCGCTGACAGATAACTCAGAGCGGGGCGTAGCGTGAGCCTTTGGATATCTACTGACCTCGACGGCACGCTGTTAGACCATCACAACTATAGCTACGCAAGTGCTCAGGCGGCACTTGATTTGTGTTCAAGTCGAGAAATCCCAATAATGCTTAATACAAGTAAAACAGAGGCCGAGACGCGCAAGATTCATGCTGAACTTAAACTGAGCGCGCCAATCGGAGTAGAAAATGGCAGTGCGCTTGTTTTTTTAGATGGCATTAAGACCACGCAAGTCTTTGGTAAACCCCGAGCACAAATTTTAGATTTTATTGATTCGGTTCGGTCATCACACGATAGTCAGTTAAGTGGCTTTAATGATCTGGGTGTTAAAGGCATTGTGCAACACACAGGTTTGAGCGAGGAGGCTGCCGAGCTTGCCGCCGATCGACATTATTCTGAACCCTTTCTCTGGCATGGTACGGACACTGAGTTAAGTCAATTTACAGAACTAGCCGCGCAGCACAATTTAGTTATATTAAAAGGCGGCCGCTTCTATCATTTACAAGGCCAAACAGACAAAGCTCAACCACTTGCCTGGATCAGAAAACATTCAAACATCATTTTTTCTAAACCGTCTGAGAGTGCACAAGTTATAGCCCTTGGAGACAACCATAATGATGTGGCTATGCTCAACGTGGCCGATTACCCGGTGTGTGTACGTTCGTACAATTCACCTTTTCCTAAACTGTCTACGAAAAAAGCAGTGCTCTATACCAAGGGAGTAGGACCACTCGGGTGGAACGAAGCAATACAGTCACTATTGCACGCAACAAACTAACTCACAAAAAGAATGGAGTAACATGGCTGACTTTTATCAAAATGGCATTATTACCACACTGCACAATTTGCACCAGCGGTCATTAGAAGAACTCGAAGGCGAGCTCATAAAGTTTAGTCATAAGCGACCAATGGCGTTGGTTTTGCCTTCATTGTATTCCGAGCTAGAAGGTGAGGCGCTTGCAAATATTGTGCAAGAACTCAATAAAGTTGACTACCTAAATCAGATCGTTGTTGGGCTTGATCAGGCAACGCAAGAGCAGTACCGTACGGCGCTTAAGTTCTTTCGACCCTTGGGTGATAGGGTAAAAGTTCTTTGGAATGATGGGCCAAGGTTGCAAGCCTTAGACCAGCAATTGCAGGCCGAAAATTTAGCCCCTAAAGAGCTTGGTAAGGGACGTAATGTTTGGTTTTGCTTTGGCTACGTATTAGCTGATGACCAAGCGCAGGCCGTGGCGCTGCATGACTGCGATATTGTTACCTATGACCGGAGCTTACTCGCTCGACTGATATACCCGGTTGCAAATCCCAACTTTAACTATAAGTTTTGTAAAGGTTTTTATGCGCGTGTTGCCAGTGGCAAGATGCATGGTCGCGTGACACGCTTACTGGTTACGCCATTAGTTCGTGCGCTTAAGAAAGTATACGGTCAGAATGATTATCTAGATTACATCGATAGTTTTCGATACCCTCTCGCAGGCGAATTTTCATTTCGTACTGATGTGATAAACGATCTGCGTATACCCAGTGACTGGGGTTTAGAAATCGGTGTGTTATCAGAGCTGAATCGTAATTACGCAAACAATCGAATCTGCCAAGCTGACATCGCTGACGTATACGATCACAAACACCAAGATCTTTCGCCAGGCGACGTAGAAAAGGGTCTATCCAAAATGTCGATTGATATTTGCAAAGCCCTATATCGCAAGTTAGCCACGAATGGCGTGGTATTCAACTCGGTAACGTTTAGGGCCATAAAAGCAACTTACTTTCGGATTGCTTTGGACTTTGTTGAAACGTATTACAATGATGCTCAAATGAATGGCCTGAGTCTCGACATTCATGCAGAAGAAGCTGCCATTGAATTATTCGCCGAAAATGTTCTGAATGCGGGTCAAGATTTCCTTGATAACCCAATGGAGACTCCGTTCATACCAAGCTGGAACAGAGTAATTAGTGCGCTGCCGGACGCGCCTCAATTACTCCTGGATGCCGTAGCCCAAGATATGGCTGAGTATGAGTAAGCAGCGAATGAATACGACGCTCCAACAGGTGGTGAGCGAGCATTTAAGCCGTATTTACCCGCATTTAGATTTTGTAAGCATCGCCGCCGACGCCATCAAAACCATGGGCTTAGATAAAGCTCAATCGGTATACCCTCTGCACCAAAATAAGTGGACTCAACAAGACGCATGGGTGATCACCTACGGCGACAGCATTCAGAATAATGACCAGTCACCACTCAAGACGCTGAAATATTTTGCCGACATCTACTTAAAGGAATCGATTACTGGTTTACATATTCTGCCTTTTTTTCCATACAGCTCAGATGAAGGTTTTTCGGTTATTGATTACAGCCAGGTCAATGATAGCCTTGGCACTTGGGGCGACATAGAAGCCATTGGTAAAGACTATGACTTGATGGCTGACTTGGTAGTCAATCATTGCTCACAACGCAGCCGATGGTTTGACAATTTTCGACAACGCAAAGACCCTGGCAAAGACTATTTTATAGAGGCGAGCCCTGACGACGATTTGTCAAAGGTTGTGCGCCCGCGAACGTCGGCCTTATTGCGCGAGACGCAAACTCTGGATGGAACTCGACACGTGTGGTGCACCTTTAGTCATGACCAAGTCGATCTTAATTTCAAAAATCCAGACGTCTTTTTACAAATGATGTTAATTGTACGTCGCTATCTAGAGCAGGAAGTAAAAATCTTTCGTTTAGATGCGGTGGCTTTTTTATGGAAAGAAAAAGACACAGCCTGTGTTCACCTACCGCAAACACACGAATTTGTGCGCTTGATTCGAACCTTGGTAGAAGCACACACTAGTGACGCTATCGTGATCACAGAAACCAATGTGCCCGTGCACGAAAATTTGTCCTACCTTGGCAATGCGAATGAAGCGCACGCCGTGTATAATTTTTCGCTGCCACCGTTATTAATACATGCTCTTATTAGTGGCACCAGTGAACACTTAAAGCGCTGGCAAATGAGTATGCCTCCGGCACAAAACGGCACCTTTTATTTTAACTTCATTGCCAGTCATGATGGCATTGGGCTGCGCCCGGTTGTGGGGTTGTTGGATCAAGACGCG
>CAZFVP010000116.1:0-6968 GCA_964522345.1 uncultured Gammaproteobacteria bacterium | reverse complement strand
TTAATTCCAGCTATGTTAATTCTGCCCGATCTCGGCATGAAAATTGCATGTTTATCAGCAAGTGTGTCAACAACATCAGCATTAATGGGCAATAATGAAAATAGTCCTTTATGCTTGATGATCGTCGAAAACTCTCTTAAATCCGCGCCGACCTGAGCAAGGTCACGCCTTACTTCCAGTAAACGAGATCGCATAGTCTCCAATTCACCCGACCAAAGGCCGCGTAGCCTATCATTTGACAGCACCGTAGCCACCGAATTTGCGCCATGAGCTGGTGGCATTGAATAGTTTGATCGGGCTAATTTCTCGAGAGTTCCTTGAACTAAGGCTCTTTGAGTTTCGTTAGGTGTGGCGGCAAACAATACCCCAGTTCTCTCTCGATAGAGGCCAAATGTCTTGGAGCACGACATTACCAAAAACGCCTGTGGGCACATCTCAAGTGCCAGCTTCATTAACACAAGGTCTTCATCTAAATCATTCCCCACTCCGTAAAAAGCAGCATCAATCAAAGGAATCACTCCTTGTTGCTGTGCCATCCGTATCAGAGCTAGGAATTCGTCATTAGTAAGGTCTGCGCCTGTGGGGTTATGACAAGGTCCGTGGAGAATGACAACGTCGCCAGGTTTGGCCTGCTCTACTGATGAAAAAATTTCATCAACACGAAGTGCTTGGCTAACTTTATCAAAATAGCCGAATGTTTGAGTTGACACACCGAGTGAGTCGCATATAGCGAGATGATTAGGCCATGTCGGATTGCCAATATGGACAGTCATGTCGGGGTTTGCCAATGCAGCAATATCAAGCGCTAAACGAATTCCACCACTCCCTCCAACACTTTGAATCGCCGCATACCGATCAAACGGGCTCTCTCTGAACAGGAGCTTGGTCATAGCGCTTACGAATCGCTCAACTCCGGCCAAACCTAGGTATGACTTCGACATCTCTACGTTAACCAATATACGTTCAGCTTTCTTTATAGCCCTCATGACTGGCGCATAACCTAATGCATCTCGATAAACTCCAATACCAAGGTCCATTTTGTCGGGTCGAGTGTCGGCATGATACTTCGCCATCACACCGTGTAAGGCATCAGGCTCAGGGATTGCCAATGTAAAATAGAATGGATGCATTATTATTAATTCAAACCCATCGTCGGCTTACAATCGACTCAGGTTCAGCAACGCTCTTTTAGAACGAAGAGTAATCGCGAAATAGGGCAATTACTCGATTATATCACTGGCCATTTTAAAGCAACATAAATGAAGATGCATCAGTTAAAAAGCAAACAATAGCACCAAATACTTTAGGGCGTTAAACCGATTCCAAACTAAATCAAAGGCGCGCTTTATTCTATTAAATCTGACGCTGTACTCAACTCAGTTAAGACCTGCTTAAACTTTGACCAGCGCTCTTCATGCGAGTTACTGTGTCGGACGATGTAAGCCCCGACCAAGTCTTCTCCAATGCTATAGTTCAATACGTATGCACGATATTGTTCGAGAAACCGAATATAAGAATTTGCTCTTTTTTCAGATACCAGTGAGTATTTGATGGTTCGTTTGATCGCCTCATCACGACTGATATCACCATCGAGATAAAGCTTACCAATGGCTATTCTCGAATACCGTAAATCAGCGAGCAACTGATTAACGTCTTCCAAGAGACTGGCCTGCTCAGAACTCACCCCAGCCATTGGGTACAGCACATCTTTTTCGAATTGTGCTCTTTCTTGATCAGGAAATGCGAGGCTTACACCGTATTCCGCGCTGCCTTCTGCTATCAAGCCGTAAGGGCTGAAAAGTGGATACAAATTGAATTCTACCCACCCTTTGGCTTTGATTAACTCTTCCTCGATCAGTACATTCCACACGTGGTGACCTGGGTAACCTTCATGACAACCTAAGCCAATCGCACCATATACTTTAGTCGGAAAATCTTGGTTTATTTGCATCAAACTAACGTTGTTGCCTTGATACCAGTTGTAACCGCTCCAGCTTTTATCAACAACGTATTCTAGAGTAAAAGATTCTTGTTCTGGTAGGGGTATGAATTTTTTGCTACGCGCTCGACACTCATTGATACTGGCAGATATTACAGCTTCTAATCTATCTTCAGGAATATCAAAGGTCGATCTAAAATCATCCACACGGCTTGCCAAGTCCTGAGTACCGGGAAGTAAGTTAGCAATCCTTTCCAACGCTAAATCAAACAGATCGAAGTCGAACTCTGGTAATACAACATCGTAAATCAATCGCGCTTCATCAGTAAAAGAGAATGTTTCCCCGTTGACCATTCGAACACGTACATCCATCGCACGTACATTGCGAGACAAGGCTTTATGTCTCACGATGTTTTCAGGTTTATCGAATGACATACCAGCAAGTTGTTTTTTCAACGAGGCGATGTCAGTCGCAAGCTTCTTCTTAGTTCTCGGGTTTTGGGCTTGGGTCTGCCATTCCTTCGGTCCAAGATAAGCGTCGACGTAGTCCTTATCGTATTGCCCAAGCTCTAAGCCAAGATGAACATAACGTTCCGCCGCGCTGGATAATTCATCAATGCTATTCGACGCTGAGAAGGCGCTGTTAATTATCAAAAAGAGTGCAACGAGAAACGCGCTGATTACTCCTAATTTACGACCCAAGTTAATTTCTACTCGACTAATCATGAGGTTCTCGAACTTATTAATTTTGACTAGCAACCTTAACATAGTTAAGGAGCCTCAGATTTAATCTAAATTGTCTCTGGCTTGCACAGGAGAACTTTATTTGAAGTATTCACTTATTAATATTCTTCTCTAGCCAAAGTAAGGTTTCAATGTAACTCGCAAAGCGGCGCAAGTATGAGGGTGATAAATCACGCATATTAATCAACGACTTAATCGCCAACATCTGAGGGTTAAGTGGCCCAGGGTTTTCAGGCCCTTCATTAATTGCCCGAGCGATAATTTTATCGATGTTAAGGTGTTTCATCGACTCTCTAAGCTGCTTCATAGATTGCATCACCAGCTGTTCGCCACTGCCGTCAACATTATCGTGCGGTATATGACCCGCTATCGCTAAGGCACTCTGTTCTTGTTGAAAAAAAATATCGTCAATAGATAGTTGCTCAACCGTATTTTTTTCAAACTCGACCGACTCATTAATATCCTTGATTAGCTCGCGAAGCTCGGCGAGATTTTTGTGATTCGAATGATGCCGATTTAGCTTCTCCTTAAGAACTTGTAACTGATTAAATTCACATTGCTCATACATGACCTTTGCAATCTCTAAACACTGAGGAAATTCTATCGATATTAGTTTAAGTGTAGACTTGGCCTGCTGACGATGTTTATTCAAATCGAGTTGATACTGTTGCGCACTCTCAAACGCTTTTTTTATCAAATGCTGGTTTTCCTGATGCTGAGGTGTCGATAGTCGTTCCGACAAACTTTGAATAAACGCGAAACGCATTGGATCAAAATTTTTAGCCCAGCCAGTATTGAGCTGTTTAAAAATTTCTTTAAACGCGCTAACACTCATCGCTCAGAATCAACCGTGTTGGATTGAGTATTTTTTGGCACCGGTGCCATCTCAACACGACGATTTTTTGCACGGCCTTGCTCACCATCATTAGACGCAACAGGGCTCTGTGCGCCAAAAGCAGCAGCAAACACCATAGTCGCCGGCATACCTTCTTCAATTAACACGCGTGTCACAGTAAGTGCCCGTTGAGCCGATAACTCCCAGTTATCGACGAAGCTACGGTTATTACCTTTGATCGGGCGATCATCGGTGAAGCCGCTAACCATCAACATTTGATCTCGCTCGCCTAAAAATACGTGTAGCGGAGCAACCAAACCGCGTAATAAGATTCGACCTTCGGGCTGTAGTTCATCTGAATTAACCGCGAACAATACACTGCCTCGAATTGCGATACGCCCATCCTCTAAAGTAACACGTCCGTTTTGCAAGGGGTCAGCTAAGGCTTGCTCGAGCTCCATTCGCCGCTGCTCTTCGGCTTGGCGCTTAGCTGTCTCTAGTTTTAATGACTGAGCTAACTCTAACTGAAAACCTAAAGCCCAAATTAATAACAACACAAACACCCCAACTAGGCCTGACATCAAGTCACCAAAAATTGCCCAAATAGGTGGCGCGTGGGAAGTGTTTTCGTCTAACTCGTTCATTAGCCAACGCTCATTTGGGCTGAATGACTTTGCTCTACTTTAAGGGCATCGACAATTTCTTTGTGTGTAAGCAAGTTGTAATCAATAATCTCACGTGCTTGAGCTACGTAATACGCAAGCTGCTCATCACTGCGACTGCTTGACTGCTCGAGAGACGTCTCAATACGGCTTAGGTTTTCGACCAGTTGCCGGTTTGATTCACTAAATAGAGTAACAGCAGCACTAAATGCATCCCCCAGACTGGCTATTTCAACACTGCTACTGGCAAAGTTTTCAACAACGCCAGCAAGTTTAGAAGACTCTCCCTCTAAGCGCTCACCAAATTGTTCTCCAACTTTACTTAAAGTTTCTGCAGAGCGCTCTACCAATTGATCAATTGCATCACGTTGACCTGTTGAGCTCGCTTCTAATGTTGTTGAAAGAGAGTCTAATTGCATCATCAAACGCGCACGCTCATCCAGAAAATCGTTATCTCGCTCGAGGTTTTTAGTCATTTCACCGCGAAGCTTCTCAATTACTTCGGCCGCAGCTTTTGGCGTTTCTGAAGCTGTTTCAATTAGGCGCATTAACGGTTCTTCTAGAGATTGTCCAAGCGCTTGAAGGTGGGTTGTGGCAACCGACTCCAACTGATTGAGACGTTCGACCGCTATATCACCACGCCGCCCTTCGTCTTCTCTCAAACGAGTCAACTGGTCGCCAATCGTAGTAGTAAACTGCGACGCTTGTTCTCGCTGTAAGTTAGCCCATTGCTCGCTACTCGCGGTAAAGCCGCCTAACAAAGCTTTGCTACTATCTTGTAATTCTTCTGTGGCACGTGAGGTAGCACTATTAATAACGTCTACCAGTGCTTCGGTAGAACTGGTTTGCTGAGCCAAACTTGAGTCCAGTGCTTCGCGCATGAATTTATTAGTCGCATGCATCGCATCGTCTGTCGCAGACAATTGCTTTTCATTTAAGGCTATTAGGCGTTGCTGTGTTTCCAAAGTAGACTCGTTCAGTTGAAATAATGTCTTTTCAGCCATCGGCGCCACGCTAGAATTAATCAAGTTAGCGCTTTCAACTAAGCTTGTTTTAAGTGACTGATCAACCGAGTCATTCAACTCTCTATAAAGTTCCGTTATGGTGTTTTGAAACTGCTCTTGACTCGTCAGCAATCGAGTTTCCATACTCTCACCCATTTTCTCGATTTTCTCGACCACAGCTCCCAGTTGTCGCGCCACATCAGGGAGCACATGCGCTTGATCCTGCATAGCCTTAAACGCCAACCGTTGTTGATACTGACCTGAGTAGTTGCGTAAGGTATCGCTAATTTTAGTATCTAGCAAGTGACTTACTAGCAGGCGTTCACGACGACTAATGGTTGAGAGTAAACCCAACATGGCCGACGCTGCGACACCCGCGACGGAGGTTCCAAACGCTATACCTAAACCTTCAATCGGTGCTGCAAGACCAGCGCGAATCGCTTCAAGCTCACTGCTACCTTCAAGAGCGACAACCGCTCCCCGTAGGGTATCGACCATACCAACAAAAGTACCTAAGAGCCCCAACATAACCAATAGACCGACCAAATATGGCGTAACCACAGGCGCGGGCAAACCATTTCGTTCGCCCTCCACTCTTAAACGTACGGAATTTTGCAAACTAGGATCGAAGCTCGATAACCATTGATGAAAATCATCAATCGGCTTAACTAAGCCGTCAAGTGACTGGTTTAGAGAGCGCGTTGCTCGACGAAATGACACTAATTCCCATGCGCCAATCGCATAAACTAATCCGATCAATACCGTCACACCTAAGCCGAGCTTATCTTCTCCAAAGAAAATAAAGGCAACCCAAAGAATCGCCATTGCGCCAATAGCAAGAGCACAACTAAATAAAGTTTTTGTCATAATTATGGTTTACTCATTGTTCGTTCAACGCTTCTAACAAACCGACTACGGGTTGTAAGCGTACATCTAACTCAGCCAGTAACAGCTCTTGCATGTCTTTATAAAATAACTCAAGCCAGCCCCCCGGTACGAGCCATTGCGATGGTTCGGTATCGTTAACCCCACCGCTTTTCTCTAGGTGCGCTTCTAATAGCTGTTTAAAACGCGATTCGAGTAATTTAGGAGTGACGTTAAACAACTTGGCAGTGTGACCCGCGAGACTGTCGCTGAGCATTTCGTCGAGTTCGGCCAATTGATGTAATTCAACAGAGAAACCAGAAATACATGATCGAATCTGTACCCTAAGTTGTTGCACACTACCGGCCATTTCGGCTTGGTGCATACTATAAAAACGTTGGTACGGCTCGTATGTTTGCAATGCGCTAGCGCGTGTACCCGTACTAACGCTTGGGGCTTGAATACCGATACCTTCCGGATTGGCAGCGAAGCTAGTAACAATGATACGCATCATTTCTCGTCGGCAACGTAAAATTTCGTTACGAACCTCGTCCACACTATCGACCACACTCTTCGCTTTGTTTAATGGCAAATTGCCTAACGACCTAGATAAAGCAATAGAATCCGACACTCCTATAAGGCGCCCAAGTTGCTCAGCCAAATTTTGTTCGCCAGACCCCACTTTCGCTACCGACAACTCGGTTAGCAAACGCACTAGGCGAGAACGTTCTGACAAGGTTGACGAAGAAGTTTGAATCATGAAGAAATGGTGCATTACCAAACACGCGAGTTTGATGCCGTTAATCGTTCGTTATCTATTCAAATTTGAACAAATATATAGGTCAGCTCTAATGAGCGGAAAGAGAGTATACAAGAAATGAAACTCTCGGTGGCAAGTCACAGAGTTTAACCCTCACAAG
>CAZFVP010000115.1:0-7065 GCA_964522345.1 uncultured Gammaproteobacteria bacterium | reverse complement strand
CAGCGCGATCGCAAGATGTCAGAGAAAATTTTGGCAAGAGTAAACCCTGACAAACTTGTATTAGCGTATTCTGGGTGGATACACAGCATGATTGAACACTGGACACCATGGAGCCCTGAATTAGGTAATGCTGCAGCCTATGTTAAAGAACAGCATCTCAATACTGAATCGGTTCGCTTACTTCATACGGGTGGTAAAGCCTGGGCATGTCAAGGTGATTGTGGGGTCAAAGAAATTGAAAGAACCTCACCCGATAGTGACCGAAGTATGTCCTTTAAGAAAAGCGATGGTTCTGATAAACATGATTGGACTTGGAATATCGGTAAAATAGACGCATCGTTGCCCGCGATAACTCAAAATAATAATTGATAATAGTGAAATCAATAACTTTATGGATATAATTTATTGATATATAAGAATAAGTAAACAGTTTATAGAAATTTCTATAGTTTTATAGAAAAAATGAAACTTGTGGTTATAATCCCTGACCATGAGCGATTCACATAATATTATTGACCTTGCTGAAAGCACCGTAATGGGCGCACAAGCACCTGCGCGTAAGAAATATGCCAAGAAAAAGCTTATTGCGATAGAAGCGGCGGCCAAGGTGTTTGCTGATAAGGGCTTTCACGGTGCGACAACTCAAGATATTGCTCAGATGATGGGTATTCAGCAAGGCAGTTTGTATTACTACTTCAAATCAAAAGAACAAGCACTGCAAGAAGTCTGTGAATACGGTTTTGATCTTTATGTTGAGCGCATGAAAAAGATCTGTGCCAAAGAGCAACCGTTTGAGGCAAAAATGATTGCGATCATTACTTCTCACCTGACAAATTACTCGCAAAAAGACAGCGCAATGAAAGTACATAACGAACAGCGTTTGTATTTGCCTGTGGAACGTCGTAGCCGAATCAAGCAACTCGGCACTCGTTATAGAGAGTTGTTAGAAGCAACCTTGAAAGAAGGCGTTACTGCAGGCGTGGTACGCGCGGATATCGACACTCACTTTATTGCCTACTCGATTATCGGGATTTGTAATTCATGGGGCGCAAATTTGATTCGTGATGAGTCTCTAAATATATTCGAAACGATTGAGCAGTGTTCAGACTTAATTCTGTACGGCACACTCGATAAAAAAAGCAATGACTAGCGCGGTAATCCTTACATTGCCAACAACAAAATTTAAATTTTATTCCAATAAATATTATGACTGAACAAAAAGCAACGAATGTAGTTTGGCACGACGGCGAAGTAACACGTGCTGATCGGTTTAATCGACTTGGCCAAAAGGGTGTGACCCTGTGGTTTACAGGTCTGTCAGGCAGCGGTAAAAGCACCGTAGCGGTGGCGGTAGAGAAAGCTTTACACAAACTTGGAAAACTAAGCTATCGACTTGATGGTGACAATATTCGCCTAGGCATTAATAAAAACTTGGGTTTCTCCGCTGACGACCGTACAGAGAATATCCGCCGTATTGGTGAAATATCCAAGCTTTATTGCGATACCGGTATTATTACCCTTAACAGCTTCATCAGTCCATATCGTGCTGACCGGGATCAAGTACGACAATTGCATGCCGATGGCGGTTATAACTTTATTGAAGTGCACGTGGATTGCGCGTTGGCTTGCGCAGAAGACCGAGACCCTAAGGGTTTGTATAAAAAGGCTCGAGCGGGTGAGATTAAGAACTTCACCGGTATTGATGACCCCTATGAAGCGCCCCTGAACCCCGAGATCACTCTACATACTGATCAAATGACACTTGAAGAAGAAGTTGAGATCATTCTCAATTATCTTCAAGAGCAGCGTTATCTTATTTTGTATCGCTAGTTTCTATTTTTTTTAAATTTTAACGGAACCCATCTGGAGAACCCCGTGATTAAACCTCATGGCGCTGATGCGCTGAAGCCTCTTTTCGTCGCTGACCAAATTCAGCGCGATGCTCTTATTGCAGAAGCTGCAAACCTACAACAAGTTCCCGTTAGCTCGGCTACCGCTGCGAATGCAGTGATGCTTGGTGGCGGTTACTTTACGCCACTCAGCGGCTATATGACTAAAGCCGATGCCTTGTCAGTCGCCGATACATTGACTACTGAGGCGGGCGTGTTTTTCCCCGTGCCAGTTATGAACTTGTTGCCAAGTATCGATGTGGCGATTGGCGAGCGCATCGCTTTGCTTGACCCTAATGTCGGCGGTAATCCAGTTGTAGCGGTTCAAACGATCAGCTCGATTGATGAGTTTGAAGAGCAGGAGATGCTCGATATTGCTCAAGCGGTTTACGGTACAACGTCGATGGAACACCCGGGAGTAAATGCCTTTTTGAGCCAAGGTCGAATTGCAGTTGCGGGTGATATTCAGGTTGTAAATTATAGCTACTTTGAAACCGACTTCGCCGATACGTTCCGAACTGCTGTGCAAATCCGCGAAGAGATTGCTGAGCGAGGGTGGCAGAAAACAGTGGCGTTTCAAACACGTAATCCAATGCATCGAGCACACGAAGAGTTGTGCAAAATGGCGATGGAAGCAACAGGTGCCGAAGGCTGTGTAATACATATGCTATTGGGCAAGTTGAAAGAAGGTGATATACCAGCTGATGTAAGAGATTCATCGATTCGTGAAATGGTAGCGAACTACTTCCCCGAAAACAGCGTAATGGTCACGGGCTACGGTTTTGACATGCTTTATGCTGGCCCCAGAGAAGCGGTGTTGCACGCATTATTTCGCCAAAACATGGGCGCGACTCATTTTATTATCGGCCGCGACCATGCTGGTGTTGGTGATTACTACGGTGCCTTCGATGCGCAGACCATCTTCGAAGAGAAGGTACCAGAGGGTGCCCTAGAAATCGAGATTTTTAATGCTGACCACACCGCTTATTCTAAGATACTGAATAAGGTTGTGATGATGCGCGACGTGCCTGACCATAAGTTTGAAGATTTTGTTATTCTTTCTGGTACAAAGGTTCGTGAATTGTTGGGGAATGGTATTGCGCCACCACCTGAATTTTCTCGCCCAGAAGTTGCTAAAATATTGATGGACTACTACCAAAGTTTGTAGTCGAATTAGGTAAAAAAGTGAATGAGAATAGTTGATTGTTTCAATGGTGATGCCGATGGCATTTGTGCGCTTACTCAGTTGCGGTTGGCGCAACCCGCTGAATCTGAGCTGATTACGGGTGTAAAACGAGACATCAAGTTATTAGATCGTGTGCAAATCCAAGCCGGCGATCAGGTAACGGCATTGGATATTTCGCTGGACAAAAATAGAGCTGGTTTAGAACGGATACTTTCGACCGGGGCGAGTGTTTTTTATTGTGACCACCATTTCGCTGGTGACCTCCCTGAGCACCCAAATCTTACTGCGCTGATTAATACGTCGGCGGACGTATGTACCTCATTGTTGATAAATCAGTTTCTAAACGGAAAATACATAGAATGGGCGGTTGTAGGTACCTTTGGAGATAATCTTAAGAAGAGTGCATTAGGCTTAGCAAAGTCACTAGAGTTAAACTCGAACGATTTAGAGCGTTTAGAGAATTTAGGTATTTACTTAAATTACAATGGTTATGGCGCGGCGCTTGAAGATTTGCACTTTCACCCCGCGGATCTATTTAGACTAACTTCACGACATTCTTCGGCACGAGGTTTTATGCATGACGATGCTGAGACGTTTAATACCTTAGAACACGGTTATCACGAGGATATGGCTAAGGCTTCGGCCGTAAAGCCGATAGTTGATAGGGAGCACACGGCCGTTTTTGAATTACCAAATCAAGCATGGGCTCGCCGAGTCAGTGGCGTATTCGGAAACGACCTTGCTAATCGCGACCCATCCAAGGCACATGCGATTATCACTAAAAGGGAGCACGGTGGTTACGTCGTCAGTGTGAGAGCGCCTTTAGAAAACAAACGGGGTGCCGATGAGGTATGTCGTCAATTTGAGACCGGTGGAGGGCGAGCGGCTGCAGCGGGAATAAACGTGCTTGAGCTTAGTAGTGTAGATAAGTTTTTAACAATTTTTAACGATTTTTACTCTTAACTATTTTCTTATTTGTTGATGCGTGTCATCCTATCGGCATAATTAGAATAATAAAAAAATCATTGCCCCATATTTACGTTTTGCTTACGGTCGCCTTTAAACAATAATTTGAAGGCAAAAACGTATTGGTCGATATTTTTCGCTCGGTAGAATTATGTTTAAAACTAGAGTTAAGCGATATGCTGGATTGATAACAGCTATTACTCTGCTAGTTGCTTTTGTTGTCATCGTTATTATTGGTAACAATTACGTTGATACTCACATCATCCAGCGCGATTATTATAGTGCAAGCCGTACAGAGAACTTCTCTCAAGTTATTCAGCGCGTCGGCCCTGAAGACGAAAAATTACGTCGCGATATATTAGAACACCTTCACCTGCTCCGAGATGGTGGTGAGATAGTTAGTGCCTATGGCCCTCGTTGGCAGAAAGACGCGGTCACCGATCAACGCGTATTAGATGCTATTGCTGAGGTTGATGCCGCCGAGAAGGCTGGAGATTACCCTGCGTTTAAAGAGGCGTATCTTAGTTTCTCACAGGTAAGTGCAAAGTCAGGATTTGAGGCTTTAGGTCGACTCGAACGAATTCAGTTTATTATTGTCGGTGTTATTCTGGTTGGTTTTGTTGGCATTCTGGCGATGCTCTTTTTTAGATTAGGTCGAACAGACGATCAAGTCAGAAGAATGCTTTCAGAGAACAAGAAAATTTTATCATCTGTTGATTCCGGCTTGTTTTTGTTAGACCCCAATTTTCAAATTGGCGAGCAGCGATCAGATGCATTGACGACCATTTTCGGTGATAGTGATTATGTTAAAGGGAATTTCTTCGACATATTAAACGGCCTTGTTTCGAGCCAAGACCAAGAGTTAGCAAAAGAATTTATCGAACTGCTTTTTGAAGGTCGAGTGATACAGGACTTAGTGCAGGACCTAAACCCATTGAAAGAAGTTGAGATGAATGTTGTTTCTAGCGGCGGTGTCCCAAAAAAGAAATATCTTAACTTTAAATTTGTACGCGATGATGACGCTGACGCGAAAGACTCCATTCTAGTGTCCGTGGTCGATGTTACAAATGAAATCACCTTGCGTAATGAACTCGAGAATACTAAGGAAATGCAAAAAGAGCGCATGAACCTATTTCTTGGTCTACTGCACGTTGAGCCAGAAAAATTACTCAATTTTTGTGAGAGTAGCTCTCAAGCAATGATCGGTATTAATAATATTCTGTCGGATGAGGATGTTGGCCGCGTTAGCATGGTTAGAAAATTAGATGATATTGCTCGCAGAGCCCATCGAATTAAAGGCGATGCCGGTGTGCTTGGCTTGACTCTATTTGAAACTTCGGTTCACCGTTTTGAAACTGAAATAGAAAAACTTAAAGAAATGTCAAGGGTTGACGGGAATGCAATTTTGGAACTCACTGTTCAACTTCGAGATATGATTAGTGAGACAGAGACTGTTAAGAATCTAGTACCTCAACTCAGAACGTTAGGCTTGGATTCAGGATCGGCGTCATCAAGAGAATCGAGCCGAATATCAGTGCCCGGTGATAGATCAGAAGAACTAGACGAAGGCCAAATTGCCGTCTCAAGCAATCGGATTTTCACAAAGTCTATGCAATTACTAGTTGATAACGCCTGTGAGCGTTTAGGTAATAAAGCGATTGTCGATACAGCTGGTTTTGAGGCGTTACAGAATAAGCCAGAAACGTTAGCGAAGCTGACGTCGATTTGTACTCAGCTACTTCGTAATTGTGTTGCACATGGAATTGAGGCACCAGAAGACAGATTGAAATTGTCTAAAGCATCATTTGGAGTTATTCGTATAAACCTCACATCTTCAGATGATGGGGGAATTAGTTTAGTGGTTCAGGACGATGGGCGTGGATTGCAGTTCGACCAAATTCGGGCACGCGCGATAGAACGTAACTTGCTCTCGACAGAGAACTCCCTAAAGACCCAAAACCGCGACTTATTAAAATTTCTTTTTATGCCAGGTTTCTCTTCGTCTGACGACGTTTCTTTGGATGCTGGTCGTGGTATGGGTTTAGATCTAGTTCGTAACGAGGTGCTTAGTATGGGAGGCAAAATATCGCTTAGTACACAAGACGGTCACTTTACGCGATTTGTATTTGGCTTTCCGGTGGTGGCGCAATAATGGTTAGAAGGTCAAGTTCTCAACCTATAAAGTTCATGGTTATTGATGATTCGCGGGTTATACGTGAGCAAATTGAACATATTTTAAGAGGTGAGAACTACCGGTTTGTAGGTGCGTCTGCAGATGGGTTAAGCGCGATTCGTGAGTTTAAAACTTGGCGACCTCAAATAATCACTATGGACTTAACAATGCCAAAAGTAGATGGTGCCGAAACAATTCGACGCATCATGACTATGGATTCGTCAGTGAAAATATTAGTCGTTTCAGCGTTGAAAGATAAAGCAACAGCTTTGAAAGCGTTGCGAATGGGGGCCTATGGCTTTGTTCCTAAACCCTTCACCGGTAAGCAATTGGCTAGCGCGGTAAATAAGCTCGTTAACACGTTAGGTAGCTAGTCGAGGCAGTTATGAGAACAAACGAAATCCAAGTTTTTGTCGATGGAACAATTAACTTTTTTGAAACTGTGTGTAATGAGAATGCGCAAGTTGGTAGCCCCTATCTGCTAGAAAACCTCGATGGTAGTATTTTGGAGTATAGCGGAATCATCGGTATTACCGGTTCGTATACAGGTAATGTGGTTTTCACCTCGCCTGCTAATATGATAGTAGGCGTGTTGGAAAACTATAGCGGTGTTGAGTATCGCGAAGAGTTACTAATGGATTTGGTCGGCGAGATAGCCAACACCATTTCAGGTAACGCACGTGAGGTACTCGGATCTAACTTTAATATTTCTCCTCCGATATTATCACGCGGAACGGCACAAGAGGTTAAAACGGCAAAAGGCTTGCAAACCTATTGCATACCCATTGTATGGCGGGATAGTCGCGCGAACCTTATCGTCGCAGTTGCCGAATAGAGTTACCTGAGTTTTT
>CAZFVP010000114.1:0-7260 GCA_964522345.1 uncultured Gammaproteobacteria bacterium | reverse complement strand
AATAAACAGCAGGCAAAAAAAAGGCGCGGACTTATGCCGCGCCCAAACCACCAAAGGAGGATGGAGGAGATGTACGAATTAGCTTGAAAAATCAAACCAACTCTAAAACTGGTTTATCAGATTGGGGCAGGAGCCTCGCTGACCTGATGAATGTATTATCAACAAAAACAACGTCTCAGTCAAAAAATATTAACGCAACACTATAATATAAAAATCATCATAAGACATTGTTATTAAACACATATAATTCAACATTATCAATGTTATAACTACATTTCATGGTTAAATTTTGTTACATAACTCAATTTACTTGCTTCTCACTCATCAACAGCTACAGTTAGGCATATAATTTCCCTGTTGAATGTTCAAATCCAAATACAATGACACAACATAATCCATCTGCGTTTATTGATCAGTTATTTAGCCACCTCGACCATGGTCTTCGAAGCACCTTTGTTCGTCCATCATCGAATAGAGCGTCGCCAGCCGACTCGATCAGCGAAGACCCGATTAAAGATCATGCCATGCTGCGAAACACATCAGCCTCATTGATGCGTGTTAACCATGTTGGTGAAGTATGCGCTCAAGCTTTATATCAAGGTCAAGCCTTAACATCGCGTTCTGTGGAAGTTAGAGAAAAAATGAATGAGGCAGCGGAAGAAGAAATTGATCATCTAAACTGGTGTTTTCGACGCATTGAACAACTCGATAGCCATACTAGTTATCTTAACCCAATATGGTATTTAGGTTCATTCGCACTCGGCCTTGGTGCTGGTTTGGCGGGTGATAAGTGGAGTTTAGGGTTTTTAGCTGAAACTGAACGTCAAGTAGTCGAGCACCTAGAATCTCACCTAGACCGCTTACCTGAAGAAGACACCGTCAGTAGAGCCATCGTTGCCCAAATGGCGGAAGATGAAGCTAAACATGCAGAAATGGCCATGCGCAACGGCGCTGCGGAGTTACCAGAGTTTATTAAGCGAGCAATGAAGGCAACCGCTCGTATTATGACGCAGCTATCAGAGAGAATATAGACGGTTCACATTTAAGCGTATTGACGGCCTTTTCGTGCAATATGGGCAGCGAAGAGCGCGGCTGATAATAACGCCACTGCGCCTGCCTGATGCGCGGCGCCAAGCACCACAGGCACTTTTAAAACAAGTGTTGAGATACCTAAACCTACTTGGACTAACATAATAACCAACACTAAACCTTTAGCGGTCTTAAAGCGTTGATTTCTAGCAATCATAAAACTAGCAATCACCGAGCAGAACACCAGTACTGCAATACAACGATGTACAAATTGAATCATAACCGGGTTTTCAAATAAATTACGCCAAAGCGGTTGCATGCTCAGCCAACCAGACGGAATCCACTCGCCGTTCATAGTAGGAAACGTGTTGATAATGTAACCAGCCTTGGTGCCTGCAACAAACCCTCCGCTGAGCATCATTATAAATACAATAAACACCACGCCAGCGGTGGCTTTCAAATGCCCCGACGAAGAATGATTTGCTCGGGTGTCTCCGCGTAAAAAATCCATTGCGAACCATAACATTGCAGCAAAGATTACTAGGGCCAAGCCTAAATGAGCCGTAAGTCGATATTGGCTAACATGGGGAACATCCACCAAGCCACTCTTGACCATATACCAACCCATCACTCCCTGAAGAGCCCCAAGGACAAATAAACCAAACAATCGACCATACCAAGCTTTAGGAACCATGCCTCGAACCAAGAAGACTACCAATGGAATGAAATAAATCAATCCAATCACTCGCCCTAGAACTCGGTGACCATACTCCCAATAGAAGATACCTTTAAAAGCTTCGAGGTTCATACCTGCATTAATTTTCAAATATTCTGGGCTTTGCCTATATTTATTAAATACGTCCATCCACTGCGCTTCACCTATCGGCGGAATAATGCCCATAATCGGCTCCCATTCAACCATCGACAATCCAGACTGAGTAAGGCGAGTAATGCCACCAACGACCACCATCGCGTAAACGACGCCTGCGCAAAACAACAACCACCCACCAAGAATAGCGGCGTGCCGGTATTGAGAGTTTTGATTCATGAAACTTAAAAAATGGTTTTAGAATTAAAGTGTTATAGCGATATTCTTAAAACAACAATGAGCAATTAGCACAACACAATAACGATTGAGTAGAAAGCTCATAGTTTAACCTTTACACTTTCTACACTAACTAAATAGCCAATTATTTTGAAACAGCTAAACGTCTTGAAAAACCAGTGTGGCGTTAGTGCCGCCAAAACCGAAGCTATTAGACATCATGGTTCTTACCTTTTGGTTTAGGTTTTCCATCAAAATAGGCAGGTCAATCGCCGCAGGATCAAGCTCTTTAATATTAGCAGACGCCGCAAGAAATTTTTCTTTCATCATAATCAGTGAATAGATAGCTTCATGAACACCAGCCGCGCCTAATGCATGGCCCGACAGCGCTTTGGTGGCGCTAATAAACGGCACTTTATCGGGAAACACGGTCTTCAGTGCTTCTAGTTCTTTGGTATCACCAACTGGCGTACTAGTGCCATGCGTGTTCACATAATCAACCGGCCCATCTACGGTCTCAAGCGCTTGTTGCATACATCGAACAGCTCCTTCACCCGATGGTGCGACCATATCGTAGCCATCTGAAGTTGCTCCAAAACCGACTAACTCAGCGTAAATTTTCGCACCGCGGGCAATAGCATGCTCATATTCTTCGAGCACCAGAATGCCGCCGCCACCTGCAATAACAAAACCATCGCGATTAACATCATACGTTCGTGAAGCTTCGGTGGGGGTATCGTTATATTTGCTCGACATCGCACCCATAGCGTCAAACAAAATCGACATCGTCCAATGCTCTTCTTCACCACCGCCTGCGAATACCGTATGGTGACGGCCGCCTCGGATTAAATCAGCAGCATGACCAATACAATGTGCACTGGTTGAACATGCCGAACTAATCGAATAACTGGTGCCTTGAATCCCAAACATTGTCGACAAACAAGCGGATGTAGTACTGCCCATTGTCTTAGGAACCGCATAAGGCCCTACTCGTTTAACCCCACGTTCTTTAGCAACCTGCGCGGCTAATATATTATTCTCAGGAGAACCACCACCAGAACCAGTAATTAAACCGACCTTCGGGTTTTTGATTTCCTCTAAATCTAATCCAGCATCCTCAATAGCTTGCTGCATGGCAACATAACTATATGCTGCGGCATCGCCCATAAAGCGCAGATGCTTGCGATCAATCAAGGCTTTCTGATCTATTGAGACACGACCAGCAATATGGCTACGCATACCCAATTCAGCATAGTCTTCACAAAATTGAATACCCGACTTGCCTTCTTTTAGGCTGCTGGTTACTTCGACAATATCATTCCCAAGGCTTGATACTATCCCCATTCCAGTCACTACAACTCTTTTCATCGCAACTAATCTCTTTGTTCGTTTAGCAATCGGCTATTTATTTACTTTCAGCCCCAAACAGGCCCACTTTTAGGTCGTTCATCGTATAGATAAGTTCATCATCACAATAAACGTTGGCATCGCCAATGCCCATATATAGACGGCGTGAAATCACTCGCTTCATTTCAATTTCATAACGTACAAGCTTTGCCGTAGGCTCTACTTGACCAGAGAATTTCACTTCCCCAACACCTAGAGCTCGACCTTTACCTGGGCCACCATTCCACGATAAGAAGAACCCCACCAACTGCCATACTGCATCTAAGCCTAGACACCCGGGCATTACCGGATCACCTTTAAAATGACAATCAAAAAACCAGAGTTCGGGGTTTACATCAAGTTCAGCAATAACGTTGCCTTTACCGTGCTGACCGCCGTCTGCGGTAATCTCGGTAATGCGATCGAACATTAACATCGGAGGCAGCGGTAAACGCGAAATATCTTGTTTTGGTAGCTCGCCATTGCCATGCGCAATGATGTCTTCGTAACTGAAGCTCGGTTGTTGAATCATATTTTCTCTAGGCCCTTTAGGCTCATTTTTATCTAGGAATGCAAGACTAACGTCAAAAACAAAAAATGCAAGTAGATTGCGTTGATGTACACAAGCTTACCACTTCTTAGTACTCAAGCGTCAAGCTATGCCGCTTGACAACACGAACCATAACGCGAGTGGCAAACTTATTATCGACGCGATGTTTCCAATCAACACCATTGATGCGACGGCCTCAGGTTGACGACCATATTGCTCAGCGAGCATAAAATTGATTACCGCTGGCGGTAATGCGCCAAACAAAATCAAAATGCTTTGGTGCAAGGCGCTCAATGGAACTATTTGACAAAGCGTAACAGCAAGGCTCATACCAACAATCGGGCAAAACGCAGCCATAACTAAGCCTAGTTTTGAATCGCTCCATGTAACCCTTGTTAGACGGACGCCGAGTGAAAAAAGCATAAGAGGGATGGCCACCTGCCCTAGCATTTCTATCGGTAAGTGGATCGCGATAGGTAAGCTTAGATTGAACGCATTAATAGCTCCACCCAGTAGAACTGCAACAATGATGGGCGTTTTTAATACGTCAAAACCCGTCAGCTTACCGGAATAGATATAAGTCCCAATCGTAAAACAAAGTAGGTTCCCAGCGACCACTAACATAACGCCAGCTCCCAACGCCTCATCACCCAACGACAACACGTATAATGGCAAGCCCAGATTCGCCCAATTGGAAAACATAGCGGATGGAACAAATACGCGCCAAGGGAACGCCATAAACTTAGCTAAGGCAAACGCTGCCAGACCAGACAGCAACATCAATATGGTGCCTGCAAAAACTAAATTGAGATACTGTAATGGATAAAAGTCATCTTGAATCATCACATGAAAAATCAGCGCGGGCATAAATACATCCATAATAAGCTGATTAGTGATACGCATCTCAGGACGAACACGCGAACCGTAAAAATAGCCTATCGCTGCAATAATAAATAGTGGGGCAACAATTGATAAAACCTGTTGAATCATAAATTTTAAATGTAAGGCTACGCCAGACTCAGAGTGTATCCATTTTAGACTATAATTTGTTGTCACGAGTTACTATCTACCCCTGCGGAGAGTAAGTAGCTAATCACTTACCTAAGCCGCCCGATTCAGACTTTTTATTACGATGAATGCAAATAAAGACCAAATCTATCGATCACCGACACAGGCCGAGCGCGCCAAGCTAGGCAGCTTTGCATTTGATGAACGTGTTGCCAATGTATTTTCTGACATGATCTCGCGGTCAGTGCCGGGGTATCAACAAATACTTGAAATGCTTCCAACACTCGCTCGCCACTTTAGTACTGACAACGCTAACTACTATGACCTAGGGTGCTCGCTCGGTGCAGGAATGTTAGCAATGGCTGAAGGCCTAGAGGTGGCAGATGTGAACCTTATCGGTGTAGATAACTCGGCAGCGATGATCGAACACGCGACACAAAACCTCACCATATTAGACAATACCCCTCTTAGTTATAAACTGCTTGAGCAGGATTTACTCCAGACCGAAGTAAATTCTGCCGCTATGGTATTAATGAATTTCACTTTGCAATTTATCTCGCCGAGTGAACGTAATACGCTAATACAAAAAATATATAACGGTCTCATCGACGGAGGTAGTCTAATATTATCTGAGAAGATTAAATTCGATGATACGATGACAAATCAAGCACTGATTGATATTCACCATCAATATAAAGCTGACCAAGGTTATAGCCAAATGGAAATTGCGCAAAAGCGTGATGCAATAGAAAATGTACTGATCCCTGAAACACTCAACACTCATACCCTTAGACTTAAAAATTCAGGCTTTAGTGTGGTAACCCCTTGGGTGCAAAACCTTCAATTTATCTCCATCTTGGCAATCAAATAAGCATCTTAAAATGATTGATTTTAGTTCTTTTTATTCTCGAAACGAGTTTCGAAAATGGCATTCAGACTTTCAAAGCGCGATAGAATTGAGAGTAGATCCCAAGCGTCATGGAGACCTTAATAATTGGTTAGACATCGTAAATTCCTTGCCCGATATAGATGCTGACATCACTTATCTAGACCGAGATACCGTTACCATTGGCTCTCAAAACACGCTAAACGAGGATACCAGCAAACAACTACATCAAGCACTTTTCGCTCTAAAACCCTGGAGAAAAGGGCCCTATCAAGTATTCGATACATTTATTGATACCGAATGGCGCTCAGATTGGAAATGGCAACGCGTGGCGCCACATATCAGCTCGTTAGCAGATCGCAAAATATTAGACGTCGGCTGTGGCTCCGGCTACCACTGCTGGCGAATGCTCGGTGACGGCGCCAACTATGTACTTGGCATAGACCCTTCAATGCGATTTTTACTGCAGCACATGGCAATTCAGAAATACGCTAAAAATCCAAACTTCGATTTACTACCCATCGGTATCGAAGATATGCCAAATTCAATGCCAGTGTTCGATAGCGTATTCTCGATGGGCGTGCTCTACCACCGCAGAAACCCGATTAATCATATACTGGAATTAAAAAACTTACTCTCCAAGGGCGGCGAGCTAATTCTTGAAACCTTAATCATTGACGAAATTGATGGTGGTGTATTTACACCTGACGGCCGCTATGCGCAAATGAGGAATGTGTGGAGCATAATGACCGTAGAAAAAATAAAGCAATTAATGAACGAAGCCGGCTTGGTAGATATTCGCTGCGTCGATCAAAACGTTACATCACTCAATGAACAACGTCGTACTCAATGGATGCAATTTCACTCACTAAAAGAGTTTCTAGACCATGACGATATAAGCAAAACCATAGAGGGCTACCCTGCACCTAAGCGTGGCTTATTTATAGCAAGCAAACCCTAGAAGACATCGACTCATATCACCGAAGACAAGTTAATAAAAAGAGCCCGTAAACTCAAGGCTCTTTTACTTGCTGAACAACTACCTGATTTGATTTATTTGCGTGCCACAGATTTCGTGACTTTCTTAGCGTTAGACTTGCCAGACGCTAATTTTTTTACAGCCTTAGTACGGCAGAATGATTTCACAGTGCGGCCATCTTTACGTTCATAACCTTCTACCCACCCACAAGAAGCATTGGCATCGCACGACGAGTTATCCAACCCTTTACATGCGCTAGCTGCAGTAGCGGGCCCTGCGACTAACATTGAGCCGATCAAGCTTATGGTAATTAGGCTGGCTCTGAGAGCCGTTGTACTAGGTTTGTTTTGCTTCGTTTTCATTATCAAAATCTCCAT
>CAZFVP010000113.1:1310-7377 GCA_964522345.1 uncultured Gammaproteobacteria bacterium | reverse complement strand
GAAAGGTCGGTCTTGCAATATGATACGCGTAATAGTCCAGTTCGGATCAACACCGCTCTCATCGATGAAGGTCATACTAAACTTGCCGTCCACCACTTTTGCGGACACAAATTCATTGCGATATTCACCAGCTTGAGTAGTTATACCATCGAGTTTTCTAACACCTTCAACATCAACCGCCATGTTGTCGTGATAAAAGGCATCTCCAAACGTGATAAGCGCGTACCAATTACCATTGTCTACATTCTGTTCAAACGTGCTTTGGCTAGCGTTGAAAAGCAAGTCTCGATTGAGATTGTTGCCCGCTGAGCTACCTCGGTCGCGACTACTGATTCCAGCAGAAGTAGTCCAGCCATATGGGTTCAGTTCAATCGAAGCTCCGCTGGTTAACGGCATATAACCATTAAACAATGGCGCATTTGCAGGGCCGACATCAAACAAAAACTTACCCGAGGTCGGCAACGATAATGGCAATGGGTTGACGCGTCGATTCATGCTGCCGTCATAACTTTGGGCGAAACGTACCGTTCCGAAATTGCGAGTTTTAAAATCCCTTTGAGTTTGGATATCATTCCAGTTTCTAAGCTGACTGAAGGTGTGCTTTTCGGTGGTATTGCCATGCGAGCTGGCCCCTATTCCTTGAAACCTTAGTGCCTGATCAAAACACTGGGGGCTGCCGAGCCGCGTCCAACGCACACCATCTTGTGAACCAAAACCTGCGGCACAACGGCCATTATTATAAATGTCCATTTTGACATAGGTGAGGTTAGGCTGATCTAAGCCTTCAGCGTCGTTGATGTCATTGCTTTGAGTGCTGCTATTGTTACCCGATCGCTTTCGAAATTGGGTTCTCAACCTCTGATTATCGGCCGGTCTACATACGGCAAAATAAGCACTATTGTCGCTCAACGAAGCCCTTGCCATGACGCACGCTTTTGCAAACTCGTCTACATGACTACTGGCTTCTCCAAGTGATGAGGTCCAACGACTATTCTGGGTGTTGTGATCTTGATATAGAAAGTGAAAATGGTCACGGCGCCCCCAAATGTCTTCTGAATTTACTTTTATGGTAATAACATTTTCGTCAGACGCTTGATCATTACAATTTCGGTTTATACACTTAAAAGGCCACCCATTTTCATTGTGAGTTCTGGCCCACGGGTCTTGAAGGTAATTGATCTTGTCAGTGGCAATATGGTGAACTTTGCCTGACACCGAGGTGTTGAATTCACTTTCGCTATTAATAAGAAAGCGACGACTAACTAAATTTGAATCGGCAACATGAGTAGAGAGGCTGTTATTGACGCCATTTAAATTAAAAAAGATCGAACTGCTATTATTGACGTCGGAGTTTTGCGAAGCACCGCTTGGCGTAAAACCTAGCCTGTTTGAACGCTGTCGGTAGTCATTACCGCCGCCAACAAGGATAAAAATCCATTTACCCTTAATACTTTCCAGACTAGGCCAATCACAATTACCTGTGACAGCTTGGCGTAGGTTAGACGCCTGAGGACATGCAGCTAGCAGGTCTGATGGCTTAACAAAATCATCTTCAGACAAGTAGCGCTTAGCTAACTCGTCAAACGCTTCGGGCGTATGAGTTCCACCCCAAGCACTATTGATATCAAACCAGACTGTGACTACTTCATGATTTGGTTGAGTTTGATCAAAAGCCTTAAGCTCTTGAAAGCATTCACTTAACCTATTGCAATTGGTCTTAGTATCGACGACCGGAATGTGATAAACGAACCAGTCATCATTTCGAGTACTTTGACCAATCTTGGTATTACGAATATCGAACTCGATAGAACGTAAGCGATGAAAAACCAATTGGTCCATCAAACCTTCATCTTTATTGTAGCTATTGTGAGACGATTTTTGAATTACGTCGTTATAACGTAACTGAGCATGGGCACTACCAATAAAAAAGAGCGAAAACAAAATGGCTTTCATCACAACATGCATGATAAGAATCTCCTAATAAAACTAAGTGTTCGAATTGTTATTTAATCTCAGCTGTCAATTATTCAATCACCCGTCTACCAGGTTTGGAAAACCGAATAATCTTTACCGACTATCAATTGACGTAAAAGTACGCCGAAGTACCGCTGTAGCTGGATATCCTTCGTGTTAAACCATGTTTCCAATGGCCGTCGTGTCTAATGCGATAATGCCCTCGCTCTTGATTCGACGGTATACGCCAACTGATATCAACAATCGAGCGATCTAAACCATCACGACTCCAACGATACTCTGTGTTCCAATCGGAATCACTAAGATAATCGACCCAGGTACCATTTTGCCATTTTTGAATCATCAAAAAGCTATCTTGGGTTTTCAAATTATTCTTCGGATGGCCACCACGAAAACTTACCGTTGCAGTTTCCCCTCTATCGTAGCGAGATTCAGCATCGCTTAGAACCTCACCAAACCTCTCCCAGAAATGTTTACTATCAGTAACCACACCAGGTCGATTAAACCGGATGTCATTTGTGCGATCTCTTGGCTGCTTATCATCGGACACGTCGAAACCTGACTTTATTGCGTCAGCCATATTGAAAAATTCTTGTTGATACGCCGCGAGAGTATTCGGGCCAAAGGCCGTTGAAGCACCTTCATAATGTTGCGCCTGAAACTCTTCGTTAGTAGTGATGTAACCTGTATAAGTGTTCGCCAAGCCCGCTATTACCGCTTTACGTACACCGATCGACCGAAGTCCATCTAATACCGTTTTACGTAAACGCCGCCCAGCCATTGTGGTCACTTCGCCCGGCATACCGATAACAGCGAAATCATCAATTACGAAAAGTTGAACTGGAACAATTTCTGGTACTAAATTCAATGCGCCAGTTCCTAAGAGATTGGCTTTTTGTTCTTGGCAATCATCAATCGCTCCTAAGCTAATAGCTCCAAATGCCAAACGAACCAAACCACCTAATGCCGACTGATCTACTTGATTAACGGCATCTGTCACCGAGAAAGTATCTCTTGTCATACCTTCGTAAATACCAGGAATGTTAGACGGGCCATTCTCTCCACCAGCGGCAAACGAAAACCCTCGAGCAGCCGAGCATAGTTTTTTCCACCCGCTTCCAGTGAATTGATTAGAAACCCAATAATCTTCAAAGTTTGCCCAACGATGTTGATAATGTAGATCACCATTAAGTATTCGACCAGGTTGGTTATAAAGACTCCACGCTTTATCGAACTGACGTTTACCTGCCCGCTCAGCATTTAAAATTTCATTGCTACTACCTTCAAATCCTGGTGCTGAATTCGCATTTCCGTCCACTGGTACAACATCACCTTCGTCACTATTTGCAAACGCCGCAACAAAGGTATCTGAACTAAAATCCGTTCCTTTTCGGTGCTCAAAGAGATGTTGCGCATAGCCTTTATTGTCACCGCTTATTTGATCATACTCAATACTCAAACTTGTGTTGTGAATGGCAAACCAGTTCAACATACCAACTTCTGTGCCATCAGCCTTTTTGAATTTGAGCATGGTCATCGTTTTATTTACCTCGCTCGTGAAGTTCTGGTCATCTACATTTGCACGATAAGAGACAAGCGACCGGTTCTTAGTCGCGCCATTAAGTGTTCCCTCAACAAATTCAACGGAGCCAGGTGATAAGTTGTTATGCGCTCTGATTATCGATTGAGTAATGCCGTTGGTCACAGCCTCAAAGTTCTGCGAGCTATAACCAAACGTTGCCGCATCGGCAGAGGCTATCTGGTACAAAGCAAAGTGTGATAAGCCTCCTGTTCCAACATGTGTATGAGTAGCCGTTAACATGACGTTATCGTTCGAATAAAGACTGCCATAGCGCGCCCGCAAACGTTTAACTACCTCCAACTTTACCGATTGAAACATGGCTCCCAAATCGGCGCTCACCATCACTACCCGCTGGTCATTGCTTCTGCTTTGTATGATATAAGCACGTGAGCGAATACGCTGTTGCAGACCAGTTATATCAATATTATTTGCATAACCAAACGCGTTAGATTCCGCTACTGCTCCGGTTATGTCATAAATACCAGTACCTATTTTGTAGTTATTATCATCAGCTAATGTATGTTGAGCCGGGATCAACACCACACTCGATACGACTATCAGGTGCTTAATTGTGTATGTAATTAATTGCAAAAAATCTGACTTCATACTACCTCCAGTTGGATATATTGACTGACTTGGTTTATTTTTATTAGTCATTATTGCTATTAAAACAAACATTGTTCAACTAAATAAGTTAATTAATCGGCAAAATAAGGCTATTAGATACGAATTTAATCCATGAAACCGATCAATGTTCACTAAAAGTTGAAATTGATGAAAACATACTCTCTATCTTTTTAAGTTGTGATTTTCTTCTTAATTTACGATTTAGACACTCAATTCTCGAATACGCATACGTATTAAATGCTTGTACTCATGAATCAAATTCTCTGAAATTTCATGATCCAATCTCAGTACCATTTTGGCGGTAGTTGAAGCAAATTGAATAAACAAAAGGCATACGGCTAAGGCTTCACCGTCGGAGATATGAGGGCAAAAAGAGCGCAACTGCTTTGTTAATAACGTCGCATTTCTCATTGCATCAGCATTGTCGTACTCTCTCAGGACGGGATTCGCTTGCACCTCTACCCAAATCGTCATCCAGTGTGGGTCTACTTGAAGCACCGAAATAAAGAAGTCCAACGCTGCTTCTATTGCGTTTGCCCACTCCACAAGAGTAGCGGCGCCTGAAGTACGCTCTACTAACCATTCATACGTTTTATCAAAATGAGTGCCCATAATAGCGATAATAATGTCGTTTTTATCATCAAAATATTGATATATAGAACTAGGTGCAACATTAGCTTCCTTCGCTATATCACGAATACTTACATCATCACTGCCACGCTTGCCGACAAGTCTCTTGGTCGCCTCAACGATATTTTCATACTTCAAAATTCCACGTTGTTGACTTGGTTTTCGTTTATTACGCTGCAAAATAGACACCAAACTATTCAGTTATACGTTAGCTTTATCGCTCATGAGAACGCCAGTATAACTACAATTAATGTGTGACATAGGTATATCGGTTGCTATTTCAGTCATGATCTAGAGATTTTCTACAAACATCAACACATCCATATAAGCTCTCTAACATTCGATTACGTTTACCGCGAGGCCCCCGCGAGACGTCTCTTTATACTTGGTCTGCATATCTGCGCCAGTATCGCGCATCGTTTTGATTACCTCGTCTAGCGAAACAAAATGCGTGCCGTCGCCTCTCATGGCCATTCGCGCAGCATTTATCGCCTTTACCGAAGCCATTGCATTTCGTTCAATACAAGGAACCTGAACCAAACCACCAACAGGGTCACAGGTAAGCCCGAGGTTATGTTCCATAGCAATTTCAGCAGCGTTCTCAACCTGCCCCGGCGTACCACCCAATACTTCGCATAAAGCACCAGCGGCCATTGAACAGGCCGACCCTACTTCACCTTGACAACCTACTTCGGCGCCGGATATAGAAGCGTTCTTCTTGAACAAGGTGCCGATCGCAGCCGCCGTTAGTAAAAAGCGAACTAAACCGTCATCATTCGCACCGGCAATAAAACGGTGATAATAATGCATGATCGCCGGAATAATTCCTGCCGCGCCGTTTGTCGGCGCAGTAACAACTCGGCCACCGCCCGCGTTTTCTTCGTTAACGGCTAGCGCATATAAATTCACCCAATCAAGTATGCTCAGGGGGGGCACGCAAAGAAGCTTCTGGTTGCGCTTTCAAATTTTCATACAATTCGGCAGCTCGGCGTTTAACTTTTAGACCACCAGACAACACCCCTTTCTGTTCGCAGCCACGTTGAACGCAGGCTTTCATTACTAACCAAATTTCCAGCATGCCAGCGCGAATCTCATCTTCGCTTCGCCACATTTTTTCGTTTTCAAACATAACATCGCTAATCGACATATTATGCTCACGTGTGATAGCAAGTAGCTCTCCGGCGGTATTAAATGGGTATGGCAACTCTGTTGTGTCTTCAACGATCCGGTCAGCGCCCATTGCCTCTTCATCAA
>CAZFVP010000113.1:0-1210 GCA_964522345.1 uncultured Gammaproteobacteria bacterium | reverse complement strand
CGTAGTAAAGAATATAACAGTAAAGTAAATCGACTTAACCACCTACTGTTTACAATAACGCGATCGAAACTCTTCTAAATAGGTATAAATTACACACCTTATTGACGCATTTATTTTACAATTCGTCATATAACTATAATTTTCGTAGCAAACTATACACATTAGCCCTTGCTAACGATTAAAAACCATTAGGATTCGTTCATGCTCACTTTTCTAAAACGCGGTGGCCAAGCTCTGTTTGGCTTAATTTTTCTGACGTGGTTAGTCACCTATCTAGCAGTTAAATTTGAGAAGCATGAATACACGCAGATAACTGACGAGCAGCGGTCGCAGGCGCTAGCTTACCTCGAAGGCAAAATCACACCAACGCCCAGCGATTGGGAGTTCGAAACATTCAGTCCTGAAAGAGGTGTAGACCTTAGAACAGGCATCGTCGATGCACCAAATGCCAAAGGCACCGTAGTGTTTGTTCCAGGCTTTACTGGCACCATTGAAATGTCAATGAAAACGATTACCCAACTCAACAATGCCGGTTTCAGAGTTGCTGCAATCGAATACCGTGGCCAAGGTAAATCCTATCGTCCTATAAGTCACCCAGAGAAGGGTTATGTGGAAGATTATGGTTTGCTCGGCAGCGACTTGGCAAAATTCGCGCACCATGTAAAGCGTGATGGTGAGCCTCTATTCTTTTTCTCGATTTCTAAAGGTGCACACATCACTATGCGTATGGCCGCCGAACAAAGCATAGACGTTAGCGCCTTTGCACTGGTGGTACCAATGATCAAGATTAATACTGGTGAGTTAAGCTACTCTTTTGTAAAAAATCTAGCACAGACGCTCAATGCGGTTGGCCTGGGCAATATGTACTCCCCAGGTAGCTCTCAATGGCCTCCTCAGCCACTCATATTCGGTGAAGCTAATGGGTGCAATTCGAACCCTGATACAGCGCAGCTTCAGAGCGCGATGTTCGCACTGGATGAAACACTAAGAACTCGCGGCGCATCGATTAAATGGCTAAAAGAAACGACCGCCTCAACGGAAAAATTATTAAGCCCTGGCTTTATGAATGCCGTTAAGCAACCAGTCAAAATATTTACTGCTGGTGATGACAGACTAGTACGTAGTGACGTTGCTACCGAATTTTGCTCGTCTTTAAGAAACTGCACCGTAAAACACTTTCAAGAGGCTCGCCACTGCATAAACCGCGAAA
>CAZFVP010000112.1:0-7498 GCA_964522345.1 uncultured Gammaproteobacteria bacterium | reverse complement strand
CAGGCGCAAACATGAACCAGAACATCATGCGCGAACTCCCCCCTTTATAGGCTCGTTGACTGGTGATCTTTGAGTTGAGTAAGTCATTACCTATTTGAAAGCCAAGTGTGTCTCCGAGCTGCAAGCCTAAATCACTCATCACTTCGTGCTCGACTGACACCTCGTTGCTACCGAGAGTGGGCCAATTTCCTTGATGTAAAACGTTGTTTTCGGGTAAGTTTTTAGCCCAAGAAAGGCGGACGTTGGAACGGGTTTCTTCACGCGTATCGCTTTCTTGTTTTAATGCATCGTCAATTGCCACACCATTAATACTTACCAGTTTCGCCGAGACAGTCGGGTAGAGCCCTTTGAGCTCGGCCTGCGCTGACTCAACCGCGGTGGTGAATTGCTTCGCTTGGCTTTTTGGTAAACCGGTGAAAATGTAGTTACCGTCAACGTCGAGCATTTGTAGCTGCAAGGTTTCCAGAAAACTGCCTCTTAGGGTCACGGTCATTAATATCGCCATCATCGCGATAGCGACACTGGTAAGAGGGGTAATGTGTCGGCCAGGCGAACGCCCGATCGAGCGCACCGCAACCTTAACCGGCCCGCGAAAAAAACGATGGGATTGTGCCGCGGCCTTACTTAAAATCCAACCAAAGCCGAGCGAAAGTATCATCAAAAATATGACAGCACCGACTAAGATCATGGTCAGTTGTAGATTGTCGCTGCTATACCATAATAGTGTGAACACAAGGATACTGGCGGTAAAAATCGTTACCGTCGGGCGTTTAACGCCCTCAACTTGACCGCGGAGCACGCTGGTCACCGAAACAGCGCCAAGCTGCTGCAATTTTGGCATAACAAATGCGATCACCGTAATTAACCCGATGCCCACCGGCCCCAGTAAATCACTGAAAGTGAACTCAGCAACCTTTAGATTTAAATGGGGTTGCATCACGTTGACCAACAGTGGTTGGGCTAACCACCCGAGAACACACCCAATAACACTCATGAATAGTGCTAGCCCAAGAAGCTGTACGCACAAGGCCCACGCGACTGCTTTGCGGTTCACTCCCATGCACCTCAACACGGTTGCTGGCATAGCGTATTGGCGAACAGAATGGTCGGCTAAAGTTGCCGCCGCGCCACCGCACATTAGTAGTATAAGTACCAGAATGACATTTAACATGCGCTCAGCTCGAAGGCTTATACGTGAGAAAGGGTGTTGACCTTTACCCGGCCTAAGAACGTCATAAGGTTGCTTAAGCAGAAGCGGAAGTTGTTTTTCAAGGTGAACCAGAGCCGATTCTTTTCCCGAGATGAGAACACGATGTTCACCGCGATTGTTGTCTACATTGACCGCAGTTTGGTCAAGGGTTTTAAGGTTCACCATCGCTCTAGGAAGAGCGTGTTGTAATTGCGTTAGGCGATCGGGCTCATGAATAAGCTCGCCAGTGATGGTAAGCCAAGCGCGGCCGATTTGAATTTTTTCTCCTAATTGAACTTTTAAACTATCCAAGGCGCGCTGGTCTAACCATACTGAGCCCGCAGCAAGGTTGGAGGCGTGAGTATTAGTTTCACCATTGGCGGTACGAACAATGAGGTCGCCTTGCAATGGATAACCATGGGAAACACCTTTTAAGGAAACGCTTTGGTACCCTGTTGCGCTGATCGCCCCCGTTGTGTAGCTGGCGGTGGTAACCGGTGGAGTCAATGTGTTGTTATTAAGTACATTAATAGGCAATGGGTTCTCAGCCCTCACCACCATTGGTGCACCAAGGTAGTTAGCGATATCGTGGTCCAGAGCAGACTCTACGCTGGATGAAAAAAAACTCAGGCTGGCCGCCGCGCAGGTACAGACGATAATGCAAAGGCTGAGCAAACGGTTTGACTTTTGTGTGATGGTGCGGCGACTTAGGCGCTTAATTAAGATAGCCACCTGTTTGAGTTTTGTCATTTTTACGCTCCCTCTATTAATCGTCCGGCCTGCAATTGCAATACTCGGTCACATCGGTTTGCGAGTGCTTGGTCATGAGTTGCAATTATCATGCTGGTGTTGTGCTCACGCTGCAAAGAGAATAGTTGATCTAGCACAGTTTTTGCCGTGGCAGTATCAAGGTTGGCCGTTGGTTCATCGGCAAATAAAATGGAGGGTTGCACAGCAAATGCGCGACACAAGGCAACTCGTTGTTGCTCACCTCCAGAAAGCTGGTTTGGGAAATGGTCGGTGCGATGTTCCATTCCTAAGCGAACTAACCAGTTTTCTGCAGTTTTGAGCGCGTGCTTTTGTTCAAATAATTCTAATGGCAGTGCGACATTTTCCAGCGCGGTTAAGTCATCAATTAGATGAAACGACTGAAAGACAAAGCCGACATTCTCCGCGCGCATGAGTGCCCGCTGGTCTTCATCCAGTTCAGTGATATCTAAGTCATTCATTAGGACCTTTCCGTGCTGCGGAATATCCAAGCCGGCCAGCACGCTGAGCAGAGTTGACTTGCCACTGCCTGACGCACCTTGTATTGCTACCGATTCGCCTGCTTTAACGTCCAAGCTGACGTCACTAAGAATGGTTAAAATACCTGACGTTGTAGTCACTTCCCGTTTTAAGGAATGTGCTGATAGTATCAAGGTCATTGTTAGCTCTCCTTTTTCAATGAGTCGATAAAAGAGAATGTCGTAGGTAAAAACTTTGGCGGTAGACGATGCCCGGAGTCATACCAAGTGAGGGTCTTGTCTTTTGAGCTTATTCGGTCGAAGGCTTCTTGAGTCTGGCTCTGGGTGGAATGTGTGTCATTCGTACCAGCTAGCCAAAGTACCTTTGCGGCAGTGATTCGAGGTGCGTGAATACGCGGAGCAACGGGAGAGGTGGGTGAGCTAACGTAAGGCGGCACCATAGTGACGACAGCACTGATACTCGGTTCATAACTTGCCAGTAATAAACTCATTTGTGCGCCCATGCTATAGCCCAAAACGATGATCTGCTCTGGACTCAATTCGCGCTGAGCCCAGTGCAAGGCAATGCGGTAGTCTCGCACCGATCCAATAATGGTATCAATATACAATCGAGGTTCAGAGCTGTGTGCGCGTGCGATAAGTTCGCGTGGGCTAAAGCTGTCATGGCCTCGTTCTCCATGTCGTCGAGCGTCTAAACTGATGACGGTGTAACCTCGTTCTCTTAATCGGTCGGTAATTTTATTGGCTTGTAACGAGCTTTTATCGCTCCACCAAAATTGTTGGTCAATGCCCATGGGGTGTAACAGCAGAGCGAGTTTTGCCGCCGATGGTTCACCTTTTGAAGAGGTGTTACCTGTAATAGAAGAAGCTCTTTCATACGCGATCAAGCCATTCACCATTTGACCATCGTCGCTGGTAAAACGAAGCTCAGCACGTTCACCAAGATGGTCCTTGTTCAATGGTGTCAGTGAAAGCTTAATCGGTTCCGCCGAGTCGTAAGAGAACCAGTGAGATAAGTACGCTTGGTCTAATGGTGGGGCACCTGCTACCGGCTCTTGTGCGTGCAGAGCGATAGCAGTGAGGGTAATTATCAGTAGGCTGGCATATTTAGTGAATCTCATACTTTCTCCATATCGGACGTTATCGTTGATATGGCGGAGATTAACTGACCAAAGTTCAAATGAACTTCAAATGGCTAAGATTGGTTCCTCAATAGGGGTTGTCTTACCACTTTCACACTATTAACGGCTTAAATACCCCATCGCTTCTTCCATGCCCTTAAGCGTCAATGGGTACATGCGGTCTTCCATCAAGTCTTGAATTATCTTAGTGGAATGCGTGTGCTGCCAATACTGTTCCGGCGTTGGGTTTAACCACACCATTTTGTCGTAGTTTTCATTGAAGCGCTTCAACCAGTTGGCACCGGGTTCGCGATTCATAAAGTCGATGCTGCCACCAGAATGAGTGATTTCGTAGGTCGCCATTGCCGCGTCACCAACGAATATGATTTTGTAATCACTGCCATATTTACGCAAAACATCATGAGTGGCCGTGACGTCGTCGTAACGCAACTCACTGTTTTGCCAGAGACCATCGTAGATGAAGTTATGGAAGTAAAAGTATTCCATATGCTTGAATTCAATGCGTGCGGCACTGAATAACTCTTCGCAGGTTTTCACATACGGGTCCATTGAACCGCCCACGTCAAATAGCAATAATACTTTAACCGCGTTGCGGCGCTCGGGCACCATCTTGATGTCGAGCAGGCCCGCATTATGAGCGGTTGATTTAATCGTGTCGTCTAAATCTAACTCGTCTTCGGCACCAGAGCGGGCGAATTTACGTAAACGGCGTAAAGCCATTTTGATGTTGCGTGTTCCGAGTTCAATGCTGTCGTCTAGGTCTTTGAAGTCACGCCTATCCCACACTTTAACCGCTGAGCCATTGCCGCCTTCGCCACCAACTCGAATACCTTCAGGGTTAAAGCCGCCGTTACCAAACGGAGAGGTGCCGCCCGTACCAATCCATTTGCTGCCGCCTTCGTGACGTTTTTTTTGTTCTTCAAGGCGCTTTTTAAAGGTCTCGATCAGCTCTTCTAAGCCACCAAGGCTTTCAATTTTCGCTTTCTCTTCTTCGGTGAGGGTCTTAAGGAATTCACTGCGTAACCAATCTTCAGGAATTAAGGCCTCGATAAAGTCGTCGATCTTTTCCAGCTCGGTAAAGTGAGCTTTAAATGCGCGGTCGTATTTGTCGAAGTTTTTTTCATCTTTGACCATGATGGTGCGGGCAAGATAATAGAACTGATCCATGTCGGCGAACACAATACGATGCTCGAGCGCGGTGATTAGGTCAGACAGTTCCCGAATGGTGACTGGTAGGCCTTGTCGACGCAGTGTTTGAAAGAAATTCAGCAGCATTGGAAATTATAAACTTATTGGTTTCGAGTTTCTCGGCGATGCATAAACGCTAAACGCTCAAGCAATTGAACGTCTTGTTCGTTTTTCAATAGCGCGCCATAAAGTGGCGGTATGGCTTTGTGATTATCGCGATCCTTTAAAATGTCATCAGGGATGTCGTCGGCCATCAATAATTTCAACCAATCAATGAGTTCAGAGGTTGAAGGCTTTTTCTTCATGCCCGGTACTGAGCGTACCTCAAAGAACACATCAAGCGCTTCTTTCACTAAGGTTTGCTTAGCCTTAGGGTGATGCACCGACACAATTTGTTCCATCGTATTACGGTCTGGGAAGTTAATGAAGTGAAAAAAGCAACGTCTTAAAAACGCATCTGGGAGTTCCTTTTCGTTGTTTGAGGTGATGATAATAATCGGGCGGTGTTTGGCTTTGATTGTTTGGCCAGTCTCATAAACAAAGAACTCCATTTTGTCGATTTCAACCAATAAATCGTTCGGAAACTCGATATCGGCTTTGTCAATTTCGTCAATCAGAAGTACCACCTGCTCATCACTCTCGAATGCTTCCCACAACTTGCCTTTGTCGATGTAGTTGCTGATGTCGTTAACATCGGCATCACCCAACTGTGAATCGCGCAGGCGTGAAACGGCATCGTACTCATACAAACCTTGTTGAGCTTTAGTGGTTGATTTGATGTGCCATTGAATTAAGCGCTTGCCCAACGAGGCCGCAACCTCTTCGGCCAGCATGGTTTTACCTGTGCCAGGCTCGCCCTTAATTAAGAGAGGGCGTTGTAGAATAATAGACGAGTTTACCGCGAGGCTTAAGTCGTCAGTTGATATATAGCTGTCGCTACCGTTAAATTGCATATTTCACCTGCACAGATTACAAAGTTGGTATATTTCTAAATTAAGCGCCGCATTATAGATCAATTATCTGAATAACTTGTATGTCTAGCGACTATTATCAGCACTCAATGTTTGGTAGTGAGACAGATGTCTTGAAACTTTTCGAAGCCGACGTCGAATATCGACCTGAATTCTACCCATGCGATCAGGCTTGGGATCTTTATCGACAGATATTGCAAGAAACACAGTGGGTACAAGATCGACTGACTGTTTACGGTAAGGAGCATTTAGCACCAAGGCTGTCGTGTTGGTTTGGCGAACCTTGGATGGATTATTCCTATTCGAATCACACAATGACGGCGTCCGCGTTAACTCCACTATTACTCGATATTAAAAAGAAGGTCGAAATGCATTCGGGTAATAGCTTTAATAGTGTATTGGCGAACTATTATCGAGACGGTCAAGATTCAAACGGGTGGCACAGTGATGACGAGCCTGAATTGGGAGTTAACCCTATTATTGCTTCTCTTAGTTTAGGTGCCCCTAGAGACTTCCATCTAAGACACAAATTTGATAGATTCCGCAAGCACGCAATATCTCTGGAACATGGAAGCTTATTGATGATGCGCGGGACAACTCAATCTCGGTGGCAGCATCATATCCCCAAGCGAGCTAAAGCCCAAGGTCGAATAAATCTTACCTTTAGAACTATTTTTGAACGATAGAAATCGTTAACTCAATATGAATTTTACTGAACTCGAACTTACCGATATTCAAACCTACGCGACACTATTTTCGGAGTACGGCGTGGCTTATTTAATTAAATTTATCACGGCGTTTGCTATTTTTGTGATAGGGCGTCGCGTAGCTCGTTGGGTCACCAATCTGGTGATTAGAACCATGCGTAAAAATGGAGTTGATCACGAGCTACTAGGTTTTTTTGACAGTTTATTGTATTGGGGGTTACTGGCCTTAGTTTGTATTACTGCGTTGGGCCAGTTAGGTGTTCAGACAGCGTCGTTTGTTGCAATTTTAGGAGCCGCCGGCTTAGCGATTGGTTTAGCCTTACAAGGGTCTTTATCGAACTTCGCAGCGGGTGTTTTGATTATTATTTTGCGTCCGTTTCGAGTCGGTGAGTTTGTTGACATTGCCGGTGAGTCCGGCAAGGTTCAAAGCATAAAAATTTTTACAACGGAACTGAGAACGGGCGACAATAAATGCGTGATTATTCCAAATGCACGAGTGCTTGATAGCAATATTGTTAACCATTCGTCGACAGGAAGAAGGCGAGTTGATTTAGTGTTCGGAATTGGCTACGACGATAATATTGATCAGGCTCGCACGGTTATTCAAAATATTATGCAAGCCGACTCAAGAATTCTAAAAGACCCTGAAGCCACTGTGACAGTGGCCGAACTGGCAGACAGCAGCGTTAATTTGGCTGTGCGCCCTTGGGTGAAAAGCGAAGACTATTGGGGGGTATTCGCCGACATGAATGAGCGAATCAAAAATGCCTTTGACGACGACGATATCAGTATTCCGTATCCGCAGAGCGAAGTGCGTATTGTTCAGAAAAACCCTTCCGCCTAAGAGAGCTTTGTGCAAACGCCTATTACGATGTAAGTGATTTATGTATGGGCTTTGTTCTTTCATTGGCAAAGCCATATACTGTAAAAATAAACAGCATATCAATCAAATATAACTATCTCAACTCACGCAAACCGACCGATAAGCTCGCTTTGCGCAAACTTAAGCAGAGAATAGTATAATAAAACAAAGACTTAGGTTATATTGTAAAAA
>CAZFVP010000111.1:0-7542 GCA_964522345.1 uncultured Gammaproteobacteria bacterium | reverse complement strand
TGAACTTCTTCGTTCTTCGCTACGTAGGTAAATTTTGGTATCTTAAGCCCTTCCGCTGTGGCTAGCTCTGGATCTTTCATTTTGATCAAGGCATACATAGCAGCGATAAGGCCTAACGTCACCAACATAGACATTATTAATGAAATAGGTTTTGCCATGGTAATTACTCCGACTTAGTCGCTACAGTTGGAACCTGAATGCCGGCCTGTTTAAGTGCGTCAACCACTTTCAATACAGTCTCAGCATTTGATTCGATATCGGCTTGAACAATCACTTCACCGTCTGGGTTATCTGCACGCAAGCGGTTAATATTCGCTTTAATAGCTCGAGGGTCAATAATTCGTCGATCTAACCAAATGTCATTATTCTCATCGATTGCTAACAGCACAGTCGCTTTCGGATGCTTTACTGCATTTTCAGCTTCAGGCTTAACTACTTTCGCCCCACTTTCTTTAATAAAACTAGCGGTCACGATAAAGAAAATAAGCATAATAAACACCACATCCAACATCGGAGTGATGTCGATCTTGGCGTCATCTTCTTGCTTGCTTCTTAATCTTCTCATTTACTGTCTCCCAATTCCCACAATCTAATAGTTTGTTAAGAATCTCGTTGAGTGGCTTTAATCGGTTTAGTGATCAAGCGTTAAGTGTTCGTTCAATAATTCGCGTTCTTGCTCAGTTTTTCGCTGCAACCAGAAACTCAAGAAGAGCCCAGAAAGTGCAGCTACCATACCTGCCATTGTTGGTACCGTAGCTCGTGAAACACCGCCAGCCATCGCGCGAGCGTTGCTAGTGCCATTAATAGCCATTACTTGGAAAACCTCGATCATGCCGGTAACCGTACCCAATAAGCCAAACAACGGAGCAAGAGCTACGCATGCCTGAATCATAGATAAATTCTCTTTAAGCTTGCTGCCTACAGTCGACACCAATTGCTCGCGGACTTGATGAGCCGCCCACGAACTGCGTTCTGAACGTGATTCCCATTCATCAGTTGCGGCTTTGACAGCACGCTGATGTGGGCCTCGAATATAAAAAATGCGCTCGATAATCATAAACCACATGATGATCAACAGCAGTGCGATCAAATAAAGAACGGGGCCGCCCAATTCCATAAAATCTCGAATGTACTCATAAGCGAGTAAAATAAACTCTGGCATCTGATGAAACCTCTATTGCATGCTAGCGATACGTAATAATGCTAACAAGTTTCTTATTTGCCTGACTGACGAGCGATCTCAACATTTCATTTAAACGTTGAGATGCTCGTAAGTTAAGCCTTAAATCAAAAGTCGATCGTTACCTAAAATGGTAAGATGATTAACCTTCGATCTTGCGTGCAACCATACCTGCTGACTGCTCTTCTAAAATTTCTTCTACACGTTTAGCTTTAGACGCTGCCGCAGTGTGAAGTAATACAATAGGAATCGCGACAACTAGACCACAAACGGTTGTTACTAGCGCTTGAGAAATACCGCCAGCCATCAACTTTGGATCGCCCGCACCGAATAAAGTAATCGATTGGAACGTTGTAATCATACCTAGTACCGTACCTAGTAGGCCCGCCAGTGGCGCGACAACTGAGACGATCTTCAAAAACATCAACCAAGACGTTAGCTTAGGCGTTTCCTTCATAATTGCTTCAGACAGGCGAAGTTCCATTGCTTCGGTGTCCTTACTTGGGCTGTCATGAACAGCTTTCAATACGCGACCTAAAGGGTTCTTAGCTGAAGGCGAGTCAGGGTTTTTAGCTTGCTTGTTAACCGCAGCTGAGACACCGAACAAGGTAATAATTTTAAGCAGAGCAATGATGGCCGCAATTGCGCCAACACCTAAAATTATATAACCAACCAGACCACCTTGATTAACTCGGTCCATCAAACTTGGGGCTTCAACAGCAGCACCAAGCAATGTTCCTTGAGTTGGGTCTAGCGCGAACTCTGCACCTTCTCCAGAAGCGTTAAACAAAGCGCCAGCTTGGCTTAGAAACCGGCCATCTGGTTGCCGCGGCAATTCGGCAACACCACCCTTACCAAAGGTAAGAAAAGAACCGTCACCAACTAGGTTAAACGTTCCCACACGAACAACAGACTGGCTTTGTTTTGCGCCAGCAGCCGTAGCCACGTCAGCATTAAACTTGGTGATCTTACCTTGTTGCGCCATCTCGTTAAAAATAGCCTTCCAAACAGACTCAATCTCACCAGCCGTTACCAGTTGGTTAGCTTGGTTTGATACCTTTCTAGTAATTTCTGCGAAATCGGCTCCTCGATTAGGAAACTCGGCAGAAACCAAAGAGGTTTCAAAAGTTGCTTCGGCTTCACCAACAATCTGCTGAATCGCGCCGAATAAGTCTTTTAAGTCACCTAGTGAATTTTGACGATCATTACGTAAGGCGCCCAACGCGTCGTCGTTGCTTGCGTATTGAGTCTCTAAAGCGTCGCTACGAGCTTCTAGTGCTGCTCGTTCGGCACGCAGCTGAGTGACGATGCCAGTTTTACCGGCACCAGCTGAACGAAAACGGTTTTCTAAATCAATCGCGGCTTTGCTCTTTTGCAAAGTCCCATTTTTCACTTGGCTCAATAGTTGATCAACTGTTTGAGCTTGGGCCGGGGCAATTACAAGAGTTGCTGCTAGAGCAACGGCAGTAAGTATACGTTTCATGTTACACGCCCTCCGGAGCAGTAAGTGGCAAGCTTAGCAATTCAGGCGCAGTTGTTTTAGCAGCCACCTTAATTGCTTTACGAATATTTCGGTTAGTATCTGCTGGAAGAATCTTCCATGAATTATTCGCTGTGTCCCACATAGCTGATACTTTTTGATCTTTTGTTTGAAAGTACAAAGAGATACGACCAATGCGTAACATGTCAACTTCGATATCTTCGCCGTTTACATTTTGCACTGCCTTATAAGCTTCATAGTTATTGCCGTATTCCATCTCAACCGTATAGATATCCATGATACTGCGAAAACGACTTGAAGTGCTCGCTTCTGGGTTAGTCATTAAATCTTTCAACTTAAAAACGCTCGCCATGCGGTCTTCTTTGTGAAATGGAAGGTCGGCTTTTACGAATTTCTCTAGGGCATCCAGCATCTTGCCTAGTAGAGGCGCGACTTGTGGCTCGAGATCTTTAGCTTTTCCAATTGACGCTTGTATCTCGCGCCTTGCTACATTTTGAGCTTTAAGCTGGTCTTCGAGTTGCTTGTTATAGACCTTCAAGCCTTCTACCAGTTTGAGCTCACGAGCAAACTCTTGGTCGACTGACTGCGCTAATGCAGCGGTCGAAGCGGCCGCGCTAATAGCAACAACTGCTACCGCTTGACCAATCCAATTCAACACAGATTTTTTCATTTTAGATTTAACCTCTTGTAATGAAACCTATTTAGCTAGATTCAATAATAATCAGCTTGCTTTTGGCAAACCTAATGCCTGCATAAACATTAGGCTTACATTCAGCAATGCTGATTCGTTTAAATTTTCCTCAGTCGTTTAACGACCTAAATTTTATGTACCACACAATCGAGAATAGTAATAAATTAGGTAGATATACAGATGAGAAGAATTGAAATTCAGTTATTCAACTATATTAACCTTACGCGTCTGACGTCGACACGCGAGATAATTCTTATAACAAAACTCAGAAGAAAAAAGCTTGAATAGCTATGGCGGAAAGCAAGGCAAGTCGTTATTAACACTACACTGCAATCAAATAAGATGAGAACAGAATTAACATTAGACCGACGTGACTAATCCACGACTGCGGCTGACAACCAACTAACGAACAAAAATCCGAGCCAATTAACAGTAACAATAGCCCTTGCGCACATGTGTAAACTCCATGAATTTATAAGGAAATGAACCTAGCGTGGTGTAGGCCAGCTATTATCACTTTTCACGGCACTGTTCACGGTCTTGCACAAGCAAGGCAAACATCTTCTCCTAAGGCTAATCCGAGCATTTATTATTAAAACTTCAACTTAACTGAAAAACTTCCAGTTAACCTGGCGTATTACTTCCAAGTCTTTTGATTTTAGCTTCAACAATTCCGCAAGGATTTGTTTATTATTTTTTTAGGCTCTGTCTACAGCAGAACTTACACGTCTAAGTTTATAACGGATTTGCTTTATAAGCCAAGTGCTAAATTACAAGCCAAACCTTAACTTTACTAAATATTCACTCAAAGTTGAAAATCCCAACTTAACCTTCGATTACGAAAACCTCAAAGAAAACCTCAAATAAGAACAAAACATTATTGGGAATCAGTCATAAACTTCGCAGATTATTCTAGCAGCCAAAAAGTTGAGCGTCACGAATCTATTAAAGTTTTTTCACATCAACGCCTGCATTCACTGCAATGAAAACATCACACCGCAATAAAAATACAATTTGTCTTATAAAAAGTGACTAGCCTGCTCTGGCACGCAATACAGACTCAAACTCAAGCAACGCCACGTTCAACCTCGCCAAACACTCTTCTCTTCCCAACAACTCTAAGGTTGCATCGATAGAGGGCGACATAGTGCTGCCAGTAACAGCGATGCGAACAGGTTGAGCTACTTTAGCGAACCCAACCTCATTCTCATCGACAACCGCTTGCACAACGCTCTGAATAGCTTCAGCCACCCAAGAATCTAAAGCCTCAAGCTTCGTAATTAATGCCCGCAGCAACTCTGGTGATACAGGTTTGATCCATTTTTTAAGCGCCACTTGGTCATATGACTCAACCTCAGAAAAAAAGAAACGTGTTTGATCAACCACATCGACCAAGGTTTTACAACGCTCTTGAATCAACGCCACCACCGATTCAGCGTACTCACCCATTGGTTGAGATAAGCCTGCCTTCGAAAAATGCCACTCACTTCTCTGTAAAAGCTCTTTAGCGCTGAGAGCCTTTATCTTTTCTTGATTTACCCACAGTAGTTTTTCAGGATTAAAAGTAGATGGAGAACGACTTACATCCTCAATTTTAAACAATTCGAGCAACTCATCGTTAGTAAAAAGCTCTTGATCCCCATAGGACCAGCCTAAACGAACAAGGTAATTCAACAAAGCCTCGGGTAAGAAACCTTCATCTCTATATTGCATTACCCCAACCGCTCCGTGGCGTTTCGACATACGCGCTCCATCTTCACCCAAAATCATCGGCACATGGCCGTATAATGGTAAGTCGGCACCCAGTGCGTTCAATATATTTATCTGTCGCGGCGTATTATTAATATGGTCGTCGCCACGAATCACATGCGTGATGCCCATGTCCATATCGTCAACAACAACAGTAAGGTTATACGTCGGTACGCCATCCGGGCGTGCTAAGACCAAGTCGTCTAATTCATGATTGGAAATCACGATATTACCTTTAACCAAATCACGAATAACGACATCACCCTCAAGCGGGTTTTTAAAACGTACAACTGAGCTATCAGTGTTAGCTAAGCCAAGCTCGCGGCAACGACCATCATATTTAGGCTTTTGCCCATTCGCTTTTTGTGTTTCGCGCATTTCATCTAAGCGTTCACGCGAACACTCGCAGTGATACGCCTTGCCCTCGCTCAACAAACCATTAACCACTTCTTTATAGCGATCGAAACGCTGTGTCTGATAATAAGGGCCTTTATCATAGTCGAGCTCCAACCACGCCATTCCATCCAAAATAGCTTGCACCGACTCTTGGGTAGAGCGTTCTAGATCAGTATCTTCTATACGCAAAACGAACTTGCCCTCGTTCTGACGAGCATGTAACCAAGAGTAGAGCGCGGTACGAGCACCACCAATATGAAGATAGCCGGTGGGAGAAGGAGGAAAACGAGTAATAGTCATTTATTTAATGATTGCCTGCAGATTTGTAAGATACGAATTGTAGTATAGTTCAACTTACGATTAACACCTGATTTAAGCTCATGCCACGCCTTTTTGTAGATAACCTTACTGTAATTGACTGCTCGATCTTAGACCCAAAGCGAGGGCTCATCGGCGCGAGCTGGGCTGTAAATATTGAACTAGATGGTGAGCTCGATAAGCAAAGCATGATATTCGATTTTGCCAAAGTAAAAAAAGCAGTTAAACAATGGATCGACCAAGAAGTTGATCATAAGCTGCTCGTTCCATATGAATATCAAGGCGTAAACTTATCTCAAGAACAGACAAAGACACATATTGAGTTCACCTCGACGTCGGGCGAAGAAATACGTCATACATCCCCAACCGACTCTTTATGCCTAATTCAAGCAAAGCTAATTTCACGTAAACGGGTCAGAGAATATATCGCCGAACAACTTACTCAAGTGTTACCAAACAACATCTCTGATATCAACGTGTCGTTGCGCGAGGAACCAGGAGTGGGCAGCTACTACACTTATAGTCACGGATTAAAGAAGCACGACGGCAATTGTCAGCGCATCGCTCACGGGCATCGCTCTAAAATTGAAATTTGGAAGAACAAACTTCGAAGCAGAAAGCTCGAAAAGAACTTAGCAGCACGCTGGCAAGATATATATTTAGGTACCAGCGAAGACGTTAGCGAGTTCTCAGCGGGCAATATAAGGTTTGAGTACAAAACTGACCAAGGCACATTTAGCTTAACCTTGCCGGAAGAGCGCGTATATTTAATGGAGAGTGATACGACGGTAGAATGCATCGCTGAGCATATATTATCCGTACTTGAACAAGAAATGCCAAACGCACGCTTCAAGGTTCGCGCCTACGAAGGAATAAGTAAAGGCGCTATTGCCGAGTCAGATTAAGCTTTACTATACTAGCTATCGCCACAGGAATAACGTTTGCGAGTATCCAACAGCAAACACACTAACGGAGTTAGCAATGTCTCGATTTAAATTACTAAGCGGAGTTCGTATATCAGAGCTATTGTTTTGCTTACTACTAATTAACGTACTTTTAGCTTGGTCGCTGGTAAATTATAGAGCCTATATCGTAAACGCAAGAATACTAAACCCTTACCATAAGTTACAAGAAGCTCGATTATCAATATCAATTGACAATGCCTACACAGGAAGTTTTTCAAACTCACCAAACTATAAAAGCACACTCGATTCCAGCTACCCCACTCAAATTGAAGCAAGTTCGCAAGGTCACATAAAGGCAACATTCGACTTAGGCCGATCAGACGAACTCGCACAGGCGGACTTAATCGGAAAAACATTAGTATTGCTCCGCAACGCCCATACGCAGGATGGCTTTCAGTTTCACAGTTGGCGCTGCTCGGACAGCCCTGGGCCCGACGTATTTAGCATCACAAACCCAATAGCAAACTCTACCTTAGATGTTCGCTACCGTTATTTTATTTGTCATGGTGACTCACAATGAACCTCAACCAGATAGAAACACAAGCGCTTGTACAAAGAATGTTTAATCATTACCTTCAAGCTGGCTTAAGCTCCAACGAAGCAATCTCGACTCTTCATCAAAAGCTCGACACAAAATACCACCAAGAAATTATGTCATTGGCAAATAGCCAATCATCAAATGGTCAACTCTGTGACGTCAACCGCTAACTTATTCACCGATTCTTTGAGAAAAGATATTGCT
>CAZFVP010000110.1:5514-7553 GCA_964522345.1 uncultured Gammaproteobacteria bacterium | reverse complement strand
ATTTCCGATATAGTCAGTGCAATAATAAGACTGAGTAACACCTTATTAAGATACAAAAGGTGCGCACAAAATTAAGCACTTAATAGTCATTCCAAAACACTCCACCAAAGATAAATAATCATTATGGAATCATTTACCAATGCTGTTAACGCAGTTAACAACGTAGTTTGGGGAACATGGGGGTTATCCATTTTTCCTGTGTTAGTCGTGCTATGCCTTCTTGCTGGGCTGTTCTACACAATCCAAACCCGTTTCGTTCAAGTTCGACTGTTTTCAGAAATGGTCCGCTTATTAAAATCTAATAAAAGCTCCGATCGAGGTATCTCCTCATTCCAAGCGCTCACAGTATCGCTCTCTGGTCGAGTTGGCACAGGCAACATTGCCGGTGTTGCCACAGCCATTGGCATCGGCGGCCCTGGTGCAATTTTCTGGATGTGGTTAGTCGCCATTCTTGGCGCTGCTACCGCCTACATAGAAGCAACCCTTGGCCAAATATATAAGGAGACAGATGTGGCGACCGGCGAATACCGTGGTGGACCCGCTTTTTACATTGAACGCGCTATGGGGCAAAAGTGGTACGCTTGGGTTTTCGCAGTTGCGACAATCATTGCCTGTGGTTTATTACTACCAACAGTTCAGTCCAATGCAATAGGTGGTGCAATCGCGCAAACTTTCGGTGACGGAACTGCAATAGAGACATCGATGGGCGTATTCAGCTCAAATAAAATCATCACGGGCTTAGTCATTATAACGATGCTCGGTTTCATTATCTTTGGTGGCGTTAAACGTATCGCTAACTTTGCACAGATAGTGGTGCCCTTTATGGCGCTCGCCTATATCATTACCGCACTGACAATTATCGGTCTCAATATCGGTCAATTACCCAACATTATCGGCATGATCTTTGCCGACGCCTTCACTCCTATTGCAGGTCTGGGCGCCGCCATAGGAATTGGCGTCAAGCGAGGTGTTTACTCAAATGAAGCTGGACAAGGTACCGCACCTCATGCCGCAGCTGCCGCGGAAGTCGACCACCCAGCGCAGCAAGGTTTAGTACAATCGTTTTCGATTTACATAGACACTTTATTTATTTGTACCGCTACCGCGTTCATGATTCTAATCACTGGCATGTTCAATGTTAGTGGCGCTGATGGCAACTTAATTATTCAAAATATTGCAGCCGACATTTCACACGAAGGCCCTGCATTCACACAAATGGCGATTGAAAGTGTGATGCCAGGTATCGGCAATCCATTTATTGCATTGGCATTGTTTTTCTTTTCATTTACCACATTGCTTGCGTACTATTATATTGCTGAAAGTAATGTTGCCTACATTAGGCGCTCTTTCAAACTACCCGGCGCGATGACCATACTCAAGATTGTGCTTATCGGGGCAGTATTTTTTGGCGCTATCATCAAAGCAAAGATCGTATGGGATTTAGGCGATATTGGTTTAGGCATTATGGCTTGGGTTAATATCATTGGCATATTAATTATCTTCTTTATGGGCAGACCCGCCATGCGTGCGCTTAAAGACTATGAGGCGCAACGAGCTGCTGGAGTTGAAAAATACACATTCGACCCTAAAAAGCTCGGCATTAAGAATGCCCACTTCTGGGAGAAGAAGTAACATTCATTAGTTGTTTAATAAAAAAGCCGCTCTGTTAAGCGGCTTTTTTACTTTATCGTGAATAAATTCCACTGGCACACTTAGCCATCGTCAAGCAATTGACGTAAATCAGCAATAGCTGAATTAGCGCGTGCAATATAAGAACTCATTACTAATGAATGATTCGCAAACATACCCATTCCCTCACCATTTAGAATCATTGGACTAGTTACATCCTGTTGTGTCGCTTCGAGCTCACGAATTACTTGACGCAAAGTCGGGATCGCGTTTTTATCTCGTAAAACCGGACCAAAATCTACTTCAGCGGCATGTAAAAAATGAATCAAGGCCCACGAGGTACCACGCGCCTCATAAAAATTATCATCGATTTCGAACCAAGAAGTTTTAGCAACAATTTCTGACTCAGT
>CAZFVP010000110.1:0-5414 GCA_964522345.1 uncultured Gammaproteobacteria bacterium | reverse complement strand
CTATAGTCATTACGCATCGACTTAGCTAAATCGCGCACTTGCTGTAACACGCCAAACTCCCAATTTGGAACATTGTCTAAGAACACACTTGGAGGAGTAACATCATTTGACAGATAGCCACCACGCTTATTAAGAAGCGTTTCGGTCGCACCAATCAAGGCAGAGGTCGTAGCAACGCCCACCACAGGTTGAACTTTTTCTGATGACTTATCAGTAATAGGTTGCGCCGGTTCGTGACTGAAATACCAACCAAGTAGTACGAAGAACAATAAAATAATGATAGGTGCGATGACCCAAGGCTTGCGGATAGTTTCCATGATAACCCCGATAGATGAATGCAGATAAGCGACGTCGTGTATCTTACCCTATTGAGTAACAAATAGGTTCATTTGAGAAAATTACAAGAGCCTTTAAGGAAATCATATGCTCCTTTAAGTAAAAACTTTTTGTCACCGAATAAAGTAGCACCAAATACACGCTAACTAAGGCGCATTAGGTCTAATTTGAGCTCTACGCTGGCCATAGCACTTAATAGAAGCAACTTAGAACATTTAGGTATCTCGAATCGCCCGACATAAACTCGTGATCGCAGCCCAATCACCGTCGCGAACCATTGATGTTGGAGCAACCCAACTGCCGCCAACACACATAACATTAGGTAAGGCCAAGAAGTCACGATAATTCGACTCACTCACTCCACCAGTCGGACAGAACTTCACCTCGTTAAATGGACCTCCGAACGCTTTGAGTGCACTGATACCGCCAACGACGGTTGCCGGAAATAACTTACATTCACGCAGGCCGTACTCCATCGCCAGCATTAGCTCCGATGCGGTGGCGACACCCGGCAAATACGGGATACCTTGTTGCTTCGCTGTTTTTAGTAGGCTCTCGGTGATACCGGGACTGATAATTGCATCAACACCAGCTTTCACAACCGCGACCATTTGCGCAGGCAAGTTAACGGTTCCAGCTAATACGATCATCTCAGGAAAATTATTTTTGATCACCTCAATGGCCTTAACGCCATACGAATTTCTCAAAGTGATTTCGATCACATTAATGCCTCCGTCGAGCAAGGCTTGCGCTAAACCCATCGCCTGTTCTTTATTTTCAATTACAACGACTGGCACAACCTTTTGGTCGCCTAACATTTCGCTCACTATCATTTTATTTTTCACGCCAATTTTCAATACGTTACTAGTTTCATGCGAGTTACTCTCTAAATCACACTGCGTTACGCTGCTTTCTTCATTCATAATATGGGTTCTTCTTATCTACTGATAAACGAAGCGCCTAGAGTTGACTCACCAACGACCGAACGCATTTTTTCAAATAACCCTCGACCTAAGGTTTGAGGTATCTTAGGCTGTGACGCGGGCTCGCGCTTGCGCAATTCAACTTCGTCGACTAAACAACACAGCTCACTTGTTTCGCAGTTAACCCGCACTACGTCCCCTTCTCGTAAGTACGCTAATAAGCCATCTTTTTTAGCTTCAGGACTCACATGCATTGCGGTTAGTACCTTACCTGATGCTCCGGACATACGACCATCGGTAACGAGCGCCACTTTAAAACCGCGATCTTGAATAATGCCTAAGTACGGCGTCAACTTATGCAGCTCCGGCATTCCATTCGCGGCCGGACCTTGAAATCGAACAACAGCAACATGATCACATTCGAGTTCGCCTGCTTCAAACGCAGTTTTCAATGAGTCCTGAGTTTCGAAAATTTTGCATGGTGCTTCTATAATTTGATAACGTTTATCAACGGCAGATATCTTTACAACGCCTGTGCCAAGATTTCCGTTAACGGTTCGCATACCACCCTCAGGGGCAAACGGCGACGAAGCCTCGGCTAGGATCGTTGCGTCTCCATTCACCGTTACCGGCTCGCCCCACAAAACGTTTCGGTCAGCGTCTATCTGCGGCTTGCGCGTATAAGCATCCAAACCTTCGCCCATCACATTAACCACATCTTCATTGAGCAGGTTTATTGAACGCAGCTGATTCACTAAATAAGGTAAGCCGCCGGCTTGTTCGAAGTGATTCACATCAGCTTGCCCGTTAGGGTATACCTTCGCCAGCAACGGTGTTATTCGAGAGATTTCATCCATATCTTGCCAAGTGATCTGAATGCCAGCAGCCCTAGCCATTGCGATCAAATGCAGGGTCAGGTTAGTTGAACCGCCAGTAGCCATCATCATCACCATCGCATTCACCATTGATTTCTCGGTGATAACGTCAGCAAGCGGCCGATAGTTTGAACCTTTAGAAGTTTGGTCGAGCAACTTTCGCACCGACTCCTTGGTAAGTTCGGTGCGTAACAAAGTTCCTGGATTAACAAACGACGTTCCAGCAAGCTGCAGGCCTAAGGCTTCCATCAAAGTTTGATTGGTGTTGGCGGTACCATAGAAGGTGCAGGTGCCTGCACTATGATAGGAGGCTGATTCACTCTCTAACAACTCAGCCTTATCAATCTCGCCGGTCGCAAATTTTTGTCGCGCAAGCGCTTTTTCTTTATTCGGTATTCCTGAAGGCATGGGTCCAGCAGGCACGAACATCACTGGCAAATGTCCAAATTGCAAAGCACCAATCACTAAGCCCGGAACAATTTTATCGCAAACCCCTAAACACATAACCCCATCGTATACATCGTGACTTAGAGACACAGCCGTTGCTAATGCAATAACATCGCGACTAAATAGGCTCATCTCCATACCAGGCTGGCCTTGAGTTACTCCGTCACACATCGCAGGCACTCCGCCTGCGACCTGTGCCGTAGCGCCCTGATCACGAGCGGTGAGCTTAATGATATTAGGGTACTGGGCAAATGGCTGATGTGCAGAGAGCATATCGTTATAGGCCGTTACTATACCGATGTTCGCGCCTTCGCCAGCAGGTATCGACTTTTTATCCTCTGCCGATTCTGCCGCGACCACATGCGCCCAGTTACTGCACGATAAACGATCCGGCGCTGGCGGCGTATCTCGCATTTCATCAACCATCGCAAGGTATTCCGTACGAGTACTCTTGCTTCGATCAATAATATGGTCTGTAATTTGTTTAATACTCATAATCTTTGATATGGTCGCAGCTTAGTCTGCATAGTAAACGTTAAGAGGTGTTCGATCCTGAAACAACACACTACGTATTGGTAATTGGGTTGCATCGCCACCCTCGCTTGCTTGTTCAAATACTCTTTTCTTATCTTCGCCAGTAAAATGTAAGGCTAGAAAGTCAGTGTTTAATAACACCGGTAACGACCACGTCACTCGCTCAACTTGAGTACTAGGAGAGCTGCAAATATGTAGTGCTTCTTGAGAATTTATATCGACTAGCTCTTCGGCATTACTAGCATCTGGAAAAAACGATGCCGTATGACCATCGCCGCCCATTCCTAGAATCACAACGTCGAATGCTCTCGGGGCATCGACACTTGAATAGGTTACCTGTAGGTAGTTGGCAATAACGAATGCAAGAGATTGACCTATCGACTCCGCGTCTTGATACAAAGGCACAAATCTCACGCTACTAGGAAGCTTACTTAGCAGGTAGGTTTTCATAAATGCCGCATTCGAAAGCTCATGCGCCTCATCAACCCATCGCTCATCAACCAAGGTGATAATCACCTTACTCCAATCTACGTCGTGGTTTGCTAACGCCTCAAACAATGGCTTTGGAGTTGAGCCACCAGACAAGGCGAGAACAGCTGAACCTTTATCTCGAATCGCATTAGAAATTTGAAAACTGATTTCACCAGCTAAGTGCTCGGCTAAACTCTGCTTGTCGGCACCCTTATGAAACGTATAATTTGCGCTCACCTGAATCTATCCTTCAAAGTCTTGCCATTTACGGCCATCTTTAATTAATAGCCCAAGCGCATCATCGGGGCCGGTTGAACCCGCCTTATATTTCTGCGGCTTTTGCTTAACGGCCTCCCAACCATCAATCATACCGTCAACCCACTCCCATGCTCCACGCAACTCGTCGGAACGCATAAATAATGTTTGATCACCACGAGTGACATCTAAAATTAAGCGCTCGTAGGCACTAGGGCTACGATGATCTTCAAAGGCTTCTTCAAATGATAGGTTCAAGCCTACATTTTGTAAGTCCATGCTCTCATTCAAGCCAGGCACCTTATTCATCATCTTCATTTCAATGCCTTCATTTGGCTGTAAACGAATAACTAATTGATTGTTGTTCAACTCGTTTGGGTTCACATCAATAAACTTGAAAATTACTGGTTTGAATTGGATCACGATCTCTGAATAGCGTTCAACCATACGCTTACCAGTTCTTAGATAGAATGGCACGCCGTGCCAGCGGTTGTTTTCAATCTCGGCTTTTATCGCGACAAATGTTTCTGTGGTCGATGTTGGCTTTGCGTCTTTCTCTTCAACGTAACCCGGAACCAGCTCTTGATCGACAGAGCCATTGACGTATTGCCCCCGCACCGTGTGAGTTTGCACACTAGAGGCATCTATCGGCTTTAAGCAACGAATAATTTTAAGCTTTTCATCACGAATATCATCTGCCTCGTTTCTAGCGGGAAACTCCATCGCCACAAGGCAAACTAATTGCAGCAGGTGATTCTGGACCATGTCACGCAGAGCGCCAGATTCATCATAGTAATTCCAACGACCGCCCGCGCCAACGCTTTCTGCAACAGTAACTTGAACATGATCAATGTAGTTTCGGTTCCATAGTGGTTCAAAAAAGATATTGGCGAAACGCAAAGCTAATAAATTTTGAACCGTCTCTTTACCCAAATAATGGTCAATGCGATATATCTGATGTTCTTCAAATGTTTCGAACAGGGTATCGTTAATTACATTGAACGAAGCTAAAGATTCGCCAAGAGGCTTCTCGACTACTAAACGTGTACTTTCTGTCACCACACCAGCCTCACCCATCGCTTTGCAAATTGGTGCAAAGATTGACGGCGGTGTTGATAGATAGAAAACAATTTCTTCTGGACCCATCTCCTCTTGCAAGCGGCGAATATCGGTCGACGACGTCGCATCTCCATTAAAATGCATAATACGCTCGCAAAACGTACTCCATGTTTCATCATCAACTGATTTTACGTAGTCACTGGCCTCAGTCCATTTACGCATATTTTTAATAAAATCGTCGTAGCTAAACTTACCTCGACCAAAGCCCACTACTTTAGTGCAATCAGCTAATAGTTTTTCTTTATGAAGACTATAAAGCGCCGGATACAGTTTTCTAAAGGCTAAGTCACCTTCACCACCAACGATCACGATATTGCATATTTTAAGCATTTACGCTTCTGTCTCCTCATCAGGCTCAAAGTTACATGTATAACGCTCGGCCATGATTATGTAAAATGTTAGATTATTTCAAATTGAATGTCACTTTATCATTTTTATGCCCACTTAAGTGGGC
>CAZFVP010000109.1:0-7600 GCA_964522345.1 uncultured Gammaproteobacteria bacterium | reverse complement strand
AAAGTGTTTGATTTTCGTGTAAATACTCTACCTACGGTACATGGAGAAAAGGTTGTTCTAAGGATATTGGATTCAAGTGCGGCTAAGCTTGACCTAACAACCTTAGGGTTTACTGACAAGCAACTGAAACTCTACACATCAGTCGTGCACCGACCATATGGCATGGTGCTCATCACCGGCCCAACAGGTAGTGGTAAAACCGTAACCCTATATTCGGCATTGAACGAACTCAATACCCCTGCTAAGAATATCTCATCAGTCGAAGACCCTGTTGAGATTCAGCTTCCGGGAATAACTCAAGTTAATATTAATGAAAAGGCTGGTTTAGATTTTGCTGGTGCCTTGCGAGCATTTCTACGACAAGATCCAGACATTATTATGCTCGGAGAAATTCGAGACTTAGAAACTGGTGAAATCGCGATTAAGGCCGCGCAAACCGGTCATATGGTGCTCTCCACACTGCATACCAATGACGCTCCATCAACGCTAACTCGTTTATTGAACATGGGCATTCCCGCGTTCAACGTTGCCTCGGCCGTGCACTTAATTGTTGCTCAAAGGCTAGCACGCCGGCTCTGTCAACACTGTAAAGAGCCCGCAGAACTGCCTGAAAAGGTAATGCTAGAAGCGGGTTTTAAACCTGAAGAGCTTGGCACATTTACCTTGTATAAAGCCCACGACGTAGGTTGTTCGAACTGCACTAATGGCTATAAAGGCCGTGCAGGTATATTCCAAGTTATGCCAATTAGTGAAGACATAAGGGCAATGATTATGGAAGGCTGTACTGAGAATGACATCCATGATTCAGCGCACAAAGATGGGGTGCTAGACCTTCGTGGCTCAGGCCTATTAAAGGTCAAAGAAGGTATAACTTCTCTAGAAGAAATTGAACGTGTGACTAACGTGTAATACACTCAATAAAATAAAGGTCTTTTATTTCATTGATTTAAGGCCGATTTTTAAGCAAACACTCGACGGCATTAAACCTTTCATGGCGCTAACGAGTTAGCTACTGATAACAACAATATTTGTACAACAATAGATAAAACTCATGGCTACAGCGAAGAAAGATAAGACCACCGAATTTGAGTGGGCTGGTGTGAATCAAAAGCGCCAACAAATAAAAGGAGACATAGAAGCACCGTCTCTCTCTCAAGCCAAAGCTCTCTTGCGTCAGCGCGGGGTGCGTGTTACCAAAATAAAACGCAAAACTAAGAGTATATTTTCAAATACAAAGCCAATTAAAACGGTTGATATCAGCTTTGCGTCACGCCAGATGGCAACTATGATCGGCGCAGGAATACCAGTAGCCCAGACTCTTAGAGCGGTTGGTAAAGGGCATGAAAGCGCGTCAATGGAAAAGCTCATGCTTGAATTAGCTCGCGAGGTTGAGTCCGGGTCAGCGCTAAGCGTTGCATTAGCAAAACACCCAGTATATTTTAACCGCTTATTCACCAGCTTAACTGAAGCAGGCGAGGAGTCCGGTAAGCTAGACACCATGCTTGACCGCGTCGCAACGTATAACGAAAAGTTAGAGATCATTAAGAGCAAAGTAAAATCTGCACTCATGTACCCGATTATTGTTCTGGTTATTGCCGGAGTTGTAAGTGTTTTATTATTGCTCTTCGTAATTCCACAATTCGAAAGTTTATTTCAAGGGTTCGGCGCTGACTTACCGTTCTTGACTCGAGTCATCGTTGATATGTCAAAAGCAATGCAAGAGAGTTGGTATATTTACCTAGGGATAGTTGCAGCCGCGGCATTCGCCTTTATGGCCGCTTATAAACGCTCGGAGAAAATGAAATTTGCGATGGATCGAATACTAATTAAGTTCCCGTTAATTGGTGTTATTTTGAAAAAATCTGCGCTCGCTCGATTTGCTCGAACTCTTTCTATTACTTTTGGGGCTGGCGTGCCGCTGGTTGATGGAATGGACACAGTCGGCGCCGCTACCGGTAATCGGGTCTACCAACATGCCGTAACCGATGTCAAGAACGATGTAAGCACAGGTCGAGGCCTCGAAAACTCAATGGCAGCAACGGGCGTATTTCCCAATATGATGCTTCAAATGGTAGCCAGTGGCGAAGAATCTGGTGAGTTAGAAACCATGCTCGATAAAGTTGCTGACTTCTACGAACGTGAAGTTGATGATGCGGTGGAAGGTCTTGCCAGTATTATTGAGCCGTTTATGATTGTTCTTTTAGGCGGCATCATCGGTACCATGGTAATCGCGATGTACTTACCAATTTTCAAACTCGCGTCTGTTTTCTAAAAAAGGCAATTCATGCTTGAAAATTTCGCAGCCCTCCCGATTTCGTGGCTAAGTTGTATCGGAGGGTTATTTGGACTATTGGTTGGCAGTTTTCTAAACGTCGTCATATTCCGCTACCCCGTGATGATGAAACACGCCTGGACTGAACAATCTAGGCATTGGCTAGAGCTTGAGCCAGTTGAGCAAGAGCAACCTCCAACATTATCTAAGCCTGCTTCGCATTGTGGTACTTGTAAATCACCCATTACCGCCATACAAAATATACCTCTTGTAAGTTGGTTAGTATTGCGAGGTAAATGCGCTAATTGTGGTGCAAGCATTAGCATTCGCTACCCTTTAGTCGAACTATTGACCGCCGTACTTAGCGCTATTGTGGTATATAAGTTCGGCTTTTCCATGCAAGCGGCTTTTGGGCTATTGTTAACTTGGGTATTAATTGCTCTATCGTTTATTGATTTTGACCACAAGTTGCTGCCCGACGATATTGTTTTACCAACATTATGGCTGGGTTTAGCCTTAAGCTTACTGCCAATATTTGCGTCTACTGATGAGTCAATCATTGGCGCGATCATTGGCTACCTGATTTTCTGGATAGTATTTCAAGCCTTTCTAATACTGACTGGTAAAGAAGGTATGGGGCACGGAGACTTTAAGTTAATGGCCTTGCTCGGGGCTTGGTTTGGTTGGGTTTATTTACCGCAAATTGTTCTGATTTCTACCCTTGTCGGCAGCATTGTCGGAATTTCGTTGATGATTGTTAAGAAGGCCTCTTCAGAGTTAGCCATACCGTTTGGTCCTTATTTAGCGGCCGCTGGTTGGATAGCAATGCTTTGGGGTGAGGATATCAATCAGGCTTACTTTAGCTTTATGGGCTTGTAACGCCCAATTTCACCTCATCTGGCGATCTACAGCTTTACCAACAATATATACTTAACCGACATGGTGTTACAAAAGTAATGACGTATGTAATAGGAATAACCGGCGGAATCGGCAGCGGTAAGACACTGGTTTCGGATCATTTCGCTTCTCTGGGCGTACCGATTATCGATACTGATGTAATTGCACGCTTAATTGTAGAACCAGGTAAGCCAGCTTTAGCCGAGCTAGTGCAAGCGTTTGGCTCAGGTATATTACTTGACTCAGGCCAGCTCGATAGAGCAGAGCTGCGAAAACTCGCCTTTGCTAACAAACAAAGCAAAGCAACATTAGATGCAATTACTCATCCGGCAATTAGGCGCGAAACATTCAGTCAGATACAACACGCAAATTACCCATACTGCTTGGTGGTTATTCCTCTTTTAACAGCAGATTCACCCTTCGGAGAGCTAATCAAACGCGTATTAGTTGTGACTGCCAAAAGAGAGGTGAAGATAGCACGCGTGCAAAAACGCAGTGGTCTGGAACCAAGTGAAATAGAACGTATTATGCAAACCCAATTAAGTGACGCACAGCGAAAGATGTTTGCCGATGATATCATTGCCAATGACGGGTCGATTGAGGAAGCCCATCGCGCGGTAGAAAGCCTTCATAAACAATATTTAGAATTAGCCCAAAACAATTCAGTTTAATTCAGAACTGGCTATTGTCGTTTCACTCAGTTTTTGCAGAATAACTCGATTACCTTGCAGAAAATCCAGTTCATTTAGTTCCGACAAGGTGACCCACCTTAATTGCTGCCCTTCTAAGGCCTGCACATCACCATCAAACTCTCGAATGGTATGTACGTGTAGACGGACATGACGATCAGGGTAATCGTGTTCAACTAACATCAGTGGTGCGCTAGACCGAATTCGAATCCCGGTTTCTTCTTGAAATTCTCGAATCAACGCTTGTTCAACCGTCTCACCGGACTCAAGTTTGCCACCAGGGAATTCCCATTTTTCAAAATACAGGTCTTTGACCACCCGTTGGCCAACCAATATTCGACCATCTTGATCAAAAACAACGCCAACAGCGACCTCGATTCTCTTCATAAAGCTCGTTTAGGGCTGTTAACTGCGATAATCGGCATTAATGCTGACATAATCATGTGAAAGATCTGAAGTCCACACATGGAAACGTTCAGGGCCTTGGTTTAGCTCAACGTGAATATGAATTTCAGGTTCTACAAACACGGCTTTTCCAGCCTCTTCTGTGTAGTTAGGCGCAGGCTGGCCTTTTTCGATAAGTGCAACATCACCAATCTTGATATCCACTAGGTCCATGTTAAGTGCGTCAACCGGTGCTTTGCCTAAGGCCATCAAGATACGCCCCCAATTCGGATCACTGGCAAATAAGGCCGTTTTAACCAAAGGAGAATGAGCGATCGAATAAGCAATAGCAGCACAATCAGCCTCGGCCAAGCCACCACTTACTTCTACCTTAACAAATTTAGTGGCTCCTTCTCCATCTCTGATAATGGAGGTTGCGAGCTCAATCAACACCAGCTCTAAGCTTTCGTAAAACACGCTCAAACGCTCGCCACTTAGCGGGCTCGATTGAGCTTGACCAGTGGCCATTAAAACCAAAGCATCATTCGTTGATGTATCACTATCTACCGTAATGCGATTAAAACTTGCTGCCGTACCACGTTGCAATAAATCATCGAGGTCATTGTTAGCTATATTCGCATCTGTTGCGACATATGCCAGCATCGTCGCCATATTAGGGCACATCATGCCTGAACCCTTTGCGATGCCGGTAATCGTAACTAAATCATCGCCTATCTTGATTTGACGAGACACTGCTTTGGCAACGGTATCGGTCGTCATAATCGCTTCAGCCGCCGATAACCAGTTATCACGCCCAAGTGTGCCTTTAAGCGCCCGAACTCCTTGACTCATCGCAGCCATATCAAGTTGTTCACCAATAACACCGGTTGAAAATGGCAGTACTTGTTCGGTCGCGAGCCCTTGCAAATTTGCCACTTCAGAGCAGCTCGCTATTGCATTCTGCATTCCTTGCTCACCGGTTACCGCATTAGCATTTCCTGAATTTACCAATAACGCACGCGTAGCGCTGGAGCCCATATGAAGCTTCGCCAAAGTAACCGGCGCGGCACAACACTTGTTTTGAGTAAACACCGCCGAAACAGTTGAGCCTTCGCTCAAACTAATTAACAACAAGTCATCACGGCCTTGATACCGAATACCGGCCGCCGTTGTCGCTAACTCGACCCCTTGCACCGGAAATAGTGCTCGCGGCTCTTTTAAACCAACTGCCATCTTAAACTACTCACTTTATTTCTTTAGCGTAAACAACGATTCGTTTACACCATAAAACTCTTCACATGCACTACTTCAATTTGCCATGACATTGTTTATACTTCTTACCAGAGCCACATGGGCATGCTTCGTTACGGCCTACCTTTGGCGTATCACGAATAAAGGTCGCTTGCTCTCGGCTCTCCTGTGGAGCTTCTGCCTGTGACGAAGGCACCTGTGCGTGTTGGAGCTCCAGACCTTCTTGAGACATTTCTTGTTGACGACGCTCAAGCTCATTCACTTCCGATTCTTCACGTAACTGAACCTTGGCCAAAATCGTTATGACTTCTGCTTTTACTCTGTCAAGCATGGCGGTGAACATTTCAAATGCTTCGCGCTTATATTCTTGCTTCGGGTTCTTCTGAGCATAGCCACGCAGGCCTATACCTTGACGTAGGTAGTCCATCTCGGCCAAATGCTCTTTCCATTGAGTATCTAAGGTTTGCAACATTATCACTTTTTCTAAGTGGCGAATTATCTCAGGGCCATATTGGTCTTCTTTTGACTTATACGTTTCCTCAACTTTTTCAAGAATACGATCGCGCAACGTTTCCTCGTACAATGACTTGTCTTGCGACAACCAATCAGCAACTGGCATTTCAACACCAAATTCCAAACGTAAATCATCTTCTAATTGATTCACATCCCATTGTTCAGGAAGACTCTGCGGTGGAATCGAGCGGTCAACAACATTATCAACCACTTCTTCACGCATGTTTTCGATATTCTCTGAGACATCATCGGTTGACATCAACTCATTACGTTCCGAGTACACTAATTTACGCTGCTCGTTAGCCACATCATCGTACTCAAGTAATTGCTTACGAATGTCGAAATTATGCCCCTCAACTTTACGTTGAGCGTTTTCAATAACCCTAGAAACCAAACGGCTTTCGATCGCTTCGCCCTCTTCCATACCAACTTTTTGCATCATATTCGAAATACGTTCGCTGCCAAAGATGCGCATTAAAGAATCGTCCATCGACAAGAAAAAGCGGGTCTCACCGGCATCGCCTTGACGTCCAGAACGCCCTCGTAACTGATTATCAATACGGCGGGACTCATGTCGCTCGGTACCAATCACATAAAGGCCGCCGTTTTCCAAAACTGAATCATGTTCGTTTTGCCAATCGGACTTAATTTTTTCTTTATCTGCGTCGTCCGATGCGTCATTAAGACGTGCTTCTAAATTACCACCAAGGACAATATCTGTACCTCGACCAGCCATATTGGTCGCGATAGTCACCGCGCCAGCACGGCCAGCTTTTGCAATTACGACAGCCTCGCGATCATGATGTTTTGCGTTCAAAACCTCATGCTCAAGCTTATGTTTTCTAAATTCATTGGACAACAATTCAGATACTTCAATCGACGCAGTGCCCAGTAATACTGGTTGCCCTTTAGCATTACGCTCACGCACATCTTCAACAATTGCGTTGAATTTTTCTTGTTGTGTTCTGAAAATCACATCTGCTTGATCCGCTCGAATCATCTCAGTGTTGGTCGGAACCACCACCACTTCTAAGCTGTAGATCTCCATGAACTCAACGGCTTCGGTGTCGGCTGTGCCCGTCATACCCGATAACTTTTTGTATAAACGGAAGTAATTCTGAAACGTAATTGCCGCTAACGTTTGATTTTCACGTTGAATTTCGACTTTCTCCTTTGCTTCAATTGCTTGATGCAAACCATCAGACCAACGTCGTCCAGACATCATTCGACCGGTAAACTCATCAACAATAACGATTTCATTATCTTGGACTACATAATCAACATCGCGACTAAATAGTGTATGAGCTCGAATTGCCGCGTATAGGTGATGCAACAGGGTAATACTACCAACATCATAAAGACTGGCGTCTTCGGACAACAAACCAATACGAACCATCAACTTCTCGGCTTTTTCATGCCCCGCCTCGGTCAGATAAGCCTGCTTCGACTTTTCATCAACAGTATAGTCTCCGTCGCCGTCTTCCTCTTCTTGGCGAACAAGCTGCGGTACAATCACGTCGATTTTGCTGTAAACTTCAGCAGCCGTATCGGCTGGGCCCGAAATGATTAACGGCGTACGCGCTTCATCAATCAA
>CAZFVP010000108.1:4538-7603 GCA_964522345.1 uncultured Gammaproteobacteria bacterium | reverse complement strand
AAATTTTATAAAAATGACAGACACTTTCAGCCTAAACACGAAAACGCTCAGCAACTACCTGACTAAACACATAAATGGCTTCGAAGGTCCACTAAACGCTGAAAAGTTTGCTGATGGTCAATCTAACCCTACCTATTTACTGTCCACAAAAAAGAATAAGTATGTATTGCGACGCAAACCCCCTGGCAGGTTATTAAGAGGCGCTCATGCGGTAGATCGCGAATTTAAAATATTGTCTGCCCTATACCCAACACCGCTGCCCGTTGCCCAAGCTCTGCATATTTGTGAAGACGATTCGGTTATCGGCAGCATGTTTTACGTAATGGAATTCATGCAAGGCCGCGTTCTGTGGGACCCTACTTTGCCAGAAGTTTCTAAAAAAGAGCGAACCGCAATTTATCACGAGATGAATCGAGTATTGTCCGAACTGCATAAAGTTAACATCGACGATGCAGGCTTAAGTGATTACGGTAAGAAAGGCGATTACTTTGCGCGCCAAACTCACACATGGGCCAAGAATTACAAAGCCTCAGAGACAATTCATATGCCAGCCATGGAAACGTTGATCGAGTGGTTGCCGGCAAACATGCCCGAGGAAGACGGTTTATATTCGATCACCCATGGCGACTATCGCCTAGACAATATGATGTTCCACCCTGAACGACCAGAAGTGATCGCGGTACTCGACTGGGAATTATCAACCATTGGACACCCATATGCAGATCTAGCTTATCAATGCATGCAATATTATATGCCCTACAGCAAAGGCTTGTCGGGCTTAGCAGAAGCCAACTTAGAAGAACTTGGCATTCCGTGCGAACAAGAATACATCGATATGTATTGCCAACGCATGGGCTTTAAGCCCATTACCAACTGGAACTTCTACCTCGCCTTTAGTTTATTTCGCCTAGCATCAATTTGCCAAGGCGTAGCCAAACGAGCGAAGCAAGGTAACGCATCCAGTGACAAAGCTGCAGAATATGGAGACTTAGTATCTCCTCTTGCAAATATCGCGCTTGGCCTTACTAATGCATAGAATGCTCGACAATATGTCTTTCAAATTACACCAAGGGAGCCCTGATATAATTCAAATAGTCTAGGCAAGAAGACTCATACTCTTTGTTATCGTTTATTGGCGTGACTAACATGCTATTAGAACGATGCACTGATTGTGAACCTGCTTGCAAGCCAGAGACAATTTAGATTAAATCAGAGACTCTCGAGGTACTAACACAAAAAATAATATTAAGTAGGAAACCCCATGACTAATCTATTCTCACCGTACTCACTCGGCAGCATGACTCTTGCCAATCGCGTTGTAATGGCGCCAATGACTCGCAATATGTCTCCAGAGAACATCCCGAGCGACGATGTCGTCGAATACTACCGACGACGCGCTGAAGGCGGTGTTGGTTTAATCATCACCGAAGGAACCTGCGTCGGACATAAAGCGGCAAGTGGCTACCCAAATGTTCCCTTTGTTGCTGGCGAAAAACCGCTAGCCGGTTGGAAAAAAGTGATCGACGCAGTACATGCTGAAGGTGGTAAAATAGCACCGCAACTTTGGCACGTAGGCGGCATTCGTAAACCTGGCGTTATGCCTGGTGGCGACGAGCCTGGTCATAGCCCATCAGGAATGGCCTTTCCTGGTAAGGTCACGGGCCATGCTATGACTCAAGCGGATATAGATGAAGCAACTGACGCTTTTGTGCAAGCAGCAGTGGACTCAGAAAAACTTGGTTTTGACGCAATTGAGTTACACGGCGCACATGGGTACTTACTTGATCAGTTCTTTTGGGAGGGCACGAATGAACGTGACGATCAATACGGTGGCAGCGTAGAAAACCGGGTCCGTTTTGCATGTGACATTGTTAGAGGCATTCGAGCAAAAGTGAGCGCTGATTACCCAATCATTTTCCGATTCTCTCAGTGGAAGCAGCAAGATTACACAGCTCGACTGGCTGAAACACCTGAGGAATTAGGTGAGTTTTTGCAGCATTTAGTTGACGCTGGTGTGGATATTTTTCATTGTTCGCAACGCCGATTCTGGGAGCCTGAGTTTGAAGGTAGTGACCTTAACTTAGCCGGTTGGACAAAAAAACTCACCGGCAAGCCTTCAATCACGGTTGGCAGTGTTAGCTTAAACGCTGACTTTCTACCTGAAGGCGGCGATGTTGCATTCAAAGACGCAGAAATATCGAGTTTAGATAATCTAGAAGAGCGTTTGAACGCTGATGAGTTCGATTTAGTCGCCGTTGGTCGAGCTCTAATTGCCAACCCCGATTGGTCTAACAAAGTAAAAGATGATCAATTGTCTAGCTTAACGCCATTTGATAAATCCATGCTCATGAAGCTCGTCTAAGACACTTACAAGTTCAGTTGTAGTAGTTAGACAGGCGACCAATAGAACGCGGAATTACGTCCATTAACCACGTTATTGAGACTATTTTTAGAATCTGCGTTCTATTTTAAGCAGCGAATGCTGGCTTCATGACTCAAAGTTTAGAAACTTGAGTTATTATGATTCTATGAAAAGAGTCGTATTTAATCGCAAAGGCGGCGTGGGTAAATCTACGATTACCTGTAACTTAGCCGCCGTTGCTGCCAGCCAAGGCAAAAAAGTACTGGTTGTTGACCTTGATCCACAAGCCAACACCACCAGTTACTTAGGCCATTCTGGTAAAGACAACGTTGTTGGTATTGCCGAGTTTATGGAATCGACCATTTCGCGCAACTACCGAGAATTCACCTCAGAAGACTACATTCGAAAAACATCGTTTGAAAATCTTTCATTGATCTCCGCAAGTTACTCGTTAGTTGACCTCGAAGCAAAACTTGAAGCAAAACACAAGATATACAAGCTTCGCGACTTTTTGAACAACCTACATGAAGACTTCGACGAAGTTTACATCGATACGCCACCCGCATTAAATTTCTTTACTCTCTCTGCATTGATCTCAGCCGATCGCTGCATCTTGCCTTACGATTGTGATGTCTTCGCTCGCGATGCCATGGTAGATCTGATGGAGGAGCTCGAAGAGATTATCGAAGACCATAATCCAGCG
>CAZFVP010000108.1:0-4438 GCA_964522345.1 uncultured Gammaproteobacteria bacterium | reverse complement strand
GATCTTGCACGGGTGGGGGCTCAGACTAGATCATTTAAAACAACATACTAAGCGGCTACGGCCGTAAAATATCGCCCGCAGTTCGAACTCGCTAAGGAGTTAAAAAGGGCGAGGACAATATCGTGATAATTAATATGTCAAAAGCGCTAGAGCGAAAAATGGCCGAGGCCGAAACATACGATGAGTGGCAACATGCAGCCCAGGCGTATGACAAAAGTACAGATCTCCAACGTTGGAAGCAAAGTGAGAAGAGTCGTCGCTATGACTACGCTTCAATTCGAAGACGTCTTGACGCCCTTCAGGCTATGCGTGACTCAAATAACAATCAAGGACTGCTATTTACGCTAAACGAAGGCATTCATGGCAACCTCGGCGGTATGGGCAGCCCTTCGCTATATCAAAAGGCCAAATTCGGTACTAAACAACTAATCGTCGACTACGTTGAAGAAGTGGTATCAGCCTTGAAGCATCTTGCTCAGCCGAAACTCAAAGGTATTAGCACCGGTGAAAAGATCGATTTTCTAAATCGCGCACACCTTTGCTTCGGTCAATCAGCCTTGATGTTCAGTGGATCAGGCACCTTTTTATTTTTCCATGTGGGTGTACTAAAAGCACTTTGGGAACAAAACCTAATCCCCGATGTCATTTCTGGCTCAAGCGGTGGCGCCTTAATCGTCGCTGTGGCTGGCAGCCGAAAAAAAGAAGAACTTGGCGATATATTCGAGCCCGAATTCTTAGAGTTCGAAGATGACATTAAAAACATCATCCGTAATCTTGCGCCTGGAAAAAAGCGGAATCTACGTAAAAATGACTTGATGAAAATCATCGAGCGCATCATTCCCGATATCACCTTCGAAGAAGCCTATCAGGCTTCGGGGCTAAAGATAAACATCTCTATTGCACCACCCGAACACCACCAAAAATCGCGCTTACTAAACGCAATTACCTCTCCCAATGTCATGCTGCGCGAGGCTGTGTTAGCAAGCTGTTGTATCCCGGGAGTTTTCCCACCGGTATCACTCGCTGCAAGAAACGTCAAAGGTGACCGTGTACCATACTTGCCTGAACGGAAGTGGGTTGATGGCTCATTAAGCGATGATTTGCCGATGAAGCGTTTATCACGCTTGTATGGGGTAAACCACTTTATCGTCAGTCAAACTAACCCATTGATTTTACCCTTCTTAAATTCAGAGAAGCGAAATAGTGACATTGTTTCAACGGTAAGTAATACTGCAATCAAGACAGTTAAAGATTGGGGGTTAGCAGCATCACATTTAATGCAGAAACCCTTCAAAGAGACTTCCTACGCGAGCAAATTTATTAATGGGTATATCGCATTAGTCTCGCAAAAATACACAGGCGATATTAATATTTTACCTTCAACGCGTTTTCTAAGCCCCACTCAAATATTAGCCTCACGTTCGCCAGAAGAAGTAATGGAATTACTTAATGAAGGTGAGCGGGCAGCATGGCCACAAATTGAACGCATCCGCATTCAAACCCATATTAGCCGCACCTTAAATCGTTTAATCGACGACATCGATCGAGATGTTAACAACAAGAGGCAGCGGGCGGCACACCCGAAGCGTAAGGTACGCTCAATCTCTAAAGCTAGTTGAGTGTATGATAAGAACTAAAAAGTAAACGGACGAGGTTTAGGTTTACTAACGACCTTTCACCAACTTGAGGCCCTAGTCAAAACCCAAGTCATGTTTACGGCTAAATGAAGCCTATTAAAGTCAGCTACCAAGCGCTAATATAAACACTTAACACTTGGTAGATTAATTGCGACTAATTTAGGTGCGGCTTTGCAACAAGAACAACAGTCAAAACAAAACGTAAGGCAAGGTTCAGCCTTGCTTGAGGCAAATCCACAGCTCAAGCTAGCAAATGGAGTTTATCTAAATATTGACACACAGATTCGCGAGTCTGCGTTTTCGAACTACGTTCGCCAAACGGTAAGCGATTCATACGACAGTTGCAGCGACTTATCACTATTCTCGGTCGATATAGAGGAGGTTCTGCTAACCGACGAAATACGCACCGCCTTATCTCCAGCACCATTTAATTTCTTATTAAGTTTTGACTTAAAAGGCATAGGTCACACACTTGATCTTACCCAAGACTTCGGCGGAGTGAGCCATTTTTTAGCCGACAAAGTTAATTCAATTGATAGTGTCAAAATAGACATTGCGCAAGCTCAGTTATCTGCAAAACGTTGTGCTTCGTATAACAATATCACTTATATATCCGAAGATATAAGTGAGCTTGTACTCACTGAAAACAACTACGATCTAATAATCGTAAGTCAACTTGAAGACTTAAACCTAAACAAACAAGAGCAAATAGATCTGCTAAAAAAATTACAACTCGCGCTCAGTAAAACTGGTCGATTGGTAGTTACTGTCCGGAATAGAGATCGCCTAACTAAATGGACATCCCTAGGCTCCGGCAAGACCGCTTATCAAACACTTTACCAAAACGAAACAGTCAGTGACTTTACCTTAGCCGAGTTAGAAACGGCGTTTAAAGGTGCTGGTTTTTTGCACTGGGACTCTTACGCAAATTTTTCACAAGGCCGAGCTATACAAAACTTATTATCTCGCGAGTACCTAACAACTAATACGCACTCGCTTAATCACTTTAACCGCCTAGGCGGGATTGACAATAATAAACTTAACGAATATCTCTTGTTTAAAAATTTGTATGAAGAGCGTGGGCAGGTGTTTGATCTTGCATCGCATTTTATTGTTGTTGCGGGCGTCTCAGCAACACGATCACAGCAACTTTGTAATACTAGTTTCGCCCATTTTTCTGGAATCGGCAGAAAGCCACAATGGCGCACTACAACCGAGTGTAAAAAAGGGTCTGACAAGGTTACCAAAACATCGCTTCACCCAAATTTCGTTAATGCTAACAACTCGAATTCAAACATTAAACTCAGCCAAACTACCGCAACACAAGAGTTTAAAAACGGTAATTTACTCTTAGATGATTGGCTATCGGCCTTACTGGCCGACAGTCCTTCGACTCGTTTAAAGGAATTGATAGCTGAGTATTCGCTTTGGCTCAGCGAGCTGGAAAAAAATGGTGGTCTTGACTCTAAAGCGTACGATGTATTGCCGTTTAACATCATTGTTCACCAGCGAGATAAGGAAAGAATCTTTAATATCATCGACCCTGAATGGCTTGTCGAGGCTGAGTTCAACAAAGACTTTATTCTATTCAGAGCACTGTTCTGGTTCGCTTTTGAGAACAAACCTTTGCTTAAAGAACTTGCCGAACAAACAGGCTTGTTGACCATCGGCCTGTTTGTATTGCATCACATGGGGTCGTTAGATAGTCTTGAGCAATTAGGTCAGTTTGTTGAAATGGAGGAAGAAATTCAACGCCAAATAGGCATGAATTTTCGAAATAAATCCATCGAATACGCGCTCCTACAAACGTTCGACGGAGAGCCTCTTCAGGAAAGATTGCAACCGGCATGCCAAATAAGTTGGAGCGACGACGCAGGCGTAGTTGATGAACACAATAGCGTCTTTATACTGTGGAAATCGAGTGAGCAAGAACAAATACTGAAAAGTACGTCACCGAGTTTTGTTGAAGGTAAAAACGTTCTTCGTCTAGACCCTGTCGCCAGCATGGCCTTATTCAAATTCTCATCACTAAAATTAATCGCGAAAGATAATACCGTTGTTTGGCAACTAAATTCAGCGGCTGAAATTGCTAACACATCGAAAAGTCTGAATGTGTCATTGGTCGAGAATACTAACAGCGAACATCACTTCGTAGCACTAAACGAAGACCCACACTTTCTCTTCGACCTATCAAAGGTCAAAGTCTTAGACACCATCGAAAAAATAGAAGTCACATTTGCTCTTTTGCATAACCAATACTACGACAGCTCATTAGCAGCATTAAGCAGAGCGGTCGGTGAACAAAATACCGCCCTATTCCAACAAGTGGGTATACTCGATACTAAGCAAGCCCAGATCGAAACATTGTCGGCAAAATTAGAACATACTGAACAGCATCGACAAGCACTGCACCTCAGAGTTCATGAAATCCAACAAGCTCATGAAGAACACATTAATAATTTGCGCTTATCCTTAGAAACTCAAGTCGAGCGTTTTCAACAACTTAGAAATAATCCGATCGTTCGCATAATTCTTAAAGCAAAGCGCTTTTTTTCGAAACTTATTAGTAAAGTCTTTTCTAGACCTTAAACACTGAGACCGCATAAGAAATGCGACAAAGGTTTTGGCTTAATGAAGTAGCTTGATCTATGTACTCTCACCTAACAAACAGGCGAGAGTACATATGAATGTCGGTTTAGGTAAAATATTTCAACTAAAAATTCAATACCCTAACTTGTTATATCCCGATCAAAACCAGCCCGTTTTGCTGCGCCTTGCGTCGCCTGAAATGGCCCTGCCAA
>CAZFVP010000107.1:4679-7635 GCA_964522345.1 uncultured Gammaproteobacteria bacterium | reverse complement strand
AAGAATCGTGTGCGTTATTTGTTTTGGATGCACGCGTCACAGGGGTCTTTGATGCCAGTGCTACTCATGTCAATGATGTTTCGCATTATTCCTGAACGCGTGCCATTTTTCCTTAAACCAATTATCAAGCCGGTGCTGGCTATGGCGAATACTGGATTTACTAAACCTCGGCTGACAGCGTTACTAAAGCAAGCTGAAACCGACTTAAGACTGGCTGATTGGTTTGGTGGTGATCACCTTAGTGCGGCGGATATCTCCATGAGCTATCCAATGGAATCTATGCGATCAAACGGATTGATCAATGAGAATCATCCAAACTGCTTGGCGTGGTTAGATCGTATGAATGCATGCCCATCATTTCAAAGAGCAAGAGAGAAAGACGGTAAGTCAAGTATCGTTTTTTCGATTTAGCTAAGTGAGTTACTAGGCAACCAAGATAAAGTCTTCACTTTCTCGGTAGTTGTTAGCGACTAATACTTCGCGAATTTTCTCTCGCGCTCCCCAAGAGCTAACGGCAATTAACCCCATCGGACGGATTACTGATAGCTCTTTGTGGTTTGGTTTATCGCTGATGACATGTATCGGTTTCCCATACTTTTCTCGCCCGACTAGCTTGGGGTTAACATCAACGAAGCCTGATACGTGTATCTTATGCTTCACTAGATAGTTATGTAACTTCGTCCCAGTGGGCCCAGTGCCCCAAATTACACACTGATTATTGTTACTTCTTAATAGTTGCTCACTTAGATAACGGGCTTTACATCTTAAAAATTGATCCTTGCTATAGCGTTCGTCAATTCTGGAAGTACGATTTTGGTAGTCACGCCACCGTAATAAAATTTGGGTATCTGGTTTGGCAAATTTGTAGCCAGCAAGGTGTGCACGGCACCAAAGGTCGTAATCTTCTGGCCAAGGTGGATCGTGGTAACCACCGAGCTCGATAAACGTGCTTTTGTGAAACATGGCAGTGGGGTGTGGAATACAACTTTCTACCCAGAAGTTATTTGAGATGTCTTTTGAACTGGTTTGTTGATTAATCCAACCTTGATAGCGACGATACCCCTCGGCTATTTCATGTTCATCGGAAAATAATGCTACCTGAGCGCCAACGATGATTGGCTCATGGGAGCGAAGTAATAAATCTAACTGAGTCGCTAAGCGGTTTGCTAGAGAAATATCATCGCCGTCCATTCTGGCGATAATCGAGTAACTTGCTTCGGCGACACCGTGATTCAAGGCTGCTACGATTCCTTTTGAAGGAGATTGAATAATGCGTAGACGAGAATCTGTGCCAAGTTTCTCGATAGAGTCATCGGTAGAATGATCGTCGATTAGAATTAGTTCAATTTTTTGGTGGGTCTGAGTAAGAATACTCTCGACAGCGGCCTTAAGGTATTTACCGCCGTTATGAACCGGCATCAACACGCTGATGCCGCATTCGTTGAATTGCGCCATTTAACTATTCAGCTAAGACCCCACCACAACTGCTGCCAGCACCCGCAGTGCAACCAAAGCAGTGTCGGTTAGTGGCTATTGCTGCACCTGCAATTTCATCAATCTCTAAATCCCACAGATAGCGTTCCTCGCCACCGCTCATTGGTATTTCTAGCATTTGATTGAAATCGCAATCGAACACGCGGCCTTCCCAATCTAAGTTAATCAAGCTTTTGCACATAAGTTGGTCAACGGTCATGGCATTAAAATTACTTACCAATAGATGTTGATAATCGTCGAGTTCGCCATCGCGTTTTAATGCGTGAGCAAATCGATTGATCGGAATGTTTGTAATTGCCAGTAAATTCGAAAATACAATATCGAAATTCTCACTAAGCATATGACGGTAATCTTGTTCTAAACCAGCTTGTTCGGGAGGGAGGTGCGCACCAACAGGATTGTAAACTAGGTCTAAACTAAGCTTCTCGTTTTTGCCATAGCCAAGCTCATTTAACATTTGTAAACCGGCGATACTTTTATCAAACACGCCCTTGCCACGTTGCGCGTCGACATTATCTTCTGTGTAACACGGTAGAGAGCAAACTAAACGAATTTCTCGATCTCGATACCATTGTGCCAAGTCTTCTTGGCCAGGTTCGAATAATACGGTGATGTTGCAACGCGAGGTTATCTGCACGTTCATTGCTATCAGAGCATCGCAAAATTGGCGAAAGTGTGGGTTCAGTTCTGGCGCGCCCCCAGTTAGATCTGCACGTTCAATCTTTGCAGCTTTGGCCCATACTAAGATTTTTTCCATCACTTCCCATGTCATTACTTCGGTACGCTTGGGGCCGGCATCTACGTGACAGTGATGACACGCAAGGTTACACAACTTACCAAGGTTCATTTGTAACTCATTCGGCTTGTCATGAACTAAGTTGAGTTCATGCGCGTTCAAAACCTCATGAAAATGCGGGCCAACGGTAGGGATATTGATGGTGTTTTCAATTTCCACGTCATCTGGCACGAATTGACCATTTTCAAATCGTATACTTTGCTCTGATGGTGTAATGATTTCGTTCATAATTGTGCGGTGTTGATAGATCCTATATTAAGACCTTTGAGATACACTATATCATGCAAATAGCACTGAAATAGTGGAGTGGTGGCGTTGTGTTGCTCGTGCTTTAAAGCCGGGTGATATTTCAGCATTACCGTAGAAACCGATCAATGGTGTGCCGGGAAATGCGTTTTTGAATGCTTCGAGGTCCATGTCTGTGCCGCCGAAGAACTCCGGGCCACGAGTCACGTTGGCAAACATTAGGGCGAATTCAGGTTCTTTAGCTAAATTTTCTTTAGCGTTTCTCAACTCCTTTTCTATGCTGGCTTGAGCCGAGGTAATATTTCTTCTCGCCCAAAATATATGGCGGCCTACTTTGACGTCGTCCGCTAGAGTGATGGTGTTAGCCTTAGAATCAACCTCTAATACATGAACTAATTGATAGTGCCCTTGCTCGATTGA
>CAZFVP010000107.1:1605-4579 GCA_964522345.1 uncultured Gammaproteobacteria bacterium | reverse complement strand
GCTATTTCAGCCGCGTTGGGGCTGGCTAGCGTAAGCGCCAATTTAGGTTCAATTCCTTGGGGCCGTAGAACTCTCAATGGTTGCATGCTCAGCTCTTGAGGAAAGACCATTGCTACGGCGCCCTCTACATCGAGTAGCCACTCCTCTTCCGTGAGTAAACCGACGGCACAGCACCCGAATATTAAGGGGGTGCCAGCGGCTTTGGCGGCCTCTTTAATGGCGTTCTGAGGTTTGTGTGAATATTCGTTGCTCAAGAATAGTAAAACACTACCAACCGTGCAGGGTCTCATCTTGGCAAGTGCATTATTTACGGCTTCTCGAGCGTATTCGTCTTTTGCGATGGCGCCGTAACTCGCGCCTGTGGCGACACGTCGTTTAATCATCGATAATTTTACCCTTGTATTCGCATAGGTCGCTAATGACGCACGAACCACAGCGTGGCTTTCGGGCGATGCAGGTATAACGGCCATGTAGAATTAGCCAATGGTGGGCATCAACTAAAAAATCGCTAGGTACAAACTTCATTAGTGCTTTTTCAACCGCTAAAACGGTTTTCCCGGGTGCTATTTTTGTGCGATTAGATACTCTGAAAATGTGTGTATCAACCGCCATAGCTGGATGACCAAACGCCGTATTGAGTACCACATTAGCAGTTTTTCGGCCAACACCAGGCAATGCTTCTAGCGCTTCTCGGTCTTCAGGTACAACACTATTGTGAATTTCGATCAACATTTTACACGCGGCAATAACGTTTTTCGCTTTACTGTTGTACAGCCCGATGGTTTTAATGTATTCACTTAAGCCTTCGACGCCTAACGCATAAATAGTTTCGGGAGTATTGGCGACAGGGAACAACTTGTCGGTGGCTTTGTTAACTCCAACGTCGGTTGCTTGAGCGGACAATGTCACTGCCACCAGCAATTCAAAATTTGAGCTGTAATTTAACTCTGTCTCGGGTTTTGGGTTTTCGTTTCTGAATCGTGTAAATATCTCTAGGCGTTTGGCTTTATTCATGATTTATTCTACCGCCAGAATTACGAATTGCGGGCTTTGACACGAGCAATTGCAGCGGCGATGTCGAGTTTGATCTGTTCACTGCCTTCTTCTTTATTAAGCTCCTTGAGCTTTTTCACGGAGCTCTTAGCGTCTTTGCGCTTGGCGTCTCGTTCAAGCTTTGCATTTGTTTGCTGACGAGCTCGCCGAGTCGCTTGCGGCGAGTAGTCTTGCCAACGCCAATTAAGCTCGGCTGCTTGTACTTGATCTACCATGTCAATACAATCAACAGGGCAGGGCTCCAAGCATAGTTCACAGCCAGTGCAATCGCGTTCGATTACGGTGTGCATAACTTTAGCGGCTCCAACGATGGCATCGGTAGGACAAGCCTTGATGCACATTACGCAGCCAATACAGACGCTCTCATCTATAACGGCTATTTGCTTTGGTTTATGAATTCCGTATTTGGGGTCAACTGGTTTACCAACCATATTAAGTAAACTGGCTAAACCGCTCACCGTGACTTCTCCACCAGGAGGGCATTGATTTATGTCAGCCTCACCGTCAGCGATCGCGACTGCGTAGTCGTGGCAGCGCGGGTAGGTACATTGCGTGCATTGCGTTTGTGGCAGCCATTCGTCGATGGCGTTTATTTGGGCGTCACGTTCCATTTTGGTGAACTATTTGACGCGCATACCTGGCTGTGCACCATCGTCTGGGTTTAGTACAAATAAGTCTGATCCCCCAGGCCCCGCTGCAAGCACCATGCCTTCTGACATGCCAAAGCGCATTTTTCTCGGCGCTAGGTTTGCGACCATAACGGTTAGTTTGCCTTCTAAGTCCTCGGGACGGTAAGCTGATTTAATACCAGCAAACACATTACGAGTTTCGCCACCTATCTCTAAGGTCAACTGAAGAAGTTTGTCAGCACCATCCACATGTGAGGCTTTTACGATTTTTGCGATTCGAAGATCTACTTTAGAAAAATCGTCGAAATTAATCTCGGCTGAAATAGGGTCTTTCTCTAGGGGCGAATCTGGGTCGACGATTGAAGTTTCTTCAAGTGATTCTTTGCTTTCTTCAATCATACGTTCAACCGAGTCGTTTTCTATTCGAGTCATTAATGGTTTAAATTTATTTATTTTGTGATCGAGTAGAGGCGTTTGTAAATCGCTCCATACCAATTCACCTGTATTTAAAAAGGTCTCGGCTTCATTAACCAAATTAGGTAACACCGGTTTTAGGTAAATACACAAAGATCTGAATGCATTCAAACCAGCGGTACAAACTTGCTGAACTTCATCTAATTTGGCTTCGTCTTTAATCAGAATCCACGGTTTGTGTTCATCGATAAACTGATTGGCCTTGTCAGCCAGAGCCATAATATCGCGCATGGCTTGAGAGAACTCGCGTTTTTCATAACGCTGCCCGATGGCATCGGCCGCGTTGGCGAATTCTAAATGTAGTTCAGGTGCCGCTGATTCGGTAGCGAGCATCCCATCAAAACGCTTACCGATAAAGCCTGCACAGCGTGAGGCGATATTTACCATCTTGCCGACGATGTCAGAATTTACTCGTGCTGAAAAATCATCAAGGTTCAAGTCCATGTCAACTACGCCACTGTTCAATTTGGCGGCAAAGTAATAGCGTAAGTACTCTGGGTTTAGATGTTTCAGATAGGTCTCGGCCATAATAAATGTGCCGCGAGATTTAGACATTTTAGCGCCATCAACTTGGAGAAAACCATGCACAAACACCGCATTAGGTTTGCGGTAATCAATAGCCTCTAACATCGCGGGCCAAAACAGAGTATGGAAACGAACGATGTCTTTACCAATAAAATGATAAAGCTCCGTGTCATTGTGTTCATTTTTCCAATAACGAGCCCAGTCATCTCCGGTTTTTTCGCAATGAACTTTGTGGCTGGCCATATAGCCTATAGGCGCATCTAACCAAACATAGAAATATTTGCCTGGCGCAT
>CAZFVP010000107.1:0-1505 GCA_964522345.1 uncultured Gammaproteobacteria bacterium | reverse complement strand
CCATCAAGAGACTCTTTGTGTTGCGCTTCAATATCATCGATTAGTTGCTGTGGTGTGATGCCTTTTTTTTCAGCGCCCAACATAATCGGCGTACCGTGTTGATCATCACCGCCAACAAATGTAACTTGATGGCCGCGAATCTTATGAAATCGAGCCCAGATATCAGCTTGCATAAAGCCAACCATATGACCAAGATGCAGTGGGCCATTTGCGTATGGCAGAGCGTTGGTAATCAGTATTTTACGAGATTCGTTTTCAGCAGGCATTGTGCGAAATCAGTAAGATTTTTGAGTGACAAATTAGTTCGCTAATGTAACTGTTTTGGGTCATCTAAACAATAACCGAGGTCGATATCAAGAGCGCTAGATGTTTGGTATGGATTGTCTATGTTTATGTAGGATGCTCTTTATTGCTGAACTAGGTCTTCCATTCCGAGGCCGGTCATTTTTTTGATATTTCTGAACACGTAAAGCATGGCGTAAATGGTGATTACCATGCACGGAACCACAATTACTGGGTAGCTGTATAGGTTCATAGTGCCCAGTTCGCTATTAAACGCGTCTGTGCCCGATTCACTAACAACAATCCATTTTGCCAGAAAAAAATTCAGGGCAGATGACAGCACAAATGAGGCCGCAAGCATCCAAGTCGCTTTGACCATCATTTGGTCGAATTCTTGAGTTTTTTGATTTTCGGCTAACTTTATCGACACCTTGTCGGTGTCCATAAATGTATCATTGTAGAGAAAGGTTCGTATTAACGGGTGCTTAGTATAGGTTGATAACACGGTGGCAATGGCGATTAAGCCCGGAATTAGAGCTTCTTTATAGGAAATATATTCCTTAGGTAATTTTAGAATACCAATGCTACCGGTCAGTAAAATACTAATAAACCCCAAGGCTGGAACAAAGCCAATTTTACGCTCAGAGATAAAGCCCCAAATACCAACCAATAACGGCAAGCTCAGCGCCGCTACTAAGGCATAATTAGGCCCTAGCATATCGGCACTGCTTAACTTTTTAAGAATCAGTGTTGGAATTAACATGCAAACGACTAGATCGACGAATATTCGATTCGAATTAGACTTTTTTTTGGCATCGCCACTAACCTTGGCGGCTTCAGACTTTTGATTCATTGTTTTTACTACAGTATTACACTTCTACTTGAATTCTATCCTAGAAAGTATAACGCACACCAATTGATGTTGTGTCGAACTCGACAATAATGTCGTCTTGTTCAGCTTCAATAGATCTAAAGTCGGCGGTGATGCCAAAGTTGTCGGTAATGAAGAATTGCGCGCCGACGCCAAAGCTGTCGCCTTCGTCGGTGCTTGGTTTGCCGATATTAGCATTAATCTCAAATCGGTCGGTTAGGTTGAAACGAACGCCTACTTCGGCGCCCACAATTCCCCCATCAACTTCGTCATCGTCAAAAAAACTTCCGCCGTTGAATTGAATATTGTCGTAGCGACCACGAATTAATCCGTAAACTTGGGTTTGTGGTAA
>CAZFVP010000106.1:5644-7643 GCA_964522345.1 uncultured Gammaproteobacteria bacterium | reverse complement strand
TTTATATTGTTGAGTGAATGGTCGCGCCGCCTAAGCAATTACGCTCATTATAAAAGACCAAAGCTTGACCTGGGGTTACTGCTCGTTGAGGCTGAGTAAATCGTACGGTTAAATTTTGATCGTCGATTTCGAGTATTTCACATTGATGGTCCTGTTGGCGATAACGTGTCTTTGCAGTTAAAATGTCGCCAGCCTTAGGCGGGTCTTCGCTAACCCAATCCATGCCGTTGGCAGTGACGTGATTGCTTAACATTGCGGGATGATCATGGCCTTGTACTACCAGTAACTCATTGTTTGCTAGATCTTTTGCTGCGACATACCAAGCCGCACCTGCGCCACCTATATTTAAACCTTGTCGCTGGCCAAGAGTGTAGTACATTAAGCCATCGTGTTGGCCAACGGTTTCGCCGTTGACGTTAACCATGTCACCTGGGTTCGGTTTTAAGTAGGTGCTGAGAAAATCTTTAAATCGGCGCTCACCAATAAAACAAATGCCAGTGCTGTCTTTTTTGTTATGGGTAATAAAACCTTGATCGTCTGCAATCGCACGAACTACGGGCTTTTCAATTTCACCGAGAGGGAAAAGGCTTTTTCGGAGCTGGTGTTGTTGTAAAGTATACAGAAAATAGCTTTGATCTTTATTCCTGTCCGAACCTCGTAATAATAGTGCTTCGTTTGTAGATGAATCACCTATAAAGCCTTTGGCAACGTAATGACCCGTTGCAATATAGTTTGCGCCGAGTGATTCGGCTTGCAACAAAAACTCCTTGAATTTAATTTCTTTATTACAGAGGATGTCAGGATTTGGCGTTCGGCCTGATTCGTACTCTTCTAGGAAATGCTCGAATACATTTTCCCAGTATTCATGTGCAAAATTGACTTCGTGCAAGTCAATCCCTAAACGTTCGCAAACTTGCGTAGCGTCTTTTAGATCAGCGGCAGCGGCACAATACTCTTCAGTATCGTCTTCCTCCCAGTTCTTCATAAACATGCCGGTTACTTTGTAGCCTTGCTGTTTGAGCAGGTAAGCAGTTACCGACGAATCTACACCGCCAGACATGCCGACAACGACATGAGTTTCATTTGGGTTATGGTCTAAGCTCATATGTAGTTAAAGCTCTTTTAGAATATCTAATGGGTAGCGAGTACCACTTAAGTAGTCATTAATACAGTTGCTTACAATTGGACTTCTCAAGGAATCGCTAGCGCGGATGCTATCTGGGCTCAGCCAATGCGTGCGCAGGATATCTGGGTCTAGTTGGCAATCGTCATCAATATCACTAATAGAACCAGAGAAAGTATAGCGAATATAGGTCTTACCGTTGGTTGCTTCTAGACGGTAAATACCAATTATATGTTCTGGAGTGAAGTGGCAGCAAGTTTCTTCTAATGTTTCTCGCACCACGGCTTCAACCATTGTCTCACCAGCCTCAAGATGTCCAGCAGGTTGGTTGAATACAACTTGCCCGGTAGATTTAGATAACTCTTCTACGAGTAAAAAGCGGCCATGCTTTTCACAAACTGCCGCGACAGTGATATCAGGTGTCCACATATAATAACTCTCTAGGGTATTCAAAGGCGCGTTGTTAGCAACTAAAGCCCCGATGATAGCGTTTTCTTTGTTACAAAATACTAGTTAATTAGGCGATTATTTCTACTGCTATAGTGTGAGGCCACCACAGGTCTTTTACAATGCTCCGGCTATACTTTTATGTTATTCTGTTACCCCATTTTAAGCAGGGTTGATAGCGTATTTAGCGAGCAGTTATAGCAAGAGTACATGCTTTAATTAGCGTTCTAGTTATCAGTGGCGTTTTAGTAAAATGCGACGTCAACTTAAGCACTTAATAAGAGCACCCCATATTACTTAACACACAAATTAAGGTTCGAGACAAAACACGATGAGCAATGCCAAATCTAAGATTTTTTATACCCTTACCGACGAAGCCCCAGCGCTAGCAACACGCTCTCTTTTACCAATATTTAAATCATTCGCGGC
>CAZFVP010000106.1:0-5544 GCA_964522345.1 uncultured Gammaproteobacteria bacterium | reverse complement strand
CCTCAATCAGACGAAGAAATAAAAATTCGTGAAGCCTATGAACGCGTTAAAGGCAGCAATGTAAATCCTGTTATACGTGAAGGTAATTCAGATCGTCGTGCGCCGGCGGCAGTAAAAAACTACGCTAGAAACAATCCACACTCAATGGGCGAGTGGTTACCTACATCTCGTTCTCATGTTGCAACCATGAATGGTGGCGATTTTCGTTCTAGCGAACGCTCAATAACCTTAGCGCAAGAGTGTTCTGTAAAAATTGAATTTACTGACAAGTATGGTAATCAAACTCTAAAGCAAAAAGGTTTACAGCTCCTACAGGGAGAAGTAATTGATGCTATGTTTATGAGTAAAAATGCCTTGCGTGAATTCTATTCTGAGCAGATTGATGATGCTAAAGAGAATGACATGTTGTTCTCTCTACATGTAAAAGCCACGATGATGAAGGTTTCTCACCCAATTGTGTTTGGTCATGCTGTGACGGTTTACTACAAAGACGTGTATGAGAAATACGCTACGTTGTTTGAGGAACTTAATGTTCAACCTAACAATGGTTTGGGTAATTTGTATAGCATTATTGAGCAAATTTCAGGTGGGTTGCGGGATAAAATTGAAGCCGATATCTTAGCGTGTTACGAAAATCGTCCAGCTATTGCTATGGTAGATTCAGATAAGGGCATTTCGAACTTACACGTACCCAGCGATGTAATTGTTGATGCCTCGATGCCTGCAATGATTCGTAATTCCGGAAAGATGTGGAACATGGCGGGAGAGCTACAAGATACAAAGGCTGTGATTCCTGAGAGCACTTATGCGTTTATCTATCAAGAAGTAATCGACTTTTGTAAGGAGCATGGTGCGCTAGACCCTACCAAAATCGGTAGTGTTTCGAATGTTGGCTTGATGGCGCAAAAAGCGGAGGAATATGGGTCTCACGATAAGACGTATGAAATGGAATATGACGGGCATATGCGAGTCATTGATGAACAGACAGGCACTATCTTATTTGAGCATGCGGTTCAAGAAGGCGATATCTGGCGCATGTGCCAGGTAAAAGATGCCCCAATTCAAGATTGGGTAAAGCTTGCGGTTAATCGCGCACGTAAAACTGGTTCGCCAGCGGTATTCTGGTTAGATAAGAATCGCCCGCACGAAGCGCAGCTAATCATTAAAGTAAACCAGTATTTGCGTGACCATGATACTGACGGCCTAGATATCTTGATTATGTCGCCTGCCGATGCGACGCGCTATTCGCTTGAGCAAATAACGCAAGGTAAAGATGTTATCTCGGTTACTGGTAATGTACTACGTGATTATTTAACAGACCTATTTCCAATTTTGGAAGTAGGTACTAGTGCCAAGATGTTGTCTATTGTGCCGTTAATGAATGGTGGAGGCTTATTTGAGACTGGCGCAGGCGGTTCGGCTCCTAAACATGTTCATCAGTTTAATCAAGAAGGTCATTTACGCTGGGACTCATTGGGTGAATTTCTTGCGACAGCCGCCTCGTTTGAACATTTAGCTGAAGTAAACGATAACCCTAAAGCGCAAATATTAGCTGATACTCTAGATATTGCCACAAGCAAACTTTTGACCGAAGGCAAATCACCATCTCGCAAAGTTAATGAGTTGGACAATCGAGGTAGCCACTTTTATCTAGCGATGTACTGGGCTGAAGCGATCGCAGCGCAAGACGATGATAGTGGTTTAAAGGCAAAATTTGCGGGCCTATCCGAGCAACTCAGTAGTAATGAGGCGGCTATTGTTTCAGAATTAAATGCAGCTCAAGGCTCGAGTGTTGATATCGACGGATATTATTTCCCGTCTGATGCTAAAGCTGAAGCCGCAATGAGGCCAAGTGATACATTCAATGCCATTATTGACGGCCTTAACGCCTAGGTATTCTATTCAACCGGTTTTGATGCGTTGAATAAAAAAAGCACGGTGCCTTTGAGCACCGTGCTTTTAGTGGCAACTTGGTAAGAGCGTTAACTGCGCAGAAGCGCCTTTAGTCTCGGCAAGTTTAAGGAAGATATGTTTCTCTTATGAGGCTGCGCGGATCTTAGCAGCTTTTGGCCCCTTATCTCCGTCTTCTAACTCATATTCTACTTCCTGTCCTTCGTTAAGTGTTTTATATCCGTCCATATCGATTTCTGAATAATGTGCGAACACATCATTACCGCCATCGCTTGGTTCAATAAATCCAAACCCTTTTGAAGAGTTGAACCATTTCACGGTTCCTCTTGTAGCCATCTTTTATTTCCTCACTTTGGTAAAACATCCTGATATTCGCTTCAGGTATATAAACGAAGTTTTCGGTTTCAGGTAGGATTTCTTATGACCTACTCAACTCTTTTTTAACTTCACAACGAGCATCAAATCATTTGTAATAATTTGACTTGGCAAGTAAACCTTCTCAAATGTGAAAGGTCAATAGTATGAATCAATTAATCGTAATGAGTCGAGCATTTGTCTAGTAAAATGCCCTTGAAAAATCAATAATAGAACGCAAAATTAGATTTAATATAAATTTTTAGCTTATCAATCGTCATTAGCGCAAAAACACCGCTATGTTAGGATTGGCAGAGCGATGTAACCAGTTTAGGTAAAATGAGCGATTACCCAGAACCCATTCATAATGATGATTTAGCGCTTGAAGTCGCTAAACCTAGGCTGAAAAGGCCACCACTATATCGTGTTCTATTATTGAACGACGATTACACAACTATGGAATTTGTTATCGATGTTTTAACATCAGTTTTTCACCTTTCTGAAGAGAAAGCTGCGCAAATAATGATGCACGTGCACCAGAAGGGTGCTGGAATATGCGGTATTTTCACCCGTGAAATAGCTGAGACTAAAGTAGAGCAAGTGCTGCAATATGCTCAACAGAATAAACACCCTTTACAATGCACGATGGAACCGGACTCGGACGACGATGGCGAGTAGTATGATGGCATTAAATCGAGGTAAAACACTAAAATGATATCTAAAGATTTAGAGAAATCGCTTAATTTTGCGGTACAAATCGCGCATGAGGCAAGACACGAGTTTGTTACAACTGAGCATTTATTGCTGGCGCTGTTAGAAAACAATTCGGCTATGGCGGTATTACAAGCTTGTATGGCGGATCTGGAAGAGTTGAGTTCAAGCTTGAAGTTGCATCTTGCTGATAATGTGCCTCAGGTCGACGATCAGCCTGAAGTCAAAACCCAACCTAGTATTGGCTTCCAACGTGTTTTGCAACGTGCAATTGTTCATGTGCAAAGCTCGGGCAAAACCGAAGTTGAAGGCGAAAACGTTTTAGTTGCGATGTTTTCTGAGCAAGATTCGTACGCCGCTTATTTTCTCGACCATCAGAACGTAACGCGTTTTGATGCCGTTTCATATATTTCTCACGGCGTTACTAAAGAAAGTGATGAGCTTGAGGGTTTGCCTTATCCTGACGATCATGAGCAGGGCGATGCTGGTGAGCAGAAAGAAGGTGCGTTAGAGGCGTATACTGTAAACCTTAATCAGCGCGCACTTGATGGGTTTATTGACCCTTTAATTGGTCGTGATAAAGAAGTTGAGCGTACTATCCAAATTCTTTCCCGGCGACGTAAAAACAATCCCTTATATGTTGGCGAAGCTGGTGTGGGTAAAACAGCGATCGCTGAAGGCTTAGCAAAAAAAATCACCGAAGACGATGTACCTACGGTGTTAAAAGACGCAGTGGTTTACTCTTTGGATTTGGGGGCTTTGTTGGCAGGAACCAAGTACCGAGGAGACTTTGAGAAGCGACTCAAAGCGGTTTTAAAAGCCCTAGAGCGTGAAGAGCACGCTGTGTTATTTATTGACGAAATTCATACAATTATTGGAGCAGGGGCCGCATCTGGTGGAGCGATGGATGCATCGAATTTACTTAAACCGGCGTTATCGAATGGTCAACTCAAGTGTGTTGGTTCAACTACTTACCAAGAGTACCGCGGAATCTTTGAGAAAGACCGTGCATTGTCTCGTCGCTTTCAAAAAATTGATGTAGAACAGCCCACTGTTGACGAAACGGTACAAATATTACGTGGTTTGAAATCACGATTTGAAGAACACCATGAGGTGACTTATACACCGGAAGCTTTGAGTCTAGCAGCCGAGCTCGCAGATCGTTATATTAATGAACGATTTCTCCCTGATAAAGCAATTGATGTGATCGATGAGGCCGGCGCTCGAACACGCCTGTTCGAACGCGAAGATGGTGAAATACCGACCATCGATACTGAGAAAATCGAAGAAGTAGTGTCGTTTATTGCACGCATACCTCCGAAAACAGTGTCGGCATCTGACGTAGATTCTCTGAAGAATTTAGAGCGCGATTTAAAGCTTGTCGTTTTTGGGCAAGATGAAGCGATTGTTAACTTGGCATCGGCTATTAAGATGTCTCGCTCCGGGCTAGGTAAACCAGATAAGCCAATTGGTTCATTTCTTTTTTCTGGCCCAACGGGTGTCGGTAAAACAGAAGTGACGCGTCAGCTTGCGATGACACTGGGCGTCGAGTTAATTCGCTTTGATATGTCTGAATATATGGAACGACATACCGTTTCTCGTTTGATCGGCGCGCCTCCAGGTTATGTAGGGTTTGATCAAGGCGGCTTATTGACGGATTCCGTCAATAAGCATCCTCATGCGGTGTTACTACTTGATGAGATAGAAAAAGCACACCCTGACGTTTTTAATTTGTTGTTACAAGTGATGGATCACGGTACTTTAACCGATAACAATGGTCGTAAAGCTGACTTTCGTAATGTAATCATCGTCATGACCACCAACGCTGGTGCCGTGGCAGTGTCGCGTAACTCAATGGGTTTTACAAAACAAGATAATGCTCAGGATGACATGGGCGCAATTCAGAAAATGTTTACTCCTGAGTTTCGTAATCGTCTAGATTCCATCGTTAGGTTTAAGCCTCTAGGGAAGGAAGTTATTGATAAAATTGTTGATAAAGAATTACTAGAGGTTGAGCGGCAGTTGTTAGAGAAAGACGTACAACTGAAAATTGATAAGAGTGCTCGTGCGTGGATAGCCGATAATGGTTATGACGAAAATATGGGCGCTAGGCCGCTCGCTAGGTTGATTCAAGAAGAGATCAAGCGTGGTTTGGCCGATGAACTTTTATTCGGTAAACTCCAGAAGGGAGGCAAGGTGCTTATCTCAACTGAAGAGGGTGAATTGTCATTCGATATTCGGAGCTAACAAGCATTTTTGATTAGTCTTGGGCTTCTTCATTCACTAGCGAGAGTTAAACTCTCGCTAGTGTGTCATGGGGTTTTTCCTGCAAGAAATCTACCTAGCTGTTCGCTTAACGATACTAATTTTTGGTGTTGAGGAGAGATTGATTTTTACGTTGACATTGAGTCGAACACTGCTGTGATAATGTCGGTACAGTTTTAATGATCCGACGAACCTTATGACTGCACAAACACTCAAGGTGGGCTTGGCCCAAATTTCTCCTGTATGGTTAGATAAACTTGCAACCTTAGACAAAGTTGCGTCTTATATTAGCGATGCTGGTAG
>CAZFVP010000105.1:0-7679 GCA_964522345.1 uncultured Gammaproteobacteria bacterium | reverse complement strand
ACGTTGCAACGTAAGTGGTTAAAAAGGCGCACTGTCTTTCTACGGTTGATTGATTCGCGCGTTTTTTAAAAGCCTGAATAAACGTGGAAACTGCTTTTTAGGGTAACCAACGTGAACACCTACGATGATAAGAAGATTCTGACATTACAATTTTAGAATAGGTGATCAAAAATACAAAAACAAGATGATTTAGATATATTTTTGATTGTTTATTCAAAAATATATCGTTCTTTGTTAAAATACGCGCTCACCAACGAAGTTGAGCTGTGAAATGAAAGTTACGTTTATGATATGCAGGCTGAAATGCTTGTTGATTTAGCATGGAGTCAGTACCAAGATAAACTCTTACAATTTCAAATTGGTGGTGAAAGTTTTGATTTTTTGCAAAGCATTAGACGCTATGCCAACCTACTTAACACTGATCAGACAATAAATTGATATGACTGAAGCTACCCAAAAAACGTTATCAGACCCCTTGGTTTTGCCTTGCGGAATTAGCATAAAAAACCGCTTTCTAAAAAGCGCAACCAGTGAGCAAATGGGGAACGTAGAGCTGGGCCCTACAGCTGGTTTAGCGCATCTTTATAAAACCTGGGCCAGCGGAGGTGCCGGGTTACTGATCTCGGGAAACCTGATGATAGACCGCACCGCTCTCGGCGAGCCGCACAATGTTGTGCTCGATGAACGCAGCGATTTAGAAGCTTTTCGTCGTTGGACTCGCGGTGGAACCCACTATAACACTCAATTTTGGGCACAACTAAACCACCCCGGCAGGCAGACCCCGGTCTATCTGTCCAAACAGCCCGTCGCACCCTCGGTCATTCAACTGGAGGGAAGTTTAGCGAAGGCTTTCGCAACGCCACGAGCCCTTACCGGAACGGAAGTTTTAAACCTTATCACTAAATTTGCAAGCTCTGCGAAACTTGCCAAGGAAGCAGGCTTTACCGGCGTACAAATACATGCCGCCCACGGCTATTTGATTAGTCAGTTTTTATCCCCGCGCACTAATAAACGAGACGATCAATGGGGCGGTACGCTCGAGAATCGTATGCGCTTTCTACTTGAGACTTTCCAAGCAGTGCGTAAGCAGGTAGGTGATGATTTTCCGGTCGCGGTTAAACTAAACTCGGCAGAGTTTATGGAAGACGGGTTCAACGAAGACGATTCTGTCGAGGTGGTTAAAGCATTAGTAAACTCAGGCGTCGATTTAATAGAAATTTCAGGTGGTAGCTATGAGAGCCCGGCGTTCGCTAAAGACGGTAAACCGGTGCGCGATAGCACGAAAAAACGCGAAGCATTCTTTTTAGACTTTGCTGAAAAGGTAAAAAAAGTGAGCACGGTTCCTCTAGCGGTTACCGGCGGGTTTCGCAGCCGTAAAGGCATGGATCAAGCCATTGAATCCAATGCAACGGACATGGTCGGAATGGCGCGCGCTATGATTTTAATGCCCGACTTGCCCACTAAAGCTCTCGCCAACAATGATTTTTCGTTCGAATGGAAAGAACCCTCCACGGGCTTTCGTAAAATTGATACCACCGCCATGCTATCGCTTGTGTGGTATGAAATGCAATTGCACCGCTTGGGTAAAGGCAAGTCGCCAAAGATGAGCCTCTCACCCTGGACCGTTGCTTTAAAGAGTGTGTGGGACATCATCACTCTTGGATCGAGAAAAAGGCGCATCTAGCTTTTCAAGTAAAACCATTACCGTGACGGTTAAAGAAATCTCTGTTTAGGACTCTTCGATTTAACTCAACTAGAGCCTGAGGCCTTTGCAATGAATTTATTTTATTCAAAGACAAGGCGAAATCGCGCGCAAAAGAGGAGTTTACGTCGTGTAAATGATGATTTAAGCACGGTTTCAACGCAATATTTGGACAAAAGAGGTTTATTGCATAGGTCTCAGTCTATCAGTACAGTAACTTCAAAGACTGTAATGAATAAGGCGTTACCAAGGCTCTATTTGGCCGCCTAATGCACCCCTTAAATCTGCATTAGGAACAAACCAAGATATGTCACTGTAATAGAAATGGTGAGAATAAAACAGAGACACTCAAAACAAAAAAAGCCCCGCATGCAGCGAGGCTTTGGTATTTTCGCGGCTTACCTTTCAGTACAACCGTGTTTAATGGCGGAGAGGGTGGGATTTGAACCCACGAAGGGCTATTAACCCTTGCTGGTTTTCAAGACCAGTGCATTCAGCCGCTCTGCCACCTCTCCAAACCGTTAAAATTCGCTGTTTTAGCCTACTAAGGCCTCATTTCAACGAGCGCGCAATATTAACTGAGACGTTACGAATTGACAACGACTTTTACAAATAAATTTCGTTATTATTTATGTTCTAGTAACTTACCTGAAAAGGAATAAAGGCGTACAACATAGACTAAGAATAATATTAAGAACATCCGCAATTGAATATGTTCTGCTACATTATAATGCCATAAGGCTAAACCAATTAAGACAAGGAGAGATTGAAGAGCAATGATAATAAATAAGGTAAGGTTTACCGATATCCCTCTATCGAGTAATTGATGATGATAGTGAATTCGATCCGCGGAAAATGGCGACCTACCTCGTAATGGACGCACAATTAACACAGCTACTGCGTCTAGTAGCGGCAAAGCAAGAAACCATAAGGCGGTGACTGGCAATATGCCGCCTTCTAGTTGAGAAGGTAAAATTAATATATATGCAACTAATATTCCTAACATAGTTGAGCCAGCGTCGCCCATAAATGCAGTTGCGCGCTGTCGCCCTATTCTGATATTCCAAAACAAAAAACCTAACAACGCCCCCAATGAAACCATTATTAAACCGCTTGCCGGGTGTCCAATAATGAGAAAAGCCACTAACACGGTCAATACCAAAGAGGCGCTAAGCCCGTCCATACCATCGGACATATTGATGGCGTTGATCACCCCAATACATGAAAATATAGTCATTACCACAGATGTTGTTGACCCCATCACAACGCGTCGTTCTGGTGAAAACAAAAAGCCTAAATCGACCAATATGACTTGAGTGAAGTAAATCATTAAGTAAGCGACAATTGCCTGCATTAAAAAGCGTAGCCAAGATGGTAATTTATATCTATCGTCTAACGCACCAACGCAACACATCAAAAACAGACTCGGTAATAACGATGCATAATTACCATTGATCAGCGGCAATCCAGCCAGCAAACCTACGTAAATAGCAATGCCTCCCACCATTGGCGTTGGTTCTTGATGTAAGCGATGCCCACCCGGCAAGGCTAACAAACCAAAGTTGGATGCAAACCTCGATAGCACATAGACGACAACCGCAGTCAATACGGCAACAAGACTAATGGCACTAAGTGAATTAGCTTGCATTGTCTTTTCGCATCACAAGGTGTGAGCCAAGCACTAGAACATCCATATTAGTACGTAAAAAGCAGGCTAAGGCTTCTTCTGGCTTACAAACTACTGGCTCGTTCTCATTAAATGAAGTGTTCAACAACATAGGAACCCCGGTTTTATCATGAAAGCGTTTAATCAATTGGTAATAACGTTGGTTGCCATCCTCTGTAACAGTCTGCAATCGTCCAGAACCATCAACATGCGTAATAGCCGGTATTTTTTCCCGCAGGCTCTCTCGAATTTGAAAGACCTTCATCATGAACGGCACCGGCGCATCAGACTCAAACCAGTCTTTTACGTACTCTCGCAATACAGAAGGAGCGAATGGCCTAAACGATTCACGACGTTTGATTTTAAGATTTAAAATATCTTTCATATCAGCACGTCGTGGATCGCCCAAAATTGATCGATTACCGAGCGCTCGGGCCCCCCACTCCATAGCCCCTTGAAACCAACCAATTACTTTACCATCTATAATAGCATCGCTAACTTGCTCAACTAGTTCATCAATATTTAGATTTTGTTGTAAAACGCAGTTCGCTTTTGATAATTCACTATCGTTATCAGCTAATAAACTGGCAAGCTCATAATCGGTGAAACTCGGCCCCCAATACGAATGACTCATAACAAAGTCATTCGACATTGAACGTCGATTACCGGCCTCAACCGCAGCACCAATTGCGCCACCCGCATCTCCCGCAGCCGATTGGATATAAACGTTTTTATAAGGTGTATTTAGATGCACTTTACCGTTTGCGACAGAGTTCATTCCGCAACCACCGGAAATAGTTAAGTGATCAATTTTGTGATGCGAGTGCATATGGTTCAATACACTAAAAAACGTTCTTTCGTACGCATCTTGGATCGAGCGGGCGAGGTCTTTGTGATGCTGCTCTAACGGCTGGTCTTTAGCTCTCACTGGCCCAAGAAGTTGCTCCAACTGATTGGTATAAAGTTGACTTATCTTAGGCGAACCACCGTCCCACTCATAGCCTATTGGCTTACTTTGATGTTGGAAAAATTCTAGGTTTAACTCAAAAGTTCCGCCTGCGATAGGTGAAACGATTTGATTCATTTGCTCACGATATACCGGTTTACCATAAGGAGCGAGACCCATAATTTTGTACTCGTCACCGTAATGAGGAAAACCTAAATATTGAGTTAATGCTTGGTAAAAAATACCCAATGAATGCGGAAAATAAACTCTTTTTTGAATATCAATTTGACCATGCTTACCAAAGCCCCAGGCTGCGCTAGCGAAATCACCAAAGCCATCAACTGAGATAACACTTGCTTCGTCATACGGTGACACATTGTATGCAGACGCAAGATGCGCCGTGTGGTGTTCGATATAATCTATTTCGCCAGAAAATGTTTGACCGGGAAAAGCTTCAATCAAGTATTGTTCAACGCTCTTACGTTTTTCGCGCATTAAGAGCTTCTCTCTAATTAACGAAAGTGACGCTTGGCCTGAAAGTGCAAACGCCACTTTTTTCCAGCGCGCTGCTGTTGCGTCGGTATTAATAGCGACCACATCGATATCACTTAAGCTTAGATTGGCACTGGCTAAACAAAATTCAATCGACATGCTTGGAAAGCCAGCCCAATGTTTTACGCGTCGAAAACGCTCTTCTTCCACCGCTGAAATCATTTCACCATCAATAAAAATGCACGCTGAAGAATCGCCATGAAAGGCATTTAGACCAATGATATTCATAATGAGTTAGCTGTCGGCGAATACGAGTTAACCGGATTAGAAAGTCGTGTATCGACTTGGCGAGGCAGGGCAAATAAGGAGCCCGTTAACAAACCTAATATTACCAAAACAAATACGTCACCAAAAATCTGTGACGCAACAATAAAAGTTGGTATGTTAGAAGCTAAGAAAACTAATATACCGATCGAAAACACTAATTTTTCAGGTGCTAATTCGGAGACCATCTGCAAACAACGATGTAAATGCTTCGCAAACGCTAAGCTTAGCCAAGCGAGGATAAGCAGAGATGCTACCCCCAACTCTGACACTAACTTACCGATTCCACCTTCACCCGCACCGCCGACATTGCCCTCGACAAAATGTTGTGAGCCTTGAGAAGCAACTCCAAGCCCTCCACCTAAAAAACCATGAGCATTGTACGCCCAGCCAATTGAACCCAATCCTAGACTAGTAAAACGTTCGCCTGCATCACCAAATACTGACGCCCCTCTGGCAACATACAGGTCGTACTGAGTACCTTCAAACGAAGGCATAAACCAATATAAAACACCTAGAAAAATCAGCCCGATAACCACAACTGATAAAAATTGAGTTGATAAACGACCTTGATAATATCTTAATACTGGAAAATACAGCGCAGAAAATATCACTATTTGTACCAACATTTTACGGCGCCCGGTTAGTACTATAGCCGATAACAGTAATGCAATTAATACCGATGCAAGCAACGATTCTCGCGCACGCCCTCTATCAGCAGTAACGATAATAATAAAGCAAACACACGCGCCCATATGCCACGATGCCACTTCAGAGCTTCTCATTAATCCAGAATAAGCTCTTAGTATAGTACCTTGGTCATAAATAACCAGACCACTTCCTACCTCACCAAACAAGTCACTCTCAATTCCAAAAAATGAGGCTAATACAGATACACTAACAATCAGCGCTAATACAATAAAAATCGATAAAAATGTTCGAACCGTTTTAAATTTATAAAACTGAGAATAGCCGACCACAATTGCGATTAACGGAGCAAGGTAAAAAATGGCACCTAAGGCAGTCAAAATGAGCGAGCCATAGCGAACGAATGAATGTATACCTTGCAACAATATTATAGATAGATAAAGCCCCAATGGGGTCACGATAACAGTCGTCCAACGGTTGAAAGGTTCTAAAAAATATTGCTGAGAATAAAGCAGTTGCCGTAGTGTCATACAGGCGATAATGACGCCGACCATAATGGTCATTATCACTGGTTCACCAGCAATTATTTTCCGAACGGGGTCTTGTGTGAACCCGATTAGAACAACGAAGCCCAGCACTCCAACATCGCTGGTTAAGCCTCGAAAGCATGCAAGTGCTAGTACCATGAAAAATAAGGCTACCAACATCAGCGTTCCTGTAACAACGAGTTTGCCTTTGTCGTTGTTTTCGATGTAAGTACTATTGAAAGTTCAAATATCATGTCTTGCGATACTGGCGAGTCTATTAGAAAAAATTGGTTAAAGAAAAACTGTCAATGGGCACTCAGACTTTACGGTGTAGTATAACCTAGGCCAATATTAAGCTTACTATCAAACATATTTTGATAAATAAGTAAAAACGCAAAGAATTGAAAACACTTATACAACGAGGCATACGCCAATCAAATAAGAACCTTTAATGTATAATTGATTACTCACTTAATAGCGTTGCTCTGTTTACTCTAACGGTAATGAGGCGATCGCCTTCAAGCCATAATCCCGATACCGGAGATTAGCGAAAGTCTAGCCTTGGTATACTTATCCACGCAACGAGTAAGACTGGTAAATGTAAAAACACAAATAGAAAACCTGAATTTTATAGAAGTTACTCCTTTGTGTAGCTAGTTCCAACATTGGTTCATACTGTTTCCAACATTGACTCATACTACTATTTTTGAATCAAACATGAATACTAATAAGCAACAACTTACTGTCATCAAGCCCAACTCACAATGGAACTTTGTAAACTTTGCAGAGCTATGGTCTTACAGAGAGTTAGTGTGGGTAATGATTGTTCGCGACCTAAAGGTGCGATACAAACAAACCGTAATGGGGGTTGCATGGGCCGTTATTCAGCCGCTTACGATGATCGCTATTTTTACACTTATTTTCGGAAAGTTAGCCAAGATTCCGTCGGACGGCTACCCCTACCCTGTGTTTGTTTTTTCAGGTTTGTTGGCGTGGAATTTTTTCTCAGCGTCAATTACCACATCAGGGGTTTCATTAATTAGCGCCAGTAACGTGGTAACCAAAGTTTACTTTCCGCGTATTATCATTCCGATATCATCGATTGGCGTCTCGTTGGTTGATTTTTTAATAAGTGTCGTTTTATTGCTAATAATGATGCTGTTTTATTCTCAAGCAATCACGCTTAATATTTTGTTATTGCCATTCTGCCTAGCAGGCCTAATGGTTCTGTCTATTGGGTTTGGTAGCTGGCTCGCGTCGGTGACGGTAATGTATAGAGACTTTCGATACGTTATTACCTATATGCTGCAGATTTGGATGTATTTAACACCGGTGCTATATCCAATTTCGTTTGTGCCTGAAAAATGGCGCTGG
>CAZFVP010000104.1:0-7693 GCA_964522345.1 uncultured Gammaproteobacteria bacterium | reverse complement strand
TCATGTCTCGTGTAACTGGCTGGGCAGCTCACGCTTTTGAACAACGCGCTAACAATCGGATTATTCGCCCAAGCGCAGAATATACTGGCCCAGAACATCGCAAAGTGGAGCCTATCGCAGAGCGTGGTTAGCCAATCGCTCTCAAACCAAAAAGGAGAGCTGAGCTAAAAAGCTCAACTCTCCTTTTATGTCGAGGTAATAAAGGAAACTCGATCGAATCAAATAACTCAATTTCCGATCACTTCGTGACAGGTATCACGCCTAAGAATCAAACTCACCTTCGTTTTTATTTACCACACTTTGATGTTCTTTAATCAACATTTCTAATTCCTCGTTTTTCCTCTTTGAATATTCAATCGCCCGGTTACATCAATGGCCTCTTTATCGTGTTCGTAATGTAAGAGCTTAGTTAAGAACGTATGCCCGAGTTAATACCTATTTTGGCAAACAGTGACTTTCAATATCGAGTATCTCAATGCCAAATTCAGCTCTCAGGCCCGAGCAATGCCGCCGACTCGACCACGTTCGCTCGGCGAGTGCTCATCTCAGTAATGCCGTTCCGCCAACGAGGGTGAGGAGCGTTTAATCACACTCAGAAATTTGAGAAACCTTTACTCAATTCCCCCATATAACAGTGCGCCATTGTTCAGAAATGCACGGCCTCCCTCTTCTCAAAGAAGCGCTGAATCTTGTATTTATCACCGTAGTTGACTAACAATTGCTCGCCTTGTTCGATATCTCGACAGGTGTAGTAGACCGTGACGGCGGCGGCAGGTTTACCCTTTTTATCTATTAATGGAGGGCGAAAAGACTTCATATTGAAAAACGTTTCGTCGTGATTGATCATGACACAAACGTTTCCAGCACCATAGGCAGGTACACGGAATACCTCTGATTGAAACTCCACAATAGGAAAAGCATAGGCCGCTAAGCGTTGTGCCGCCTCAAGACAGGCGTCTTCCGGACACAAATTGAACTCGATTGCCAAGTAACCGGCCAGCCCTTGCACGGCAGCAAACCATTGATCTTCGTTCATATACTGAGCGCTGTATACCACCGGTGAACCCGCCCTGATTTTCTGCTTGGCAATTACCCCTCGCAGTCCCAGAGTCGTATTCAGTTTGCGTTTGTCTTCGGGCGCAGACAGCAGATGCTTTTCATCAATAATAGAAACCTCAAAGTTTTCTGACTCATGGAGTTTACGTCTTTTTTCACAACGCAAAAGTACCTCAAGGTTTTCTAGAACCCCGTTCAAAAACTTCTTTTCTCGCTGACTCTTTTTTTGAAGAACTTCCTCCCCACACCGTCTGAAGTTAATGCCGGCTGGCTGTTTAAGTATAGAATGCGGTGCTGAAGGGTCCGTGGGGTCCTGAATGATGGGAGCCTTGGTCAAAATAGTATCGGTCATCCAGGGAGAGACGGTTTTGACAAGCTCCACACAACCAATAGCACCCTGAACGTTTGAGAGGGTTTGTGCCTCGACAATAGTGCTGAGAGACATACCAGCAACAACGGAGTTTCTGACTGAGATAGTTCTAAAAGTATCATTTAACGAAGAAGGATGCATGGTCTAAACCTAATAAAGTTGTCAATAAAAGTTCTCTGAAAAACCCACGAACTTGACTTTTTGATTCAGTGGTAACCATGTAAAAAAAGTTTCATACCAATGTAAATAACTGAATTTCTCTACGGCAATAGCCGTGCTCTATATTCACCAACTAAATAACTTCGACCGATCGATTTACAAAGAAACACACATCACGTTTAGTGAATATTAAACACTTTAAGAAAAAATATTTTGAGGGAGGTGCGCTTTGGGCACAACGTTACTTTGTGGAAACCATAGGAAATTCAAACAAAGAAGTAATACGCGTAATAGCAAGATACTCACACAGTGATCGGGTGAAAAAGGCCATTATTATCTTTAACAAATGGCCTCCCGAGGAACATTTTTTCTACAATGTTTTTAAATATTGCAATAAGAAAAATTTGTCATTAATACCCAACTCATTTCCATAAGTATGTCCCGCATTACTGTTGCCCCGTTTTGTGGTATCAAATACGAAATCACCGGCGTTTTCATAACCAACCCATAATGGATCGTATTCACGAGAGCCGATACGAAATGTTTTCGCACGCTGAGCAGGGCTGTGTAATAGTTCCCACAAGCTGCGCACCGAGCCATTATGTAAGTACGGGCCTGTAAACGCGATACCATTTAACGGCTTGGCACGGTACGACGTAGGCGTTAATAGATTGCGATCAACTTGACCGTTTTGATACTCAATTTTAAGCTTTTCGACCGCCTCGTTCGCGGGTAAGTTCCGGTCGGCATTTTCAGCTCTTATTCTAAACCCGAGTGAATCAAAGTGGTCACTGGTAATAACGTTAGAAGCAACGCCTAACAGCACCAAGGCATTTAGTTCTTCAGGAACCACTTCACCAAATCGCTTACCTGTATCGGGATCAACGGAGTCTGGTGCGACCTCAGCTAACACCGTGCCTAAAATTTTAGTTTTTGCTTTACGCGTCCCATAGTCTTGTGCAAATGCAGGGTCGGTGCCCACTTCTTGATACGGCACCCTCCCTATCTTAACGTATTGACGGCCTATCGAGTTTGGATTGGTCAATTCGCTTGCTTGAATTCCATCATTAATATCGACATGACAACCAGCACAGTTTTGATCATAAATATTTTTGCCAAGGCTTGCCCATTGGGGCTCGACGGCAGGCAAACTCGCAGGCCACTTAGGGGACCGTACATACGATAAGGTTTTCTCCAATGTATGAATATTATCAACCTGAGGTGTAGAATCGAATAGAGGGCTAAGTGCGCGAAACGCAAGTTCTATCCTATCATCAACGTTTTCATCTTCGTCAATATTAACGTAGCCAAAAGTGCCTAGCACCTCCCCTACATTTCTAATAATGGGCGAATTTGATATACAGTTTGTTTGAACACATTCCAGTTTAGAAACATCCCAAATATAAGGAAAGTTCACTGGAGCGGTTAAAGGTTTAGGTTGTTGACCGTCATTCCCCGTCATCAATGAATGCACCTGATTGAGAATTGATCCAATCGCATCTAAACGCCCCGGGCCGTTTTCAACTACGTTTTTATTGCGCTCAACAAAACCTCTGACATAGTCAATCGCTTCATCTAAATATCGTTCACCGCGGAAAATATTAGGTGAGTCAGCAAAAAAGTCATTGTTATGGAATGCATAACTGCGAAACCGACGTTTAAAACGTGCTAATTTCGCTGCGTTATTCTTATTCGCTTCCAGTGCATCGGCTAATTTGTTTAAGAAGACATTAACGTCGGCATTCGCTTGACCACCTTCAATATAATAATTGTTTCCCGCATAGGTAACTTCGCCCGTATGACAAGCCGCGCAGGTTAAACCAAGATAGTTACGATTATCGATTTCGCTTTTGTCACGAAGAAAGCCGATAGGCATACCTTCAACTGATATATCGCGCTCTACTCGCTCTCCATACGACCCATTGTACTGCGTGTTAGCTGCGTCATAGGCTCGCTCTTCAGGATAAAGAAATCCATATTTTGAGAGTGAGTTTCGCGCCGAAAACAGAGTCTCTGAATCCGCCTCTTCAATCGTATTAAACACCTCCCAAGGTAAAAGGTGGGAGCCTTGTGTTGTTTTATACCAATCTTGACGACAGCTATTAACATTCGCTTCTTGCTCATAGCAACTGCGGTCCCATCGGTTTAACCAAGTAATTTTATCTTCAGCATTTGCCAAAGAAGAAAAACTAATAGCGATAGTGCAAAGCAAAATAAAAAGTAGAAAAAACGTTATTTCTTTTAGCTTAATAGTGAGCATTTTATCCTTCTTTAGTAAATTTATTTATTATCGGATTAGGTTACAGCCACTTCTTTAACATACAAATTGCATAGTAATTGACAGACACGGTGTTTTGGAGGTTAAATTAGGGCATAAGAAGGGGTCATTTTCGTTCACATGCATTTCTACTATATTTCACTGCTTTTAGACTTACTCGATGAATATGGGGTTACCCAGGCGGCATTAATCAAACATGCCAAGGTCGGCAAAATGGTTGTTAAAGAGCCTTTAAACCTCGGTGCTGAACAGCTCGACCCTCTATTCGCAAGTGCACTGCACTTAACCGGTGATGCGCAATTAGGTTTAAAGCTAGGCGCAAGAATAAATATGGTACCGCAAGGCATTCTTGGTTATGCCCTGGTAACGAGCCCAACGATCGGAGACGCGCTCAAGCTATTGGTTCGATATCATCGCGCATTACTACCGAGCGTTAATATCAAGCTTAAACATCGTGATATAGAGTTAGTTCTTGTTGTCGAGGGCCCACCTCTATTCCCACAGTTGAGCCGTTTTTATTGCGAAGTAATTTATGTAGGGATATTAACTGCAGGAAATATATTGCTAGGTCAGAAACAGGTTCCAACAAGCTCTGTACTCGAACTCTTTTTAGACTATTCAAAACCCCTCAATACGAGTACTTATGAGAGGATATTCGGTAATCGAGTAAAGTTTAATCAACGCTACAATGGCCTGCACTTCAATAAACAGAGTTTAAATACCAATATTTCAACATCGAACCCCGCCGCACAAGCAGTATTTACCCGAGAATGCGAGCGTCTATTACCTCATGATAAAACGTCGAATAAAATCAGCGAACAAGTCAAAGTACAGCTAATTAGCGCGCGTTTAGAGTTCCCAAGCTGCCAACAGGTTGCGCGAAAGCTTCATATGAGTGAAAGCACTCTAAGACGTCGCTTACAGAGAGAAGGTGTTGGTTTTCAAGAGCTGTTAGACCAAGTTCGCTCAAAGCTCGCTAATGAATATCTGACAACTACTCAACTACCTGTTTCAGAGATAGCCGAGTTACTTGGCTTTAGTGATTCAGCAAATTTTCGACGAGCATTCAAGCGCTGGACAAAAAAAACGCCCTCTCAAATAAGAAAAGAAAATCGCGTTTCAAACTGATCTTCGTTCAAAAGGAATCACTCGGCACTCTTATTTTGCCTTCCATCAACACCCTTGCACTACGGCTCATAACCGCTTTCTTAGCGGTCCATTCGCCTTCTTCTAGAGTGGCTTGCCCGCCAACTTTAAGCGTTCCTGATGGGTGACCAAAACGAACACCACTTCGTTCACCACCTCCCGCCGCCAAATTAACCAGCGTGCCTGGAATAGCCGACGCGACACTAATAGCAACCGCTGCGGTGCCCATCATAGCGTGATGTAACTGCCCCATCGAAACAGCGCGAACCACTAAATCGATATCAGCTTCTTCTACTTTTTTACCGCTGGAAGACACATAGGCTTGAGCTGGACCAACAAACGCGACCTTAGGTGTGTGTTGCCTTACCGCAGCTTCGTCGATAGAGGAGATCAAACCCATCTTTAACGCACCATGCGCACGAATAGTTTCAAACCGAGCCAACGCCTCAGCGTCGCTATTAATCACCGCTTGTAATTCAGTGCCTGTGTAACCAATCTCCTGCGCATTAAGAAAAATCGTAGGGATGCCAGCGTTAATCATGGTCGCTTTGAGACTACCAACACCAGGCACATCGAGGTCGTCTACTAAGTTTCCGGTTGGGAACATAGCACTATCACCCGCCGCGGGATCAATAAATTCTACCTTTACCTCTGCTGCAGGAAAAGTAACGCCATCCAGCTCAAAGTCGCCGGTTTCTTGCACCACACCATTACTCATCGGCACTTGAGCAATAATTGTTTTTTTAATATTCGCCTGCCAAATGCGAACTGTCGCTATGCCATTTTTAGGAACGCGGTCATCGTCAATAAGGCCATTAGTAATCGCGAACGACCCAACCGCCGCAGTTAGATTTCCACAGTTGCCGCTCCAATCTACAAATGGCTTATCGATTGACACTTGACCGAAGAGGTAATCCACATCGTGATCAGGCTGTTCACTTTTGGAAAGGATCACAGTTTTACTTGTGCTTGACGTTGCGCCCCCCATTCCATCGGTTTGCTTTGCGTATGGATCTGGGCTACCAATGACTCTTAGTAGCAAGTTATCACGAGCCTTGCCAGCAACTTGTGCAGTCTCAGGTAAGTCGGTGAGACTAAAAAATACACCTTTACTTGTGCCGCCACGCATATACGTTGCGGGTACTTGAATCTGAGGAGCATAAACCATTATCAATCTCCAATACCTAGGCTACGTTTAAATTAGACTCTAAGAAATCTTGAGCAAAGCGCTGCAAGACTCCACCCGCCTCATAAACCCGAACTTCGTCAGCGGTATCGAGACGACAAATCATTTGCGTCTCTATTGTCTCGCCATTTTTACGATTAACAATTAGAGTCATATTGCCCCCTGGGGTAATATCGCCAATGACGTCATAGGTTTCAGTGCCATCTAGTTCAAGGGTTTTGCGAGTTGTTCCTTCAATGAACTGCAACGGTAACACTCCCATACCCAAAAGATTTGTTCTATGGATACGTTCGAAGCCCTCAGCAGCAATGACTTCTACACCTGCAAGACGAACGCCTTTGGCGGCCCAATCCCGTGATGAGCCTTGCCCATAGTCAGCACCGGCAACAACAATCAAAGGCTGTTGACGGCTCATATACGTTTCGATGGCTTCCCACATTCTAGTAACCTCTCCTTCAGGCTCAATACGGGCCAGCGAGCCTTGAACGATTTCACCATTCTCTTGCACCATTTCGTTAAGTAACTTGGGGTTCGCAAAAGTAGCGCGCTGAGCGGTTAAATGGTCGCCGCGATGCGTTGCATACGAATTGAAATCAACTTCAGGCACACCCATTTTTGCGAGGTAGGCTCCCGCCGCACTGTCAAGCATTATAGCGTTTGACGGCGATAGGTGATCTGTAGTTATGTTATCGCCCAACACGGCTAAGGGGCGCATTCCTTTCATCGTGCGCTCACCCGCAAGCGCGCCTTCCCAATAGGGAGGCCGGCGAATATAGGTACTCATCTCGCGATACTCGTAAAGCGGGCTAATTTTTTCACCGTTATCGACTTGAACTGAAAACATCGGTTCATAAATATCGCGGAACTGTTTTGGCTTAACACTCTTTTCAACAATCGCATCAATTTCTTGATCTGTAGGCCAGATGTCTTTCAAGGTTACTGGCTTACCATTTTGATCAAAACCTAAGGTGTCTTTTTCAATATCAAATCGAATTGTACCAGCGATAGCGTAAGCAACTACCAATGGAGGCGATGCTAAGAAGGCTTGCTTGGCATAAGGGTGAATACGGCCATCGAAATTTCGATTACCCGACAACACTGCCGTTGCATACAAATCTCGATCGACCACTTCTTGTTGAATAACCGGGTCGAGCGCACCGCTCATTCCATTGCAAGTTGTGCAAGCAAAACCGACGATGCCAAACCCGAGTGACTCGAGTTCTGACAATAGTTGAGCATCCTTTAGATATAACTCCACAGTTTTAGAGCCCGGTGCTAACGACGTTTTAACCCAAGGTTTACGAGTTAAACCAAGTTTGTTCGCGTTTCGTGCGATCAAACCTGCTGCAATTACGTTACGAGGGTTACTCGTGTTGGTACAACTGGTAATAGCCGCGATAATCACTGCACCATCGGGCATTTTTCCGTCTTCACTTTCAACAACTCCGCTTATACCAGCGTCGGCTAAGTCTGATGTTGAGACCCTACGATGTGGATT
>CAZFVP010000103.1:0-7700 GCA_964522345.1 uncultured Gammaproteobacteria bacterium | reverse complement strand
AACAGAAAAAAATAGTTATTGTTGGCGGAGGCTTCGCAGGCTTAACTCTGGCTAAAAAGCTGGAAAAAACCATGCCTCAAGATTGGGATATTTTCCTGTTAAGTAAAACTAATTTTATTACCTATAACCCTTTGCTGCCCGAAGTCATTGGCGCGTCAATCTTACCCGGTCATGTTCAAGCACCAGTACGACTAGTGCTAAAACGCACGCGAATTCGAATGGTAACAGTAGACCGAATCGACTACGTGAATAAAACGGTTTACTATCACAATGACCGCGAAGCAAGCCTTGAATTCGATCAAATAGTTTTGGCCGCCGGTGTTCAAGCGAACACGAATATGCTGCCCGGTCTGCACGAACATACCCTCCCTTTGAAAACCGTGGGCGATGCTTTGCGGATTCGTAATCAGGTGATAGATCGCCTCGAACAAGCGACAATTCACCCTGACCCTCAACGTCGCTCAGAACTCACCACATTCGTTGTGCTCGGTGGAGGGTTTAGTGGCGTAGAAACGGCCGGTGAATTAGAAGACTTCTTGCGTTCAGCACAACGCTTTTACAAAAACGTTCAGCTAGAGAACTGCAGAATAATTATAATTCATAGCACCGACAGACTACTGCCTGAGCTAAGTCCAAAACTAAGTGCTGTAACTCTAAAAAACTTTAAGAAACGAAACATCGATGTTCGTCTAAATGAGCGAGCTGCAAAGATAGAAAATGAAAAAGTAACGCTCAAAAGCGGTGAAGTTATAGAAGGGGCAACCATCGTTTGTACCATCGGTACGATACCTCACGCTTTTGTCGAAAACCAAGAGCTTCCGACAGAACGTGGCAAAGTTGTCACACAAGCAGATATGTCGGTCAACGGACCAGTAGGTGTATGGGCAATGGGCGATTGTGCGTTAGTGCCAAACGCACTCGACGGTTCGTACAGCCCCGCTACGGCTCAATTTGCTGATAGACAAGCTAAAGTTTTAGCCAAAAATATTGTAGCCGCTCTAAACGACAAACCGAGCAAAGCCTTTAGCTACAAGCCACAAGGCATGTTGGCTTCGATTGGACATAATAAAGCCGTTGCTGAAATCTATGGAATGCATTTTTCAGGCATTATCGGTTTTATGCTTTGGCGTGGCGTTTACCTACTCAAGGTACCTACACTAGCGCGCAAAGTTCGCTTATTTCTAGAATGGAATTGGGCAATGTTTTTTCCGCCAGATATCGCTCACCTAGGCTTTAAACGCTCTGGCGAAGAATAAGTACGACAGGCCCTATCACTTAGCCTCGGTTTGCGCCGTCGTCGCCTGACCTACATCAAGAAACACTATATTTTGTTAAACTTTACGACTTAAACCAGTGCTTAAATTTTTGATGTCATTCGCGGCAGATACTATTTCAAATTCTGGCAGCTTTTTCGAATAAAGAGTCGCGACCTCGCCAATTAATAAGAACCTCAGTTCTTAATATACTTCGGCCATCTGCGTTCTTTATTTTTATCTTCCGGTTTACCAAGTATTTACAATCTAGTTGCCTAGCCAATCATATACTGCATCATCTTCTTTACCTGTGCGAGACGCTGAGGCTGGTCACTTAATACCTCATCTATAGACGTAGCTTGGCGCCCTAACTGCTCTAATCTATCTAAAAATAATATACCATCGAGGTGGTCGATTTCATGCTGAACTAAACCCGCGTTTTCTCCGATAAGGTTTTGCCGTTGAACCACGCCATCTTCATTTAGATATTGCACTTCACCTTCGTAATAGCGTTGCACGCTTGCACGTTGGTCATAAAGACTAAAACACTCTTCATCAAATTCGAAGGTTTTATCAGATAGCGGTTTAAACTCTGGGTTAATCATCACTTGGAATTGACCGTCGATACGCAATACGATCAAGCGAAGCAAACTACCTACCTGCGGAGCCGACAACGCATTGCCATTTTCATCTGAGATAGCCTTAATACCGTTGAGAGTATCCTTCATCTGAGCAATCAGTTGAGAGATCTTGGGTGTGCCGAGTTGCTTCTGATTCACGGCGATAGAAACTTCACGAAGAATCGGGTCACCGATTTGTCGAATACGCATAACAATTTTCTCTAAAGTGTCATTATCACTGCACTGTAACAAAACTTTAAGTCAATTTAAAACTTGTTATGCCACGCCGTTGAGTAAAGCAATACTTCCTCAATTATAATCACTAATGAATATGTTAAACTTGGCAACCTCTTAGCCAACAACCTCGAGCCCTCAAATTATGCGTAACCTAGTTATAACGATTCTGTGTTTCAGTTTTTTCAGTACAACGATACATGCCGAGTCAGCGGCGGATGATATACGATTTGTTAGCAACAGTGCTAATACCGCACCGTTTTCAACCTTGGTCGAAGTTGATGGTTTAATTTTTCTATCAGGAGCACTCGGTGTTGACCCTAGTACGCGCAAACTCGCCGAAGGCGGCATTAGCGCAGAATCCCGCCAAGCTTTAGAAAATATTAAAACGTCCCTAGCGAAAGAAAACCTGGGGATGGATAGAATTGTAAAATGTACCGTCATGCTCGCTGATATTGCCGAGTGGCCAGCGCTGAATAAAGTGTATGCTCAATACTTTGATGGTAATTATCCGGCTCGCAGCGCCTTTGCGGTTAAACAATTAGGGCTTGATGCCCGTGTGGAAATTGAGTGTATTGCCAAGCGTTAAACTCACACCACAGCACTGATGGAGCTTTCAGCATTATTCATCGCTGACCTTATGGGCGTATTTGTATTTGCCCTAAGCGGAGCTCTCGCCGCCGCGCGTAAACAAATGGATGTATTTGGGTATATGGTACTCGCCGTACTACCGGCTGTTGGCGGCGGAACAATTCGAGACCTAGTCCTCAACACAACAGTTTTTTGGGTCGACCAATCAGTTTACATATTGGTCGCAATTGGAGCTGGCATTCTGACTTTTCTAATCTCAGTAAGAGTTGGCAAACGCTATACCGTACTTGAGTGGGCGGACGCTATTGGCTTATCACTTTTTTGCGTATTAGGTGCCTCGAAAGCATTCGCGCTAACTAACGACCCAGTGGTCGCGGTGACGCTGGGAGTGGTAACAGCGGTCGCTGGAGGTATCTTACGAGACGTTGTTTGCAACGAAATACCACTGATATTAAAGCGAGAGGTTTACGCTACGGCGGCTATGATCGGAGCTGTGGTGTATTGCCTATGCATCGTCACTCAACTCAACGAGGAAATATCGTTATTGTGTGGAGGCATTTCGGCGTTTCTCGTCCGATCAATGGCACTTATTTTTGGGTGGTCATTACCTACTCGTGAACGAAGCCTCTAAGACTTGTCAACGATAACAAAACGAGCTAGCTCCATAGTTTATCCAAACCAATAACGAGCAAACCAAGACAAGCTGACCAAAACGCGCAGGCGATAAAATCATAAGTGGTGAATTTCACTCGGGTCATCCCACTGACCCCAGTAAGAAGCGGTACGACACTCCGAATGGGTGTTAAAAAACGACCAATGAATATCGCTAATACTCCATATTTTCTAACACTGTTTTCAGCCCTACTTAACATACGAGCACGTTTAACCGCGAACTTAGTCTGATGAAGCTTCGGCCCCAGAAAACGCCCAATATAGTAACCACTATGATCACCAACTAAGGCGCCGCAAAATGCCAAAGGCAGGATCTGCTGAAGAGTTGCTATCTGTTCGACATACAATACGGTACATACTGTGAGAAGTATCACGCCGGACACAAATAACCCTACTCCCACAAAAGCTTCGAGAAAGGCGAGCAATGGCACGGTAATCAATGCGCAGTGCTGATGCTCTTGTAACCATTGGTTAATATAATTTTCGATAATAGATACCCGTAATATCAGTTAACTGATATTACCAGTCATCGAGTGAAGCTTGTTTACAAAGTTACCACCACCTTGCGCAAAAAAATGTCAGCCAAACACACTACTTTTTATCTTAAACATTATTATGCTTACTTATTATAGCCACTGGCCTTGTCACTATAACAAAGCAGTTTAGAAATGTGGCCCTACATAACTAAGCGAGACAACATGAAAAACGAAGCACCTTATTCGATCGGCAAACCAAATCAAAAATGGGGAAGTATTGAACGGCAACAGTGGCTAAATCTACAATCGATCAAGCGGTCATACGAAAACCAGGTGTTACAACGACTGTCGTCCTTAAACAAACAATTCGACTTAGAACAATATTCGGCTTTGAGCTACGACCCCAAACGCTATCCGCTATGGGCGGTAAAAAGCCGCAAGCAAAATTCCAATAAGCCCACAGCACTGATTACCGGTGGAGTGCATGGCTATGAAACCAGCGGAGTTCATGGGGCTATTCGTTTTATTGAAACGCAAATGGAAAGCTATAGCGACTTTTTTAATATTATCGTTGCTCCCTGTGTCAGCCCGTGGGGCTATGAAACAATCAATCGTTGGAACCCGAACGCAATTGATCCAAATCGTTCATTTACCCATGACAGTACGATTGAGGAGTCCGCTGCCTTAATGAGGTATGTAAGGTCGTTAAATACCAAACTCGAGGTTCATATAGACCTTCATGAAACCACCGATACCGATAATACTGAATTCAGGCCAGCCCTGTCGGCGAGAGATAATGAATACCATGCGTTCTGGGAGATACCCGACGGTTTCTACTTGGTTGGTGACACCGAAAACCCTTGTGATAACTTTCAAGCTCATATCATTGAGGCGGTTAGCGGTGTTACACATATCGCTCCATCCGACCCTCAGGGACGAATCATTGGAAAGTTGACAACTCAGGCGGGGGTAATCAATTATCCGACTAAATCCTTAGGTTTGTGTACTGGTTTCAGTGACGCTACTTACAATACCACTACTGAAGTCTACCCGGATAGCCCAGAGGTTGACGATGAAAATTGTATTTTGGCCCAAGTCACCGCTATTTGTAGTGGGCTCGATTTTGTTAAAGAACACAACGCCTAGCTAACAAAAAGAAAGTTATGGACTAACGTAGTCATCATTTTTATTGCTTATTTTTTAAGCAATTTGAAATGATCGAGTTTAGTCATAGCTCGAATAATTTTATTCACAAAGTTATCCACAGCTTTTGTGGAAAACTTCTATAAGCCAAACCGCTCAGAGTTTAGACAGCTGAGCGTCTATTTCATCAGGGCTCTCGAAAGTTTGCCAAAGTGTTCTGGGCAAGCCGTCAAAGACAGTCTCGTAGAAGTTATCAAGCTGAGCGTTACCGTTGATATTGCGAATGTAAATTTGAACAATTTTCTCAGGGTGGTCCTTAGCAATTTGCGCGTACACCTGCGCGTCTTTTTCGCCACTATCACCAATTAAAACAAATTTTCGCTCAGGGTAATATTTGACAATAGCCTCAATCGCCTGCGGCTTTGTCTTAGTTGCACTTTTAAATAAGTTGAAAAAAGTTTGGTCTTTAAACCGAATCATTTTCAATGAAAATGTTGCATCTGGAAAACCGTGTTGTTTCATAAACTCTTGTAAGGGTTCATAAAGTTGCCATGGCGATGACGAAACATAATGAAACTTAGCCCCTTGTCTTTGCCAGTGTTGATATAGTTCTGGCATACCTTCAACAGGGACAAAGTCTTTAAAAAAACTGCTCTCAAACAACTTTTTATGATCAGTCACATAGCTGAGCTTCACCGTGTCGTCGATGTCACTGATAATTGATACGCCCTTGGCCTTTATTAATAAACTATTTCCCGTGTAGTTTCGCGAATCGCTCGGACGTAACACCAGTTCAAATTTAATACGGTTTTCTAGAGTCTCGTTAAATTCAGATGCTGGTATCGCGATTACTGATTTAAAATGCCCATTCGGCTCACTTTTTGGGAGTACATAACGCCGTCCCATTAACCTAATCACAATACGTTTACCACGTTCATTGTCGGCGGTAAGCAATTGCGTACGGTAGGCGAAATTGCTCTCCGTTTCAGTGTTACGCTTCAAACCATATTTACGATCTAATAGTTCACTGAACATTGCTCTAACAAGGGGCCTGCTCTCTAAGGCGTAAACCCAACCATGAATCGGGATATTCCATGTTTTAGAGTGCTTGTCATACCAGCTGTGCGTGGTGAAAAACACGACATGCTCATCGCTTGCGATATTTGATACTGATTTTGAACCAGCAAAACCGTGCTTAAAACTAATGGCGCTGCTAAGCAAGCCAGCAATTGACGCAATCGCGCGTGGATTCATGTTAAGTTCACCGATAAGCTAAAGTTAATCGACCACATCATCACACACTCACTCGCCAGACTAAAGTGTAATATTCACAATCAAAGTTGGAACTCTTTAACCTGCCCTATTTCCGAAAGACGCCTATGAAATTCATAAAACACAGCCTTACTCTCATGCTTCTTACTCTTGCGTTCATAGTAATGGCTTCGACGGCGTTTGCCGCCAAAGTATCTCCCTTGGAAATGCAAATAGCCAATACCATCGAATCGAATTCCCCACGTGCGCTGGAGACGTTAGAACAGACGGTTAATATTAATAGCGGCACGATGAACTTCGAAGGTGTCAAAAATGTTGGTGATGTGTTTGGCGCCCAACTCACACCTTTAGGTTTTGATGTACAGTGGGTCGACGGTTCAAATTTCGGTCGTGCTGGCCACTTATTAGCCTCACGAAAAGGAGCCTCAAACAACAACGTCAACCTTCTTCTCATCGGCCATTTAGACACCGTATTTCCGGTTGATGATTCATTTCAAAAATTTAAACGAATCGACGAGTCACATATTGCCGGCCCGGGCATCACTGATATGAAAGGTGGTAACGTGATAATTGTCGAAGCCCTCAGTGCGCTACATCAGCTAGAGTTACTCGAAGGTGTTAACATTAAGGTTGTGATGACGGGCGACGAAGAACGTAGTGGAACGCCATTATCAGAGTCCAAAAAAGTGTTAATCAATGCCGCTAAATGGGCCGATATAGCGCTAGGGTTCGAAGACGGCGATAGCAACATTAAAACCGCGGTGATCGCGCGCCGTGGTTCAATCGCATGGGAATTAAACGTACAAGGCAAGCCAGCTCATTCCTCCCAAATATTTCAACCCGAAGTAGGCTATGGCGCAATTTTCGAAAGCGCCAGAATCCTCAACCAGTTTAGAGAAAAGCTTGCTGGCGTCGGCAATCTAACGTTCAACCCCGGGTTAATCATTGGCGGTACGTCGATCGAACACGACACAACCACGTCAAAGGGACATGCATTTGGGAAAAACAACGTCATCGCTAAAAGTGTCAAAATAACTGGTGGCATTCGAGCCTTGTCACTCGAGGAGTTGAATAATGCTAAATCAGTAATGCAAGATATAGTCAGCGACAATCTTGCGCATACCTCAGCAACGCTAGCCTTTAGCGAAGGTTACCCACCAATGGCCCCAACCGCTGGCAATAGAACACTATTGAAAATGTACAGCGAGATTAGTGAATCACTCGGTTATAACAAAGTGGAAGCAGTGAACCCTAGAAACGCCGGGGCCGCCGATATTTCATTTACAGCAGGCTTAGTTGACATGGGATTAGACGGCCTTGGTTTGATGGGCAGTGGTGGTCACACCAAAGACGAAGTGGCTGATATCACAAGTTTGCTTAAGAACACACAAAAAGCAGCCATTTTAATTTATCGCCTTTCAAAGCCCATAGATTGACTG
>CAZFVP010000102.1:0-7859 GCA_964522345.1 uncultured Gammaproteobacteria bacterium | reverse complement strand
GTAAAGGGTTTTCCGTCTTTTCGTTGAGCAATTTCGCGGTTATCTTGGTAGATGATTTCGAACTCTCCCTGTGGCGATAACCAGCGAGTTGTACGAGAGTTGTCTGGGCTACGCACAAAAGCGATACTCTGGATAGGCTTTTGACTGGTGTATTCTACCGCCCAGTCTACGTCACTCGATTTATATATATGCGTTGTGAGTGAATGTGTAATGCGGGTGTGCCCACTTGCACTGGTAACAAGAAAAAGCGCAGAAACGAGTAGTCTAATGATTCGTGCTATCAGCATATTAAGGATTCCGTTGCGTTTATGAGCATCTTTGTTATGGTCGAGGATAAATCAGCCTAGATGAATTTAAGGCTTATTTAACCAAATTGACACTTATTGAAAATAGGGTGCCCTACTGTTATGACAATCTTGTTAGTACGTCACGGAGAAACCATTGATAATGCGACTCAGACATTTCAAATGCCCAAGTCGCCGTTATCGCGTAATGGAAATAAGCAAGCCGAGCAGCTCTCGCAACGCCTAGCTCAGGCTAAGATCACCGACATCATCTGTAGTGATTATCTGCGAACAAAAGAGACAGCGAGCTTTACGGTGTCGTTGGTCGGGACTGACCCAACCTATAGCCCCTTACTAAGGGAGCGAAATTTTGGTGATTTGCGTGGTCGGCGATACGCTGACTTGAGTTTTGATCCGTTTGATTTAGATTATCAGCCAATTAACGGTGAAAACTGGGAAGATTTTAATCAGAGAATGGTTGATGCTTGGGAATTGATAAGATCGGCTGCCTTAGAGGCACAAGGTGATTTGCTGGTTGTGACCCATGGTTTTGTTTGTCGTGCACTTGTTGCCAATCATGCTTTACTTGAAAATAGCATTGAGATGCCGACCCACTGGGGAAATACATCGGTAACTGAAATAGATTCCTTAGCGCCTTGGAAGGTAAGAAAACTGAACTGCACTGCTCACTTAGGCAACCAGGAGACTGACCAGCGTGCGTTACTTGGCCAAGTATAAATGGGTTACAAGCACCTACTGAAAACATTGATAAATAGAACCTAGAGCGAGAATCGTGATTTACTAGAGGCATGTTTCCATATCGAGATTATGCATTAGATGGCTTTGAGCTTGGTGATATCGAAACCCCGATTGGAGAATGCGATAAGACAAGGGTTTTCGACGCATTTAAAACCTGATTTTTACCACTTTGTGATTACTAAAAAGCAAGGAAGCGGCACATTACTATTCACTTCCCAAGCCCAGGAAATTAGACAAATGACAATGACTGTGCGCTTCTACCATCATTGTTGCGATACATTAATGTGTAACCTCAGCGTTAAGTTTGTGAAACCTCAATTACCTTCGTTTTAGGTTTAATGCAGCGTTTTTTTTTATTTCTACAATTCATCTCGTCGAGTCATTGAAAGGCCCTATCCCTACTTAACTCAGGGTCGGTGATTTGGCGATATGTAAATTATTGAATGAGGAAAAAAATGAACCCTACTAAACATTTAAGCAAAACTCTTCTAACCACAAGTATCGCTGCAGTGATGGCGCTTTCAAGCACTATTAGTTTGGCACAATCTGAGGACGATTCGAAACTCAAAACATACACTGATCCAGTCTCGGGCGAATTGAAAGTTGCCCCTAGGTTGCTTTCTGAAATGAGCGAAGCCGAGAAAGCAGCGTTGAGCAAGGAAGAAGTGAAGTTTCTTGAGGAGATCGAAGCTCAAATTAAGAAAGAGCAAGCGGAGGTGACTGAGTAACTTAACCTACTCCTAGGTTGTATGCGGCAGTGGTCGCTAGCACGGCGTTGTCCAAAATTTTGGACAACGCTTTGTTATTTAGAGTACGCTTGGCCTATCGATTATCTATACGAGTAACCACTGGATGAATGTGACTCTTTATGGTTATAAATACAGCGTGTATACGTGGATAGCGCGAGCAACATTGCTTGAAAAAGCGGTGACGTACGATTACATCGAGATCAACCCTTTTGCGCCAAACTTTGACGATGCCTACCTGCAAATTCACCCATTTAAACGAGTGCCCGTTCTTGAACATGATGGGTTTATCCTATATGAGACATCGGCGATTACTCGTTATATTGACCAAGCATTTTCAGGCCCTAAATTGCAGCCCAGCAGTGCTAAGAAATTAGGGCGAATGGCCCAAATTATATCAATTATTGACGCCTACGCGTTTCAGCCGATGATGCGCCAAGCTTTTACTAATAGAGTTGTTTGTAAAAAATTTAATTTGCCTACTGATGAAGAGGCGTTCGCTAATGCGATGGTTGAATCAAAGACGGTGCTTCGAGCGATTAATCATTTGACCGAGAATTCGATATTTTTATGCGGAGACGATATCTCACTCGCAGATCTTCAATTTGCACCCGTGGTCGACTATTTTCAGGCATTTGAAGAAGGCAGAGAGCTACTCAATGAGTCTGATAAAATTCTTACTTGGTACAATTCGATACGAACTCGGCCAAGTATTAAAGATACTAGGCCTTCAATTTGATAGCGTTGAATACACTACCCGGCAAGCCTCAGGGAATTTAACCCTTACACGTGATCAAATATGCTCCACTAGCGACGGCTAATGCAAGAACAGCGACGATATCGGCGATCACAACCTTCCTTATAGCATCGTTAAAACCACCAACAGAATACGATAAATAGAAAAACGATAGTACGCTAACAAAGCCAACGAATAGAGCCAAAGGCTGTAACTTGGTTTGAAACGCAGCGTACGCAAATATGCCACCTAGTATTGCAAATAAAACAGCTCGGTGGCGCATTAAGATTTCTAAATTTGGGTCGGTAACAGTAATACCATACATCGAAGATAGTTTGCTTACGCCTAAGAACCCAATGATTGGCATTAGGTGAATTACTGATACGACTAATAGTGAGGCGGAAACTATTTTCTCTAACATTTGGTTTTCATCGACGCTTGCAGAAATTCTCTACGTATTTAAGATGGCATAACTCTACTCAAGCCCTTTCACGTATGCAATTACCTCGCACGTAATTGCCTTATACTTCAACTTCAGCAAAGCTAAACAAATTCAAAGTTTACTTTGAGCTGTTTTACAAAGTTCGATTTACGCTTGTTTTCGGGTTTGCTGTAGATGCGTTGAATCACCTCTTTAATAAGTTCTTTATCTTTAGGTTTGGCGTTTGCATACAGTTTTTGTAGAAACCAGTTAGCACGATCACTCGTTTCATTACTATTGAGCTTAACTAAATGATTAACCGCGCGTTCGGCTAATGCGCATGTTTTGCTAGAGTGCCGTGGAGCTGCGTTAACAATTGCCATAAGAGTACTAGGGTGAGGTTTATGTTGACCTGCCAGTGCGATTGCGTCATCGACTATATTGTGACTCAAGTAGATTGCAATTAAGTTTTCGACCCGTTGACGATTACGAGGTGTGTCTTTTCTAGGTTCAATTTTTGAATCTAAATAACGTATACCTTGTTGTAAATAAGCTCGTTCTTGATGAATTTTCTCAGATGTTTGATACACATCCTCTAAATCACTGGGTTCTTCGTTTTCTTCGAAACGAGACCACTGGGCAGCTAGCGCTTGATTGTATTCGCCTTGCGCTAACCAGAGGTCGATTTGATGGGTTTCGATTAGAGTTACGTCATTGCTGTGTAATGTTTGAACTTGTGCAGCGTATTCCAACCATTTTTCAGCTTCGTCTAAGCGTAGATAATTAATACATTTGCGGACCAATTTTAAACAGCGATCCGTATCAACCGCACCTTTAGCGAGAATCTCGAGTTCGCGGCGTTGATTATTCAATAGCAACGCGTCTTCAAGTAACATGGCTTCAAGGCGAGAATACAGACTAAGTTGATTATGAGATTCTTTGCTAGGCGGCGGCATTTTGGTCCACGCCTTGCTAATAGCCTCCATTATGTCTTCACTTTCTTTATTGCTAATTAAATTAATAACACCGTTAGGCAGTTGAAGAATGTCGTAACTGTGCTTTTCATTCAGAATTAATTCACTAAGAAATTGAACCCGTTCTTGTCGTTGCCATTCATGAGAGCTTAGAGCGGAGTGAAACCACTTTATAAGCAATTTTTGTAAATCACTTTTATAACCAGCTCTGTCGTCGATGGTTTCAAGTGTTTTCTCAGTGCGTTCAATTGCGTAGACGACTAGCTTAATTGCTCTATTTGCCTCAAGTGCCAATATGGCTTGCTCAAGCACTTTTAACGCTAGCGTTGCCTCGGAAAAATAATTTGCAATTTCCTGAGGACGCCATAACCCCGAAGGCTTATAGGGAATCGCCCGAGTAATGCGCTTACGCAAGTCTTTTGAAGACAAGTTACCGCCAGCTATTTCAGCTCGCAGTAACCAATGGTCGTAGATAACTTGGTCGCTTTCTATCAAGGCCGCAAGTTCTTCGACTAACTGAGGTTTTGTAAATGTATTTAGATAGAGGTTAACGACGTTTTCGCTGCCGGCATCCGACATCTCAAGATTGGTTTGAGTTTGGTAGTAATACGCTAGGCTCACGGCCACGCAATGCTTACAGAAATCAAAGTTGTCTGAGGCCGGACAATCGCATGACCCATCGAATATTTTAGCGGTGTGATTTAGCGTGACGTGGTAACGATTCTCACCCTCTACCTCTGCGCTAATATGGGTTGCATTTATATCGAGTTGCTTAACTCTACCTTCATTGTAGTAGGCTAGCCCACGCTGGTAAGCGGCCTCTCCAGCCAATGTTTTGATGACCGATTCAGAGAGGCTTTTCATAATTTATTTGTTGCGAAACTGGTTGATCAAATCACGTGTTTCTAACGCAGCCTTGCGTGAGGCAATCGCGAAGTTTTCACCATTGCCAGCATAAATAACACCGCGAGAACTATTAATCATTAAGCCTTTACCATTGGCAGTTTGGCCTGCTTTGACTAGGGCTTCGACATCGCCTCCTTGGGCGCCCACACCGGGCACCAAAAATGGCATATCCCCAGTGATCTCTCTAAGACGTGACATCTGCTCAGGCCAGGTAGCGCCGACGACAATGCAGCAATTGTTATTAGTGTTCCAGCGTTGGCTGATCATACTCGCGACCCTCTCAAAAATTGGCTGACCCTCAACCTCTAAATCTTGAATGTCGCCAGCACCTGGGTTTGAAGTCCGACAAAGTAAAATCGTGCCTCGGTCAACTCGATCTAAAAAGGGTTGAGCTGAGTCTTGCCCCATGTAAGGGTTAACCGTAACCGCATCGGCTTTATAGCGATCAAACGCTTCCACTGCATACATCTCAGCGGTACTACCGATGTCGCCGCGCTTAGAATCTAAGATTATAGGAATATGCGGGTAAGTTTCACGAATATAGTTTAGTGTTTTCTCTAACTGATCTTCCGCCTGCAAGCCAGAAAAATAGGCGATTTGAGGTTTGTACGCACAGACTAAATCATGTGTCGCGTCAACAATGGCTTTGCAAAACTCAAAAATTGGCTCAGGTAAGGTTTTTAAATGTTCAGGTATCTTCTGCCAATTAGGGTCTAAACCAACACATAAAAGCGAATTACTAGCTGACCAGGCGTGTTCAAGTTTTTTAATAAAGTTCATGTCTCAGATTTTACCTCATACGCTCCGATTTTTATGCAGTATTGAGTATCAAGCCGGAAAAAGAATTTCTTTTTGCGTTAGTAAGTCTAATCTACGACATTCAGTTTGCTAATGATGATTGCCGTTTCATACAGTCTAACTAAAAATGTAATATGGGCCGAACGCTATCGAGAAAATTTAGTTGAAAGGATAATCGATGAAGTAGTTTTACTAATGCCTTCTACGTTGCCAATTTGGTCGAGTACGTCGTCTAGATGCTGAGTTGATTCAGCGCTGATTAAGGCTAACATTTCATACACTCCATTAATCGCATGAAGAGCTTGAACGGCCGGTATGTTTTTCAGAGTGCGTATTATCTTTGCCGAAGACTTAGGGTTTGAACTGATCATCACGTGCGCTTGAATGCGGCCTCGTTCATAATCATCACTGAACTGAATGGTGTAACCAGTAATAATGCCTCGTTTCTCAAGGCGCTCTATGCGACTGGTAACTGTAGTTCGAGACATATTCAGCATGCGCGCTAGCTGAGCTGTGCTTTCACGTGAATTAGTGCTCAATAGCGCAATCAGTTGTTTATCTTTACCGTCGATAATCATGTAATACCTCCTTCTATTTTATCTACAACTCAGAGACTGAGAGGTTTTGGTTTTTAAGCAGAATAAGTACAATAACGGAGCTTATAGCGACACATGCGGCAGCTGAACTTAGCGGTATAAGCCCGAGTGAAATAAGTGGGGCAACTGCGGCAGTGCCCAGCGCCGCCACCCCTAAAATAAGTAGAATCAATAAGGCGGCGCCGCGTGAATCATTTTCACCTGAGGCAACAACCGCTTGATAAAACCCTGGCGGGCCTCGCAAGCCTAGGCCTAAATTAACTGGGGCGAACAATAGCCATAACCATTGGGGGTTATTGTTGCCAAAGGTGGCAAATAAGTAGATCGCTATGCAACCGAATGCGCTCAGAAACGAGCCAAACAAGATCATATTTTCGTGACCAAATCTAGACACTAACTTGCCACTCAAGTTGGCACTTATAACGAAGAGAGTAATGCCGATTATTTGCATGACGACAAAAGTAGATAGGCTGCCGCCCATTGTGGTAATGATTACAGTCGGCGCCCCGAATACAAAAATAAGCAAGCCGCCTAAGGTACATGCATGACTAAGGCCTTGGCGTATGAATTCTCGATTGGCGAACAAAGAAAAATAGCTTTGAGTGTTTAGCAATGACGTGGACTTTTGCGATTTTGATTTAAGGCTGGTTCCGCCAATAAAGAAAATCGTGACGGCTAAGGTCAGCGATAATACGGTGGTTAGAAAAAACGATGCTCGCCAATCCGTGAACGTAAGTAACCAAGCCCCAAGCACCGGTGCAAAGGCTGGCGTAAGTGATTCGATGCTGCCCATCAAACCAATTGCCTTAAGAGCTCCCTTCTCATCAAACATTGACTTAATCATACCTGGAGCAAACACAGCTGGCGCTGAAGACGCTAGGCCTTGAAAAAAGCGCACGGTAATTAATTCACTAATCGACTCTGAATACGCAGCTACAAAAGAGAGGCTTGCATACAATATTAATGCTCCAATCAACAAAGCTCTCTGATCGAATCGCGCACCCAATTCACCAAAAATAAGTAAACCGAGTGCAGTTCCTGCAGCGAACGACGCCAGCACCAATTGCGCGCGCTCAAGACTACCGTCGATATGATCTGGCAGGCTTGGAATAGCGGGCAGTACTAAGTCGATGCCCGCGAGACCTATCACGGTGCCGCAGACTAATAATGCAAAGGTGAGCCGAGCTCGGCGTTGGTTGAGTGACATTAATGTATCAGTTTGAATATCTCTATAGAGGTCAATATTACGTCAAAATAACTATTAAATCGTCATATTGTTGATTTTTGTATGTCATATTGATAATTATATAACTACAAAAAAAATTTCTGACACAATAAGCTTAAGAATAACAATCGTAAGTGTTCTGGCGACTGTCTACCACCAGATAACAAGCTTAAACATTGCATGCAAGCTGGTTATCAATACAGCTTGTCATAAAGAAGGAGTCAACATGAAGAACGTACTATTGCTGGGCTCAGGTAAAATTGGCGCTATTATCACTGAGTTATTAGCTTCCTGCGGTGATTATCATGTCACTGTAGCCGATATGAGTCGTGAAAACCTTGATCGTTTAGGCGAGCACAAAAACTTAACAACCTTGGAGCTCGATGTTACTGACACCATTGCGTTAAATAGAGC